>USGP01000020.1 GCA_900554315.1 uncultured Mycoplasmatota bacterium
AGAGTTGCTAAGAGGAAGGCTATAATCGTTATTGAATTTTTTCTGTTTTATAATCATCTAGCGAGATAACTCCATCTAAATATGCTTTCTTAAGTCTAGTATCTTTAGCTTTTTGTTCGTTTAATTCTTTTTCTAGTTGTTCTTTAGGATTTTCTATTTTCTGTTTTATCATAGGTAAGAAAAATTGATTAACTATAGAATCATATTCGGTAAGGTCATCAATAAAAGATTTAATGTAGTTTTCTATGATTTCTTCTTTAATATTACATTTGCAGTTACTACAATAATAATAGTGATAAACATTACCATTTTTCTTTTTAGTAGCTTTACCACCAAGTATCTTACTACATTTAGGACATTTTATTTTTTGTAAAAACAAATAAGTAAGATTTCTCATATAACTTCTAGAGTTCTTTTTCTTTTGTACTTGGCATTCTTCCCATAATTCTCTTGAAACAATAGGCTTAACAACATCTTTATAATAGGTAGGATTCTTTGTTCTTTTACCATGTACAAAGTCGCCTTTATAAATTTCATTTTGTAAGATATTCACAATAGTAGAGTCTCTCCAGTTTTCTTTACTTAAAACTTTTTCTTTATTGAATAAGTTGCTAATCTTTTGATATGACATTCCACTATGATAAAGTTCAAATATTCTAACAACAATATCTTTTGTTAAAACATCAGGAACTAACATTTTGTTTTCATGCTTGTATCCTAGTGGTGCTCTATGAGGAATATGTCCTTGTTTAATAGCTCCTGCTAAACCAAATTTTGTTCTTTCTGAAGTTCTTTCAATTTCAAGTTGAGCAAGTATAGTAGTCATTCTCATAAAGAATATACCAGTAGAGGTTTCGGTGTTTAATTCTTCGGAAATACTTTCTAGACTGCAATTATATTGTTCAATCATCTTACAGATTATTTCTAAATCTTGAATTGAACGAGTAAGTCTATCTAGTTTATAAACGATAATTTTATTTATCTTTCCATCTTTCATATCTTTTAGCATTTCTTGGAATTTAGGACGATTCATACTTTTGGCTGATACACCTTCTTCACGATAGACTTTATAGATTGTGTAATGCTTATAATCACATAATCTTTTCATGCTTTCTTCTTGTTCATCTAAACTAAAGCCCTCACGTACTTGATCTTCTGTACTAACTCTTGGATATAGCCCAACTACAAATTTTTTCTTTTCTTCATTCAATATTTAACCATCTCCTTTTTAAGTTTTAAAAAAAGAGAAGTGAAGGTACTACGAACTAATACTTTCACTTCTCAAAATACTTTGTAAGACTTTAGGTAAATAAATTATCCTCTATATAAATTATACAATATTTTTAGATGAAAATCTATCTTGTGAAAGGTCAGTTCATAGTATTTAAGTAGTTTTCTAGTTCTGATATTTTAATTTTATTAGTTAAGTTTCTTATGTAAATATCAGTAGAATAATTAAATGCAAGAAATGTTATACCTTTAATAATGATTCTATGAGGTTCAATATAAGCTAGATTGGTTTTATCAATCTTTATAATATTACCATTAATAAATATTGGTTTTGTTTTGCAGAATTTACAGATAAAATCTAATCTTTGCTTTAATGACTTTTCAAAAGGTAATTCTTGCTTAATAAACTTAATCATAAACACCATCCTTTCTTTAGGATGATTTCTTTGTACTTCCAAGCTCTACGGGAGTTCGAGACACAAAAAAATCAATCTTGCGATTGATTTCTATATATCAAAGTCCGAAAAGTTCGAACAGATTCGTTAATGGAGCGGATGAGGAGAATCGAACTCCCGTAGTCAGCTTGGAAGGCTGAGGTTCTACCATTAAACTACATCCGCATATTAAATTGTATGAACCTCAGCCACAAGTGACGAAGTTCAGTCTATAAGTTCAATAGACATTTACAATTATATCAGATATATAAACATTGTCAATACTTTTTTTATCTTTTTTTGTTTTATATAATATTTATAGGATGTGATTCTATGAAAGTGTTAGCAAGTGATTTTGATTTGACTTTATATGTGCCAGATGAAGAAGTGGTTAAAAAGAATGTTATTGCTATTCGTAGCTTTATGAAACAGGGTAATTTGTTTGGTATTGTTACTGGTAGGAACTATTCTAGTGTAAAGCAATTGCTTAATCAATATGATATTCCGTATCATTATTTAGTATGTCAGGACGGGGCTAAATTATTCGATTCTATGGATTATTGTTTTTCTACTATTTATTTATCTAGAGAAGATATTATCCAGATTATACCTGTTTTAGAACAATATAATTTTGATTATTATTTAGATGATGGGTATAATCAAACAGAAAATATGGATGATTGTGTTAAAGTAGTTGGCATTATTGGTGATAGGAGAAAAGAGGCTCAACAAGTAGTAGATCATTTATTGGATATGGGATTTTATGCTTATCTTAGTGTTGAACATATTAATATTATGGATGGGTCTGTTAATAAAAAAGATGCTCTTGAAAAAGTATTAGTACATGCGGACTGTTATAAAGATGATTTATATGTTATAGGGGATAGTGTTAATGATTATGAAATGTTATCCTCTTTTCAAGGGGCACTTATGAAAAATCATAGTAAAGAGTTAGATCAGTTAGGTAAAAAAACTTATAATACCTTATATGAGTATATAGAAGAATTAGAAAGAAACTAATTCTTTTTTCATATACTTTATTAGGTGATTTCGTGGGAGATTTTGTGTTTTCTTTAATTCAAGATTTTGGATATTTTGGTATGTTTTTGGGAATGGTATTGGAAGCTGTTATTATTGTTATTCCTAGTGAAGCTATTTTAGCAACAGGTGGAATATTAGCTAGTCGTGGTATTTTTTCTTTTTGGGGAGCTTTCTTTGTAGGACTTCTAGGTAGTGTTTTTTGTGCTATCGTTATTTATTTTATGGGATATTTTGGTGGTAGATCGTTTATTAAAAAATTTGGAAAATATTTTTTTATGAAAGAAGAAGATTTAGAAAGAAGTGATTCTTGGTTTTCTAAATATGGAATGTTTGGTGCCTTGATTGGTCGTAATTTTCCTATTATACGAACTCTTATTTCTCTTCCAATTGGAATTATGAGGATGCCTTTTTGGAAATTCTTGTTATTTACGATTATTGGTTCTATTCCTTGGACTTTATTATTTGTTTATTTAGGTTATACGTTAGGAAATGGTTGGATTTATGTTAGTGCTAAAATTACTTGGTTAAAGACGCCAATTAAGGTATTGCTAGTTATTTTAGTTATTTGGTATTTGTATAAAAAAATAAAAACGATTTTTATTGAAAAGAAGAATTAGGTACTTTGGGGTGCTTTTCTCTTACGGGGTGTGGTGTTTCTTCTAATTCTAATGATAATTACACTAAAGAAAAAGAGACAACAAGTCAGGAAAGTGTTATTGATGAAGAAAAATATTTTGATGTTGGAGAGCATTTGTTTTTTGAGCGTTATTATTTAACTAGTTCTGTAGATGCTCAGGATATTACAGGAGGGTCTATTTCTATTCCGGAAGGGTATTCTGTTTATGATATAGAGAATTTTACTCGTAAATATAGTTATGGTTCTGAGACTGCTGGGTATGATGTGTGGTTTATAAATGATGTTCCAGTAGAAGTAGAAAAAGTATATAATGAAGTGTTGGATATTTATGATTATAGTCAACCAGGTACACCTGTTTTGGATAAATCAGAAGAAGCTGTTCAGAAGGTGAAATAAAAATGCTAGAAAAGTCTAGTATTTTTTTTTATTGTGTGTTATAATTGGGAGCGACGTAAAGAGGTGTGATGTATTATGAATAAAAGAAATGTAGCAATTATTGCGCATGTAGACCATGGTAAAACAACATTAGTAGATGGTATTTTGAAACATTCTGGTATGTTTCGTGATAATGAAGATGTTTCTAATGTTTCTATGGATTCTAATGCACTTGAAAAAGAACGTGGAATTACTATTTTAGCAAAGACTACTGCTTTGGATTACAAAGGAGTACGTATTAATATTTTAGATACTCCAGGACATGCTGATTTTGGTGGAGAAGTTGAACGCATTATGAATATGGTTGATGGAGTTATTTTGGTTGTAGATGCTTATGAGGGTGCTATGCCACAGACTCGTTTTGTGTTGAAAAAAGCTTTTGAAGCTCACGTTAAACCAATCGTAGTTGTTAATAAAGTAGATAAACCTAGTGCTAGATGTAAACAAGTAGTAGATGAAGTATTAGATTTATTTATTGAGTTAGGTGCTAATGAAGATCAACTTGATTTTAAAGTTATTTATGCTTCTGCTTTAAATGGTACATGTTCTTATAGTGATGATTTAAGTACACAAACTGAGGGATTTGGTGAAATTCTTGACACTATTATTGAAGAGATTCCTGCTCCTCAGGGTGATAGTACAAAACCTTTACAATTCCAACCAGCATTACTTGATTATAATGAATTTGTTGGTAGAATTGGTATTGGTCGTGTTCATAATGGTACAATTAAAACAGGTGAGATGGTTACTTGTTGTAGATTGGATGGTTCTACTAAGCAATTTAGAATTCAAAAATTGTTTGGATTTTATGGATATAAGCGTATTGAAATTGAAAAAGCTGAAGCTGGAGATATTGTTGCTGTTGCTGGTCTTAGTGATATTTCAGTAGGTGAGACTTTATGTGATAATAACAATATTTTACCTTTACCATTATTACATATTGATGAACCAACATTACAAATGACATTTGGTGCTAATTCATCTCCTTTTGTTGGTAGAGATGGAAAAATTGTTACTGCTCGTAAGATTGAAGAAAGATTAAATCGTGAAACTCAACGTGATGTTAGTTTGAAAGTTGAACCATATACAAATGATTCTTTTATGGTTAGTGGTCGTGGAGAATTACATTTAAGTATTTTGATTGAAAATATGCGTCGTGAAGGTTTTGAACTTGAAGTATCTAAGCCTAAAGTTATCATCAAAGAAAAAGACGGTGTAAAATACGAACCATATGAAGAATTACAAATTGATGTACCAGATGATTCTGTAGGTTCTGTTATTGAACAATTAGGTTTACGTGGCGCGAAAATGGAAAATATGAGTAATATTAATGGCCAAACTCGTTTATTATATACAATTCCATCTCGTGGATTAATTGGCTTTTCTACTGAGTTTATGACTCTTACTAAAGGATATGGTATTATGTCTCATAGTTTTAAAGAGTATATGCCTTATGAAAATGTAGATGTTGGTGAGAGAAAATTTGGCGTTTTAGTTTCTATGGAAAATGGTTCTGCAACTGCTTATTCTATTGGCAATTTGGAAGATCGTGGTACTATGTTTATTGAACCTGGTACCGAAGTTTATGAAGGTATGATTGTTGGTGAGTGTAATCGTGATAATGATTTAGCCGTTAATGTTGTTAAAGGAAAACAATTGACTAATACGCGGGCTGCTGGTAGTGATCATACAGTAGTATTGAAACGTCCACGTCCAATTACTTTGGAATATGCACTTGATTATATTAATTCTGATGAGTTGGTAGAGGTTACTCCAAACTTTATTCGTTTACGTAAACGTATTTTAAATACTGAAGAACGTAAGAAGTTTGATGCTAGAAATAAAAAAAGTAATTAAAAAAAGCTAGAAATAGCTTTTTTTGTTTGCTATTTTCTAATAATTTTACTATAATGATAATAGTAGAGGGTGATCGACATGGGACGTAGAAAATCAAAAGAAGAATTAGAAGAGTTAACAAGAACTCAAGTTCTTAATTTACAAGAGTTAGAAAAAGCTGCAAATTATGAGAAGAGGACAAGTAAAAAGCCAGCTGCAGTACTTGCTATTTTAGGTGTATTTTCTATTTCTTTAGGTTTATGTTATCCTACTGTTTCTAATATGTTAAGTAGTCGTGATGTAAAAGATACTCCTGCTGTTTCTGAACAAAGACAAGAAGAGGAGACAACTGCTGATGCTAGTGCACAACAAGCTAATCCACTTGCGATGACTTGTACTATGAGTCAGACAAATCCTGAGGATTCTACTTTAGTAACTACTACTTATAACTTTCAGTTTTTAGATACAGGTACTATTAAATATTATGAAAAGATTCAGGAGATTAAAGCTAGTACTCCTGTTACTCAAACTCCATCTAGTATCGTTAGTTTGGATACTTCTTTATCAAATTTAATGCAAACACAGATTAATGGTTATCTATTAGAAAAAACACCAACAGCTAGTACTACACCTAATGTTGTAGATGGATATACGGCAAAGATGGCTGTCGATTTTGCAACATTTGATCCTAATACTTTGACAGATTTACATAGAGGTAACTCACTAGCAAATGTTGAATTTTTATCTACTGATACCAAAGATATTGCTCAACAGAGACTTGTTTCTGGTGGATATACTTGTCAATAAAAAAAGCATCATTAATTTGATGCTTTTTTTCTAAAAATAAAACTGCAATTATGCAGCTTTTTTTAATAAGTCTCTTTTTTCTTTAGTTGAGATTCTTACTTTAGTTCCGTCTTCAAGTCTTACAACTTGTAAATTTAATTTTTGTCTTTTCTTTGTAGCTCTTAAAGAGTGAGATCTTAAGTTTTTAACATTTCCGATTCTATTTGATATATTAGTTGCCATTTTTCTTCCTCCTTTGCTCTTTTTCTTTCTGCTTAATAACTTTAACATAAATTATCTTAGAAGTCAAATAAAATGTTTAAAAGTACCTAAATAATTGTTTATTATTCGCTATTTGCGGGGTGTTCTTTTTTTGAATATATGATAAAATTATGGACATAAACAAGGGGAGGTTATATTATGAATCAAAATAATATTGGAAAAGTAATATCTTTTATGAGAAAAAAGAAACAAATGACGCAGCGAGAGTTGGCAGATTTATTATATGTTACAGATAAGACTGTTTCTAGGTGGGAAACTGGTGTATATATGCCAGATTTAAGTATGATTCCGTTATTGGCGGAAATATTAGATGTTTCTACTTATGAACTTCTTACTGGACAATTACAAGTTGAACATAATAATATAAAAAATAATGTGGAATCAGAAGTACGTTATTATTATTCTTTGAGTGAAGAAAAAAAGATTGTTGATTTTTTGAAAACATTTCCAGATTTACAATACAAAGGAAAGTTTTATGAAAAAACTATACAATATGATCATCCAAACCAGGAATATAGTTTTTATTCTAAGGATGTCGATGCTAGATTTCGTGTTCGTATTACTAAGAATAATGAGTTAAAAAAGTGTATGATTAGTTATAAGCAACGAATGGGCGTTGTTCAGACTCAAGATATTAATACAGAAAAAGAAGTTGAACTATCTATTGTGCCTGAAGAATATGATAATTTGATTTTTTTATTAGAAAAAGTCTTAAAATTGAAATTAGTAGAAAGCTACGAACGCTATCGTCATGTCTTTTTTAATGATGATGTTGAAATTGTAGTAGATATCTATCCTTTTGCTTTAGCAATAGAAATAGAAAATAAAAGTTCGGATAAAGATCCTAAAACTGTTATCTTATATTATTTACAAAAATTAGGTTTATCTTTAGAAGAATCTTATAAACTTTCATGGGATGATAAATATGAAGAGTTGTGTTTAGAACAAAATATTAAGAAATATAATATGGTAGACTTTGAAAAAGATATGCCTACTTATTCTAATCATTTATTTAATTTACCACAAAAAGAACTATAAAAATATATAGTCCTTTTTATTTTCAATTTTTATCTTTTATATTTTATGATAGAATAAGTATGAGGAGGTTTTATATGTATATACCATTATATAATCAGAGTTATTATTCTTTACTTTCTAGTATGTTATCTATTGATGATTTAGTATCTTTTGCAGTACATCATAAAATCTCTAGTATGGCACTTAGTGATGATACTATGTATGGAGTTATGGAATTTATTCATAAGTGTGAAAAAGAAAATATTAAACCTATTATTGGATTAATTATTCATTTAGATTTTGATCTTGTTTTATATTGT
This sequence comes from uncultured Mycoplasmatota bacterium, assembly GCA_900554315.1. Classification (GTDB taxonomy): domain Bacteria; phylum Bacillota_I; class Bacilli_A; order RF39; family UBA660; genus Faecimonas. The sequence goes on from USGP01000020.1 coordinate 8,019, forward strand.
AAGAATTATACTGGTTATCAGAATTTAATGAAATTGTCTACTATTCAAAATGAAAGAAAGGTAACTGTAGATGATTTAACATTATATAGTTCTGATGTTATATGTGTTCTTCCTTATGATAGTAAGAGTCATTTTTCTGATATGAAGAATATTTATTCTGATATTTATTTGGGATATCGTAATAAAAATGAGGAGAGGGAAGTTTTATTAGATAGTCGTAATGTGGTGTTTTTCCCTTTGTCATTATATATGTATCAAACAGATAGTGAGTATCTTGGTTATTTATATCGTATTCGTGATGGTAAGACAGTTAGTGATGAAATGGCTTATGACTTAGTCGGTCATGAATTAGAGATTCCTAATGTATTTGATTATACTGATAATGTTGGATTGATTAATACGATGAAGATTAGTGATATGTGTAATTTGGAATTTCCTAAAGCTACATTGTTATTGCCTATATATGAATGTGATAATCCTAGTCAGTATTTGTTTGAGCTTAGTAAAGCTGGACTTAATCGTAGACTTCAAGGAAATGTATCTGAAAAATATCGTGAAAGACTTAGTTATGAATTAAAAATTATTGATGAAATGGGATTTTCTAATTATTTTTTAGTAGTATATGACTTTATTAAGTATGCGAAACAACATGATATTTTGGTAGGTCCAGGAAGAGGTAGTGCTGCTGGTTCTTTAGTATCTTATTGTTTAGGTATTACTGAAATTGACCCTTTGAAATATGATTTGTTATTTGAACGTTTTTTAAATCCTGAGCGTAAAACTATGCCTGATATTGATACGGATTTTCCTGATGATAAACGGGATGAAGTCATTGAGTATGTGGTTTCTAAATATGGCAAAAAGAGGGTTGCTGGAATCGTTACTTTTGGTACTTTGAGTGCTAAGCAAGTTATTCGTGATGTTAGTCGTGTATTAAATATTCCAACTTATAAAGTGGATGGTTTAAATAAATTTATTCCTGGTTTTACAAAAGATAAGTTATCTGATTTTTATAAAAATAATCCTTCTTTTAAAGCACGTATTGATAGTGACTTATTACTTAGTAAAATGTATAAGATAGCTCTTCATTTAGAAGGATTTCCAAGACATACGTCTTCTCATGCTGCTGGAATTGTTATGTGTCAAAAAGATTTGGATGAGGTTGTTCCTTTGACGATGAGTGAAGGAATGTATTTAACTAGTTATTCTATGGAGTATTTGGAAGAGTTAGGGTTATTGAAGATGGATTTTCTGGGTCTTAAGAATTTGACTATTATTCATAATATTTTGACTGATATTGAAACTACATTAGGAGAAAAAGTTAATTTTAATCAGATTCCTTTGAATGATAAAGATGCATTACATATTTTTGAAGTTGCTAATACGAGTGGTATTTTTCAATTTGAAAGTACTGGTATGAGAAACTTTTTACGTAATTTAAAACCTAATTGTTTTGAAGATATTTTTGCAGCTATTGCTTTGTTTAGACCTGGTCCAGCGGTTAATATTGATTCTTATGTTCGTAGGAAACATGGGGAAGAAGAAATTACTTATCTAGATCCATGTTTGGAACCAATTTTAAAAAATACTTATGGTATTATTATTTATCAAGAACAAATTATGCAGGTTGCAAATGTATTTGCAGGATATAGTTTGGGTGAGGCTGATATTTTACGTCGAGCTATGAGTAAGAAAAAAGTTGATTTATTAAAGAGTGAAGAAGAAAAGTTTATTTCTAAGAGTATAAAACGTGGTCATAGTTATGAAATTTCTAAAAAGTTATTTGACTTAATATTAAATTTTGCTGGTTATGGATTCAATCGTTCACATTCTGTTGCTTATTCTATTATTGCCTATAAGATGGCATATTTAAAGAGTCATTATCAAACTATTTTCTTTGCTAATCTTCTTACTAATGTTATTGGAAGTGAGTCTAAGACTCATGAGTATATTATGGAGGCTAGAGCGAACCATTTAGAAATTTTAAAACCTTCTATTAATTTAAGCGACAAACGATATCTTGTAAAAGATGGGAAGATTGTCTATCCATTTTCTAATATTAAGTCCATTGGTATTGTTGTTGCTAATAGTATTTTAAAAGCTAGAGAAGAAGGCAATTTTGTTAGCATTTATGATGCTTTTAGTAGATTATATATAGCAGGTGTTGGCAAAAAAAGTTTAGAGACTTTGATTTATGCAGATGTTTTTCATGAGTTTTCTTATAATAGAGCAACACTTATTTATAATTTAGATAGTTTGTTTAATTATGCTGAACTTACGAAAGATATTGATCCTAGTTTGGTTATGCAACCTGATATTGAAGAAAAAAGAGAATATGAGGATAGTTATTTATTAGAGATGGAAAAAAGTGTATTTGGTTTTTATTTATCCAGTCATCCTACTACTATGTATAAAAAAGATAATCCTTATGCTATTTCTTTAAATCAAATTTCTAATAATTTTGGAAAAAGGGTTGATACTTTGATATTAGTTGATAAAATAAAAGTAATTAATACTAAAAAAGGAGATAAGATGGCCTTTATTACTGGAAGTGATGAGACTGGTACGATGGATTTTACTTTATTTCCAAAAGTATATCGTTTATATGAGATGGTTGAAAAAGGTGATTTATTGAAGATTCGTGGTACTGTTGAGAAGAGGTTAGATCAGTATCAGGTGATTGTTCAAAAAATTAGGTATTTAAAAGATAAGGAGGGACTAGATGAAAAAGAAAACGAAAAAGAGTGAGAGATTATTAAAGAATAGGGAAGGTATTTATAGTGTAGCTGCTATTTTACTTATTTTTGATCAGTTGATTAAATTGCTTGTTCGTTCTAAAGTGTCTTTGATGGAAGAAATTTCTGTTATTCCTGGGTTCTTTTCTATTTATCATTTAGAAAATACAGGTGGAGCGTTTAGCATTTTTAGTGGAGCAACAATTGTATTAATTGTTTTAAGTGTATTAGTACTTGCTTTTATTCATTGCTATGTTATTACGGATGAGAAGATGACGAAGTGGAGAATCTTTGGCCTTGGTATTGTCATTGGTGGTATTGTTGGAAATTTAGTGGATCGTCTTTTATATGGTGCGGTTGTTGATTATTTATCATTTAATATCTTTGGTTATGAATTTCCAGTATTTAATCTTGCTGATGTTGGCATTACTATTGGATTTTTGATTTTGGCAATTAATATACTAAGGAGGGATGTTAATGAATTTCGAGATAAAAGTAGAGACGGAAGAGGAGAAGAGAATTGATTCTTACTTATCAGAGGAGTTAAATGTTTCTAGAAGTAAAATTCAAAAGTTGATTAAGCAGGGATTGGTAACAGTAAATGGAAAAGAAGTATCTAATAATTATATTGTTAAAGTTGGAGATGCTATTTTGGTTGATGATGATTTAAATTATGATATTAAAGTAGAAGCTGAAGATATTCCTCTTGATGTTGTTTATGAGGATGATGACTTATTAGTTATTAATAAGGAGAGTGGAATGGTTGTACATCCTGCTCCTGGACATTATACTGGTACTTTAGTAAATGCTTTGTTATATCGTTTTCAGTTGTCTCAAAAAGATAAAATGCGTCCTGGTATTGTTCATCGCTTAGATAAAGATACTAGTGGGTTAATGTTGGTTGCTAAGAATGATAAAACACATGATGCATTGTCTCGTATGATTGCTAATAAGGAAGTAGAACGTCATTATTTAGCAATTGTTGATGGTGTTATTCAACATGATACTGGTACTATTGATGCTCCTATTGGAAGAGATCCTAATAATAGACAGAAAATGGCTGTTACAGATGTTCATGGAAAAGAGGCAATTACTCATTTTCGGGTATTAGAAAAGTTTACTAATCACTCTTTAGTGGAGTGTATTTTGGAAACTGGTCGTACCCATCAAATTCGTGTTCATATGGCATATATTGGTCACCCTGTTTCTAATGATCCAATGTATGGTCATGGTAAATCTACGGAGTTTGGTCAAATGTTACATTCTAAGAGTATCCGCTTTTTACATCCTACAACTGGTAAGGAATTGTTTTTTGAAGTAGAACCACCTAAAGAGTTTAAGGATTGTTTAGAAAAGTTAAGAAATCAATAATTTCTTGCTTTTTTTGTTATTATCATGTAGACTATAAGTTGTTAGGGGTGGGTTCTATGAATAGAACTTATCAAAAATTTATTTATTCATAAAGCAGTACTTTGGTTTTTTGTGCCTCAAAAGTACTGCTTTTTTTATGAGTGAGGGGGATTGTTATGATAAATTTTAAACTTTTTGAAACACTAGGTGATTCTTATTCTTTAAAAAAGAATACAGGGTATCCATCTATTGATCGTACGCATGAAAGGGGAGTTAGTTATTTTAAACGAAATCCTATTATTCCAAGTGTTAATATTTATGACGCTTTGGCTTTGATGAGTAGTTTTTATCGTGATGCTAATGCTATTAATTGTTTGGATTTAACTATCACATATCAAGAATTATTAGATGATGCTGCTGTTTTAGCTCGTTCATTTCGTAAATTAGGAATTAAAGAAGGGGATATTGTTACAGTGTCTATGCCTGATTTTAGTCAAGCGGTTGTTGCTTTTTTAGCTGCTAATAAGGTTGGAGCTTTAACTACTTTTTTAAATCCTGCTGCTGGTGAAGGGGAAATTAAATATTATTTGAATTTGTTTGAATCTCCAATTTTATTTAATTTTAATAAGGATGCTAGTTATAATGCTAGAATGAAAGATGGTACAAAAGTTGAGCATGTTGTTACTCTTTTTCCACAAGATATTAATAAAAAAGGTTTTTCTGATCCACAAAGTTCTTCTATTGATACTTATAAAGATTATTTAAATTATCGTGATATGAGTGCTCTAGCTACTGCAAGAGAAAAATTATCTTTGCCTTTTGGAAAGGGCAAGAGAGATGCTTTGATTTTATTTACCAGCGGTTCTACGGGAAATCCTAAGTCTGTTGTCTTAACAAATGAAAATATATTAGCTAGTGGAACATATTTAAAAAATTCTAGCAGTATTAAAAGTGAAGTTGGAGATAAAACTTTAGTATGTGTTCCATTTTGTTATCCTTATGGTTTTGTTACTTCAACATTGATGTCATTATTATGTGGAAGAGAAGCTACTTTAGCACCTGATATAGGGCCTAAGACAATTCCTTATTATATGTCTAAGGGAGTTAATATGATTTTTGGTAGCCCTGCCTTACTTGAAATGGTTCGTAAGAATACTCCTAAAGGAATGGATTTATCTACTATTACTGAATTTATTTCTGGTGGAGACTTTTTAACACCTAAACAAGCAAAAATTGGGGAAGACTTTTTCCGTGAACATAATGCTGATGTCATTATTGAAAATGGTTCTGGTAATGCGGAAACAGGTGGTAGTGGAACAAATCCGGTTGGCGTTGAAAATAGACCTGAAACAGTGGGTAAAGTTTTAACTGGTTGTTCAGCAATTATTATTGATAATACTAAGTTAGATGAAGAAGGAAAAGTTCAAGAATTGAAGTATGGTGAAGAAGGGGAATTATGTATTTCTGGTAAGAATGTTTTTCGAGAATATTATCGTGATCCTGAATTAACAGAAAAATCTATGGTTCATTATAAAGGAAAAGATTATTTTAGAACTGGAACTCTTGGAGTGTTAGATGAAGATGGTTATTTTACTTTAACTGGTAGAACTTCTAGATTTTATATTACTTCTTCTTTAAATAAGGTGTATTGTGAACATGTACAACAAATCATTTCTAAAGTTGATTCTGTTGAGGCGTGTGCAGTTGTGTCTCAGCCTGATGAAGAGGACTTATATAGTAATCGTGCTTTTATTGTTTTAAGACCAGGAGTTTTACCAACGGAGGAGGAAAAAACTTATATTATGGAGCAATTATCGCATCCTTTTACAGATCCTATTAGTGGTGATGTTGTTCAGTTAAAAGAATTTGAGGTTCCTAAGAATCTTGAGTTTTTAGATGAATTACCAAGAAATCGTAGTGATAAAATTGATTATACTGCTTTAGAGGATAGAGCTAGACAGAGTACTTATGATAAAGTTTTAAAAAGATAATTTCTATTATCTTTTTTTTATGATAAAATATTTGTAGAATAGGAGTGATTGTTGTGGGTAGTGGTATGTTTTTTCCACTTTGTGCTTTTCCATTTGCTGCTTTGATTTTTATTGTTTTCTTTTTTAAAAAGCATATAGAAAGTGTTGAAACTAGATTATATGGTTGGTTAATTATTGCTAATATCATTGGATTAATTATTGAAATGTTATGTACTTTTGCTGCTTATATTTATTCTTCATATCCTATTATTAGTGCATTTATTTTAAAGAGTTATTTAGTTTATTTAGTGACTTGGCTTACTATTTTTATGGTGTATATTTATAGAATATCTTATAGTGATTCTTATATTCAAGAACATAAAAATAGGAATAGGAAGAAATTGTTAATTATATTTATCTTATCTATTGTACTTATTTATTGTTTACCTATTCAGTTAGTTGCTTCTGATAACATGAATATTAGATACACTACGGGTTTATCTGTTTTTTATACTTATTTTATTTCTATTGTTCTTATACTGTATATTTTGTGGACTGTTGTATTAAATTTTAAAAATGTATCTCGTAAAAAATATTATCCAGTATATGTTTTTTTAGCAATTGGTGCTGTTGCGATGGTTTATCAATTTGCTAATCCTGATATGCTTTTATTGACGTATGTCGAAACATTTATTACGATGCTTATGTATTTTACAATTGAAAATCCAGATGTAAAGATGATTAATCAGTTAGAGCTTGCAAAGGAACAAGCAGATAAAGCTAATCAGGCAAAGACGGATTTTTTGTCTAGTATGTCTCATGAAATTCGTACACCATTAAATGCTATTGTTGGATTTAGTGATAGTGTATGTCATGCTAAAACTTTAGAGGAAGCAAAAGATAATGCTAAGGATATTATTAGTGCTTCTAAAACCTTGCTTGAAATTGTTAATGGTATTTTAGATATTTCTAAAATAGAAGCGGGAAAGTTGGAAATTGTTAATTCTCCATATGATGCTCCTGATTTGTTTTCTAATTTGGCTAAGTTAATTAAGCCAAGAATGGATGAAAAGGGACTTGATTTTCAGGTGTATATTGCTCCTGATTTACCTAAGGTGTTATATGGTGATCATACTAATGTCAAAAAAGTGGTTACTAATATTTTAAGTAATGCTTCTAAATATACGGATAAAGGGTTTGTTCGCTATGAAGTCAATTGTATTAATAATCCAGAACGTTGTCGATTGATTATCTCTGTTGAAGATAGTGGCCGTGGTATTAAAAAAGAAAATATTGATAAGTTATTTACGAAATTTCAACGGTTAGATGAAGATCGAAACACTACTGTTGAGGGTACAGGATTGGGACTTGCTATTACAAAGCAACTAGTCGAATTGATGGGTGGTAAAGTTATTGTTCATACAGTTTATGGAGAAGGTTCTAAGTTTACTATTATTTTAGATCAACCAATTGAAAAAGAAAGCTCATTACAACAATTAGAGAAACCTACTATTAAGCATTTAGATTTAACGGGTTATCGAGTTTTACTTGTCGATGATAATACTTTAAATCTAAAAGTGGGAACGCAATTATTAAAACGTTATCATGCAGAGGTTGATTGTGTAGATAATGGTTATCGTTGTTTAGAAAAGATTATGTCTGGGGAAGAATATGATATTATTTTGTTGGATGATATGATGCCTAAAATGAGTGGAGTTGAAACATTAAAAGAATTAAAAAAATTACCAAACTTTTCTATCCCAGTAGTTGCTTTAACAGCTAATGCTATTACTGGAATGAGAGAAAAATATCTTCAGGATGGATTTGATGATTATTTAGCGAAACCTATTGAAAAAGAAGAATTAATTCGAGTTTTTGCCACACTTTTACATATTGAAAACCAAAAATTAGAAGATACTACAGAGTTATTAGATATTGAAGAAGAGGTTACTAAACCTTCTAATGCAAATTTATATAATGAAGATTATTTAAGAAGTCATGGTATAGATATTGATCATGCATTAGATCTTTTAGGTGATATGGAAATGTATCATATGACATTGCATGATTATTTAGATGAAGTTGATTCTAAATTTGAACAATTGAAAGATTATTTAGAGAATAAAGATATGGCTAATTATTCTATTTTGGTTCATTCTATGAAGAGTGATGCTAAATACTTAGGGTTTATGAAGCTTGCTGATGTTTGTTATCAACATGAATTAAAAAGTAAAGAAAATAATTATGACTTTTGTAAAGATCATTTTGAAGAAATAGAAAAAGAACTACAAAGTGTGTTATCTGTAGTTCGAGAGTATTCTAAACATATTAATTAAGATTTAAAAAATAAATGGTCAATGATAAAATTGTTGCAAATAGACTGAAAAGTATGTAGAAAATCAGATATTTGCTGGCATCAGAATTTAACTCTTTTGTTTCTTTATATAAGAATAATGAACTTAGCCAGGTTAGTAGACAAGATACAAATGCTAAAAAATTATTCTTTAATAAGAAAAATGTTGGTTGAAAACTTTGATTACATAAATAGTTTAGTAAAAGGGTATATTTATAGGATGATGGTATATCCTTTTTCTTTTTGGTTGTTATTACTTTATAGACACTTATTGTTATCATTATGTATATGATTGTCCAAATAATACCATAAGCTATTTGTGGTGGAGTAAACCATGGAAGGTTTAAAGAATTATAGTATGTTTTGTCAATAGGAGTCAGGGAGGGTAAAAACCAGGGAAGTAAGAGTATAATAAATTTTAAAATTGCTTTCATAAAACACCTCTTTCTTTATTTTATGTTTTAGTATATAATATTATTAGTCATTTGGAGGGATTAGATGAAAGATGAAATTTTAATGGATGACAAGAATATTCTTGTGATGAAGTTACTTCATTATTTTATTATAGACAAAAATTATAATCCTATTATTTTACAAGGGGTTGAAAATGAAATTTGGTTAGAAAATTTGGATGAAGATTATGAGGTCGTTCGAATTGTTTCTGGTTATATTCATAATGATGAACAGTTTAATTTTGATATGTTTAAGACGAAGCGAATTGTTAAGAAGATAAAGAAAAAGACTTTATCTTTTCGTATGAATACACTAAGTATCTTTTTAGATATGGGAGATAATGTATCTCAAGATATTCATGCTATTCCTCATGTTGAATGTGTTAAAATTGATTCGGAAGCCGATTTTAAGAAAAGTCCAGTTATTAAGAAATTTTTCCCTGATTTAACGAGAAAGTTAAAATATAGTGAAAAGGGATTTGCTTTGTTTGCTAAAATAACGAATGATATTAATGAACATAATAAAAAAGATGCTAAAAAAATAAATGCTGTATTTAAAAATCGTTTTCCAATGATTACGTATTGGTTGATTGCAGTTAATGTTATTTTGTATTTTGTACCGATTTTATTTGGTCAGTATAATGATTTAATTAATAATTATTCGATATGGGGACCAGCTGTTAGAGATGGTCAGTATTATCGTTTGTTGACAGGTATCTTTTTACATGGTGGATTTTTCCATTTACTGTTTAACTGTTATGCTTTATATGTTATTGGTTCACAAGTAGAAAACTTTTTAGGAAGATTTAAGTTTTTGATTATTTATTTAGCTGCTGGTATTAGTGGTGCTTTGTTCTCTACTATTTTTGGTGGTAATTATGCATCTATTGGTGCGAGTGGAGCAATCTTTGGACTTATGGGTGCTTTAGTATACTTTGGTTATCATTATCGAGTTTATTTAGGAAATGTTGTAAAGAGTCAAATTATTCCACTTATTGTGATTAACTTGGTTTTAGGATTCTGTGTTTCTGGTATTGATAATTTTGCTCATATTGGTGGACTTATTGGTGGTACTTTGACTTCTATTGCATTAGGTGTTAAAGATAAGAGTAGTTGGTTTGAGCAAGCAAATGGATGGATTATAACAGCAATTTATTTTGCTTTTGCTATTTATATGGCTTTTGTCTATACTGCTTAGAATATTGCGTTTGCAATATTCTTTTTTTGGTTGTATTCCTATTAAAACAATGTTAAAATAGAATTATATTATAGTGAGGTGATATTATGTCACAAGACAAGACTAGTCTATTTGATGTTAAGGATATTGATAGTAAATTAATACGTGATATTCTTAATGAAGTATGGGATTCTTTAGAGGAAAGAGGTTATAATCCTAGTAATCAAATTGTTGGATATTTGATTAGTGGGGATCCTGGTTATATTTCTAGTTATAAAGATGCGCGTAATAGAATTCAACAAATTGATCGTGCAAAAATTATGGAAGTGTTGTTACAGGATTTTTATCGTAGTAAATAAATGAAATATTTAGGTTTGGATTTGGGAAGTCGAACTTTAGGTATTGCTACTAGTGATGCTACTGGTTTGATTGCTAGTAGTTATGGAGTCATTCGTCATCATGAAGAATATCCGAGATTGATTCAAGAAGTATCTCGTCTAGTGGATGAGTTACATATTGATGCGGTTGTTTTGGGTTTTCCTAAGAATATGAATAACTCTATTGGTCCTAAAGGAGAGCTTAGTCTAAAATTTAAAAAAGAATTAGAAAAAGTATTGGATATTCCAGTTTATTTACAAGATGAAAGATTGTCTACTAAGAGTGCTACAGATATGCTGATTTCTGCAGATGTTTCTAGAAAAAGTAGAAAGAAAGTAGTAGATAGTGTAGCAGCAACTATAATATTACAAACATTTTTAGATAAGGAGAGAAGGTAAGATGAAGAAGAATAGCTTTACATTGATTGATGATAATGGTAATGAAGTTGTCTATGATGTTTTATTTACTTTTGAAAGTGATGAAACTCATAAAAACTATATTGTATATACAGATAATACTAAGGATGAAGCTGGGAATGTAGAGGTTTATGCTTCTATTTATGATCCTAATAATCCTAGTAGTAGATTAGAGCCAATAGAAACTGATAAAGAGTGGAAAGTAATTGAAACAATTCTTGAAACATTACAAGAAGAAGTTAGAAAACAACAGAATAATAAACAGGATAATGAGCAATAGCTCTTTATTTTTCTGGAGGGGTATTTATGGTAGTGAAGAGAAGAAAACCGAAACCACTATTGATTTTTTTGATTATGACTGGTTCTCTTTTGATATTATTGGCGGCAGTATATTTATTTTTGGCTAGTCCTGTAGATAAGAATAGCCATGAAAAAATAGAAATTGTTGTTCCAAGTGGTACTGGCGTTTCTGGTATTGCCAAATTATTAAAAGATAATGATTTGATTCGTAGTGAAATTTTATTTACATTTGTAGTAAAGACAAAAGGAGACTTGTATCTTCAAGCATCTACTTATCGATTTAGTCAAGATATGAATATGGAAGATATTATTGATGAGCTTTCTTCTGGTAGTACTTATAATCCGAATGCTGTTAAAATTACCTTTAAAGAGGGTGAAAGAATTACAGATTATGCGGACGATATTGCAGCTAATACTAATAATACGAAGTCAGAAGTATTAACAACTTTAAATGATAGAGAGTTTATTGATAAGTTAAAGGAGAAGTATTGGTTCTTAACTGATGATATTTTACAAGAGGGCATTTATTATCCTTTAGAAGGATATTTAGCTCCTGATACTTATGAGTTTGAAAATAGAGATGTTAGTGTCTCTACTATCGTTGAGAAGATGCTTGATGAAATGGAGAAAGAGTTAGATCCATATCGAAGTCAGATAGAAGGTAATGTTCATTATTATATTACTATGGCTTCTATGGTAGAACTTGAAGGAACTAATACTGAAAATCGTAAAATGATTGCTGGTATTTTTGAGAACCGTATTGCAGCAAATATGAATTTAGGTAGTGATGTTACTACTTATTATGCGTTACAATATCCAATGACAAGTGATTTAACGACAGAACAGTTTGCTACAATTAATCCTTATAATACTAGAGCTTCTAATATGGGAGGCAGAATGCCAATTGGTCCTATTTGTAATCCTACTTTATCTAGTTTAGAGGCAAGTATTGAACCAACTCCAAGTGATTATTTATATTTTGTAGCTGATAGGAATGGAAATATATATTATTCTACGACTTTAGCAGATCATGAACAGAAAGTACAAGAAATTAAAGATGCAGGTGATTGGATATGGTAGATCAACATGTGTTGATACGTCAAATGAAAGAGTATGCTGAAAAAAATAATGTGCCTATTATGGCAGATGATGGTATCGATTTTTTAACAACTTTTATTTTAAAAAAACACGTAACTAATATTTTGGAAATAGGTACCGCTATTGGTTATTCAGCAATTAAAATGGCATTAGTTGATCCTAATGTTAAGATTACGACTATTGAACGTGATGAAGCTCGTTATATGGAGGCATTAAAAAATGTAAAAGCATTGGGCTTGGAAGATAGAATTACTTTGATTTTTCATGATGCTTTAGAAGTAAAGCTGGATGATTCTTTTGATTTAATTTTTATTGATGCTGCTAAAGCTCAGAATACTAGATTTTTTGAAATGTTTGAAGGTAATTTAGCACCTGGTGGGGCTATTATTACAGATAATTTAAAATTTCATGGTTTGGTAGAGAAAAAAGAAGAAGAAATTAAGAGCAAGAATTTACGTGGTTTAGTACGTAAAATAAAAGATTATATTACTTTTTTAAAAACCAATTCGGTTTATCATACAGAATTTTATGATATAGGAGATGGCATTTCAGTAAGTACAAGAAAGTAGTAGTGGGGTGAGATTATGAATTCTTATTTTCAAATATTGAATTGTAGTCAAGCACTGGGAACGTGTTGTACAGATTATGGGTTATTGACCATATTAGATGTATTGAAACAGATTTTAGATTTGATTCAAATGGTGGTTCCTATTATTTTGATGGTTGCTTTGGCGATTCAATTTACACAATTGTTGGTTAATCCTGATGATGATAAGAAGAAAAAGAGTTTGTTAAACAAATTTATCGCAGCTCTTCTTTGCTTTTTTGTACCTTTTTTTGTGAATTTAGCTATGGGCATGGTTCCTGATGATATTGAAACATTTCAATTAGGGGCATGTTGGGATACTGCTAGTATTACACGTGAAGTTTTAAAGAGAGAAAATAGTGTTTATGTTGCTACTACGGATAAGAAACCACAGAGCTTTATTGTATCTGCAAGTGAGTATGATACTCCAGAAGTTTCAGAAGGCAGTGGTGGAGCTGGTGCGGGAAGTGCTACAGGTAGGGCTATCGTTGAATATGCAAGGCAATTTTTAGGAAAACCTTATGTATGGGGAGGTACTTGGAATGGAGAACTTCCGTATACAGGAACTGATTGTAGTGGTTTTGTTCAAGGTGTATTTAATCATTTTGGAATCCATTTGACTCGTACTACTTATTCTCAGTGGGCGGATACTAGTTCATACACTTTAGTTCGTGATGGTAATATTAAAGCTGGGGATGTTGTGATGTATGATGGACACGTGGCTATTTTAACAGGTAATGGTGAAGAAATCATTCACGCTTCTAATCCTACTGATGGTGTTAAGATTTCTCCATCTTATAAATATCGGTCTATTTTAGGTATTATGCGTATTAACGGAGTAAATTAGGAGGTATTATGTTTGGAGTAGCACCAGAAAAAAATTATAAAATTAGAGAACTAAAGCCTATGAGGCCAAAAAGAAATCCATTTTCTCATCTTCGTTTAGAATGGAAAAAAATTATTGTTTGGGTAGGGGTTGCTGTTCTTATTATTTCATTAGTTGCTTATTATTTATATAAGAATTATTATAGTAATTATAATTATATTAAACAGGATTCTTCACAATATTTGGTATATACGGTTGATTCTTCTGTTAATAGTCAAAATATGACAAGTGAGATACCTTATATTAATATTGATAGCGATGATGCTAATCGTGTCAATAATGCTATTTTAGATTTTGCTGATCCTTTTTTAGCAAAAAATAAAA
>USGP01000021.1 GCA_900554315.1 uncultured Mycoplasmatota bacterium
GGCATCCTTCTCGATGACCTCGTCCACCAGCGGAAGCTTTGCGTCCTGGAACTTCTTCTTGATGTTTTCCTTGACGGCGTCCGGATTTTCACGGACAAATTTCATATCTAACATGATATCCTCCTCTGCATAAAAAAAGAGACACTCGCACCCATAAAGGGACGATGTCTCGCGTTGCCACCCTTTTTACCATATATATACATATACGATCTCTTAACATGATAACGGTATGTACCGGATCAAACTACTAATTTCATTCAATCACTCTAAGGTGCTATTCAATTATTCATATCAGTATTTTCACCAGCCATACTGTCTCTAATTAATATATGGAATAATCTACTTATCCTTATCTTTGTTTTCAACACATTTATACCATTAATACAAAGCTAAAGTCAACCGCTTATTCTGTGAAATAGCCACATTAAATCGGATTTATCATATGATTCTACTTATCTACAAATCATATTTAATGTTACGACGATATAAAGTATCAAAATATAAGAAATCCATCTGTAATCCATTCCTATAAACAGTAAAACTAAATGAATAATAGTAAGCCTAGTAGAGAAAAGAAGGCAAAAATTCGTTTTGATGTTTCTGTATAATACAAATAATTATAAGCCAATTACAGATATCACAAAAACAGCTACAGTACATAAAGAACCTATAATATTTTCATGACCAGAAATATAAATACATGCAGCGACAAAGATCATATATACGAAAGCAATTATATCTACAGTTCTATCTTGTCTACAACTTTCCATTTTGTATACATCAAAATTGCAGATTATATTTGCGACTTATTCATTCCACTGATTATTTTTCAACGCAAACAGTGAGAATTTGCATATCTATTATATTTACATTTTTCACTCTTTTTTTGTCTACATTATATATTTGGATTATTTCTATCTGATTTATCATATGAAAAAGGAGTAAAATCATAATTTTACTCCTTGCATGCTTTATTCTTCTGTGTTTTCTTCTGATTCTGCTTCAGGCTCTTCATGATCTACCAATGTCATACGCGTTACTTTCGCATCTCCATTTAAGTTGATCAATCTTACACCTTGCGTATTTCTTCCGTAGATTCCTACATTCTCTAAAGCTACACGGATCATGATTCCATCACTCGCAACAATCATCGCATCTTCTTTACCAGTAACCGCACGCATACACATTAGCTTACCTGTCTTTTCTGTGATATTAATTGTGCTAACACCTTTTTTACCACGAGAAGTCAAACGATAATCTTCGAACTTACTACGCTTACCATATCCATTTTCAGAAACAACAAGAACTGTGTCTCCTTCACTTGATAGTGCAGCACCTACAACTTCACTGCCATCACAATTGAATCCTAATACACCACTTGCACTACGTCCCATGATACGAACTTGATCTTCATTGAATCGAACAGCTTTACCATTTGATCCAGAGATAATTACTTCATCTTGTCCTGTAGTTAATTTCACAAAACGCAATTCATCATCTGGTTTTAAACTAATCGCAATCTTACCATTACGATTGATATTTTCAAATTCAGATACAGATGTACGTTTCACAATACCATTCTTTGTAACGAATAATAATGTTTCACTTTCATCATCCTTAGGAACAGCTACAAGAACATTAACTTTTTCACCTTTTTCCAAAGTCATTAAATTCACAATTGGAATACCTTTAGATGTTCTAGATCCACTTGGAACATTGTATCCTTTTAATCGATATACACGACCCTTATCTGTAAACAACAACAAGAAATCATGTGTCGACATCGAAATCATAGTATCGATAGAATCCTCTTCATTTAATGTCAATGATTTGATTCCACGACCACCGCGATTTTGAGCACGATATGTATCTACAAGCTGACGCTTAATATATCCAGACTCAGTTAATGTGATAATTACATCTTCCACTGGAATTAAGTCTTCATCTTCCATATCAACAGAAGCATCACTAATTTCAGTTCTTCTTTCATCACCATATTTCTGATCAATTTCAGTTAAATCATCACGAATGATTTGAAGAACACGATCATGATTTGCCAAGATATCCTTCAAATCTTCAATCGTCAATAATAATTGTTGATATTCATTTTCAATCTTATCTCGTTCCAATCCAGATAATCTTCTTAACTGCATTGCCAAGATAGCTTTAGCTTGAATCATGCTCAATCCAAACGCATCACATAAATCTTGAGATAAACCGGCCTCATCTTTTTTAGAACTACGAATCATATGAATAACTTCATCGATATGATCCATCGCAATTCGTAAACCTTCTAAGATATGTGCACGATCTTGTGCTTTCTTTAACTCAAACTGTGTTTTTCTTACAACTACATCAACCTGATGATCAATATAATCATGAATAATATCTTTTAAAGGCAATTGTTTAGGACGACCATTTTCAAGTGCCAACATATTGATACCAAATGAAGTTTGAAGTGGTGTTAATCTAAACAACTGATTTAAAATTACTTCTTCCTGCGCATCCTTCTTTAGCTCCATTACAATACGAATACCTTCACGGTTACTTTCATCGTTTAAATAAGTAACACCTTGAATTGCTTTATCACGAATTAAAGAAGCCATTTTAGTAATTAAGTTTGCCTTATTGACCTGATAAGGAATTTCATAGAAAATAATCTGTTTCTTTCCGTTTGATAATTCTTCAACACGATACTTAGAACGAATCATAATGGATCCACGTCCTGTTTCAAATGCTTGACGAATACCTTTACGACCCAAAATGATTCCTCCAGTAGGGAAGTCTGGTCCTTTAATTACTTCCATTAATTGAGGAACTGTAATATCCGGATCATCCATTACCGCAAAAATGGCTTGAATTGTTTCTGATAAATTATGAGGTGGAATATTCGTAGCATATCCTGCTGAAATACCCATTGCTCCATAAACAAGAAGTGCCGGAAAACGTGCCGGTAAAACAGTAGGTTCCATTGTAGTATCATCAAAGTTAGGAGCAAATTCTACTGTATCTTTATCAATGTCACGAAGCATTTCATTACTAATCTTAGAAAGGCGAGCTTCTGTATAACGATAAGCAGCAGGACTATCTCCATCAATAGATCCATTATTACCATGCATATCAATATAAGGAAGTCTAGTTTTCCAAGGCTGACTCATACGAACCATTGCATCATAAATAGAAGTATCACCATGTGGATGATAATTACCAATAACATCTCCTACTGTTTTTGCACTCTTACGATAAGGTTTATCATAGGTATTTTTCTCCTTATGCATAGAATACAAAATACGACGTTGAACTGGTTTTAATCCATCCCTAGCATCTGGAATTGCACGTTCTTGAATAATATACTTAGAATAACTACCAAATCTCTCACCCATGATATCTTCCAAAGTATAATCAAATATTTTCTCTATTACCTCTTGCGTTTCATTTTTTTTCTTTGCCATATTATCACTACTTTCAAATTATATTACCCATAAATTATCGCTTAAAAGCATATCCTGATTTTTGTCCATATCGATTCTTAAATGTACGAGCCATATTACTCTGTTCAATAGAAAATTTAGAACTACCACGGCGAATCAAAGACTCCATTAAAGAAGAAATATTAGAATTTCTTACATAATCCGATAATGCTTGTTTTTGAAATAAAAACATAAAATTATAAGAAACAATACTAGTTGTCTCAAAACTAGAACTGTCTAAATATGTTGTAATTGGAAAAATCGCAAATTCTTCACATCCATCAGGAAGAGTTTGTAAAATTTCTAAAACAGTTAATCCACTAACGTCATCAAAAGGACAGCATAAAACCTTATTTTCCCTCATCATTCGTTGATAACTTGAAAGTGAAGAATTTTCTTCACATTCAGGAAAAACCCCTAAAAAGAAATTCATCTTTTGAAAACTCTTCTCAACACTCACAATAACAACACTTTCTCAAATTATATTTTATATTCATCTTCCAAAGTAAATTCAACGTTCTCATCAATCCATTCCTTACGAGGAGCAACCTCATCTCCCATAAGAACGGATACACGCTTTTCAGCTAACTGTGCATCTTCAATATTAACACGAATCAAAGTACGGCTTCCTGGATGCATTGTAGTTTCACCTAACTGATCCGCATTCATTTCACCAAGACCTTTATATCTTTGTATTTCACACTTTTTACCTTTAGATTTTTCTTTCATTTCTTCAATTGTATAAGCATACTCAATATTCTTACCAGACTGAATCTTAAAAAGTGGAGGTAATGCTACAAACAATCTTCCGTCTTCAATAAGAGGTTTCATATAACGATAGAAAAAAGTAAGCAACAAACATTGGATATGACCACCGTCTTCGTCCGCATCGCTCATGATAATAACTTTGTTATATTCACAATCATGAATATCAAAATTAGAGCCATATCCAGCACCAATTGTATAAATCATAGTATTAATTTCTTCATTTTTTAAAATATCTTCTTCTTTTGTTTTTTCTGTATTTAAAACTTTACCACGCAAAGGAAGAATCGCCTGATACTTTCTATCTCTAGCTTGTTTTGCAGAACCACCTGCAGAATCTCCCTCGACTAAGAACAATTCTTTTTTTGACTTATCCTTACTTTGAGCAGGAGCAAGCTTTCCAGAGAGACTTCTTTCTTCTTTCTTCTTACCAGTTCCCTTACGAGCAGCTTCTCTTGCTTTACGAGCAGCTTCTCTTGCCACTTTACTACGTAAACTCTTATTAATAATTTCTGTTGCAATTGACTTATTTTCCTCTAAGAACACCCTCATCTGTTCTGTCACAATATTTTCAACAGCAACTCTAGCCGCAGGAGTACCAAGTTTTCCTTTTGTCTGACCTTCAAACTGTAAAATATCTTCTGGTATTTTCAAGTTAATAACAGCAGTAAGTCCTTCACGAACATCACTACCTTCAAGAGGTTTATCTTTACCCTTAATAAATCCATTACTCTTAGCATAATCATTAAATACACGTGTCAAAGCCGTCTTAAATCCTACTTCATGAGTACCACCATCAATTGTTTTAACATTATTAACAAAACTGACAATTGTCTCATTATACGTATCTGTATATTGTAAAGCAACATCTACTTCCATCTTATCTCTTACTCCAGTAATAGATAACACTTTATGTAAGACATTTTTACCTTTATTCATATCTTCAACAAACTCTTCAATACCACGTTCATAATGAAACTTACTACTACGCTCATCTTCTTCATCGATAACTTCAATCGTAATACCCTTTAATAAGAACGCAGACTCCTGCATTCTTTCACAAATTGTTGTATAAGAAAAATTAGTCGTAGAAAAAATCTCATCATCTGGCAAAAAACGAACAGTAGTACCCGTCTTGTTCGTCGTACCAATCTTCTTTAATGGAGTCGCAACATGTCCCCCATTTTCAAAACGAATATAGTACTCGCCCTTATCATGTTTAATCGTTACCTCCATCCATTTCGATAACGCATTAACAACACTAGCACCTACACCATGTAGTCCTCCTGATACTTTATAACCAGATTCTTCAAACTTACCTCCAGCATGCAAAACCGTAAAAATAACTTCTGGAGTAGATTTACCAGAAGCATGCATACCAGTAGGAATACCACGTCCATGATCTTCAATACTGACAGATTTATCACTATGTAAAATAATTTTAATATAGTCACCAAACCCATTAATTGCTTCATCAATAGCATTATCTACAATTTCCCACACTAGATGGTGAAGTCCTCTCTTATCAGTAGAGCCTATATACATACCAGGTCTTTTTCTAACTGCTTCAAGTCCTTCCAAAATCTTAATCGATGACTCATCATATTTTAATGCCATTTATTATCACTCCTAATATCTAACTACTACTTATTATAACAAAAAAGTAAAGTTTTTCAAAGAAAACTTTACTTTATTTGACATAATTACTAATAATAAGAAATAATTCCCATCCATTATTTCAAACTTCTCCAAATGAACATCTACTCTAATATAAATAGTAAAAGAAACAGACTCGATGAATGTTCATATAACAAACATAAATAAATTTCCTTAATTCCATATAATCGAATAATTATAAATTATACCTATTCTTATACTTGCTTCTCCACTTCAAAAGAATACTCTACTGCTTTAACCTTATACTTGCTTGGTAACTTACCCTTAGAAATGAATTTCTTATCTTTTAAATCCAAAGACACCTTAAAATATCCATCTATATTTCTAATATAAATAGATTGGTTAGAAACACCTAAAACTTCACTTACTTTTATTCTTCTTTTCTTAATTTTTTCACTCTTTAAATCATACCTAGTAATCAAAGAATCTTTAAAAGTATAAAAAGCATCTTGATATCCCATTACATAATGAATATCTTTATAATTACTGCGATAAATCATAAAACGTACCTCATACGTTTCATAAGTCCAATTCATACTTTCATCTTCAAATTTATGCTCAGTAGCACCTGTTCTCTCAACAAGATAAGAAACATAACCTTCCGAAACATCTCCCTGAAAAAAAGCATAATCTCGATTATGCCAGTAAACAGGATTCTGACTATCAACCCTACCCATTTCGGGATTTTCTGGAACATTAACAAAAGCCCCAACAGTGCCAAGCCTTTTTTCTCGCTCTGTTGGAATATTATCATCCGTTAACCGAAAATACAAGATAACTCCACCAATCACAATAAAAAGAACACCAATCAATAATATTATTTTTCTTTTCATAAGTCACCCCACAACTTAGTATTAGCATACTCCTTAGTAATTTTTAAAGGAATCTCTATTTCTTTCTGTTTATCTTCTTGATTGATATACTCTATATGAATTTTCATTTGAGCCAAATCGCAAATCTCAATTGCATTAGGTACATTTTCAACTATAGCATCAACATAATAAACTCGATTTAATAAATAAAAATGAAATGGTTGAAGCCTAGAAGAATCACTAGAATCAAATTGGAAAGAAGAAATCGTTTTATCACCACTAACAAACGAAACTTGAAGTGTTTTTATTTTATCTTCCTCAACAGTTCCAATAGTAGAATCCATTAAATCAATATTATGAATCAATATTAAATTACGTGCCCGATTAAACATAGCAAAACCATCAACAAAATATTTATCAGTCTTACTTTCAATACGATAAATTTGAACACTATTATAATTAAAAATTGTAAATAAAATTGGAAAAGATAATAAAACAAGAAAAAGAAAACCTACCGCAATTTTAAAAATAAACCTCTTGCTATTTTTACTAATAGTCTTATTCTCTTTCTTTTCTCCATTTAAAAGCTCTTCTAAATCAACTTCCAAAATAGAACTTAAAGAATTAAGTAAAAAAATATCAGGAGCATTAACACCTCGTTCCCATTTTGAAACAGTCTTAGAAGAAACACCTAGAGCCTCTCCCAGCTTTTCCTGAGTCCATCCTTTTTCTTTTCGAAGACTAGCAATAAAATTTCCAACTTTCTCTAAATCCATCATACATCACCCAATTCATATTCATTATGAAAAATAACTACTAAAAGTTTACCCTAAAAATCAAAAACACACAATCTCTTATTCAGCTACGCTTATCACCAAAAAAGAGAATTCCTTTTTTATTATAATTATACAAAAAAATTGACCAGTTTCCTAGTCAATATCTTCTAACTTCTCATAAGTTTTTTTAGCTGCATTTTTAGCCATTTCCTTCATATTAGACATAGCATTAGGATTCTTTTTCATGTACATATAGCCAGCAACTCCCATGCCACCTAAAATAGCAGCCCACATCATTTTATTCATTGTTTTCTTTTCCATGTTTTTCACCTCATTTTTATTATGAGATAAAACAATTTATTTTATACCATTTTCTAAAAATTCTTGAATTGTCGTTCTACGAACATCAGAAGAAGTATTAGAAACCGCTTGCTTTAAGGCCTTTTTATCACCAATTAAATATAACATTTTTTTACTTCTAGTAATACCAGTATAAACAAGTTTACGATAAAGCATTTTTCTATAACCTTGTACCAAAGGCATAACAACAACATCAAACTCACTACCTTGTGATTTATGAATAGAAATGGCATAAGCAAGTCGAAATTTATTAAAATTCGCAGCCGTAAAGGTAACTTCATTCCCATCAAAATCAACAATAATTTTTTTAGCAGGACTAGTAATAATTTGACTAATAATACCAATATCACCATTAAAAATATTTTCTTCTGGCATATTCGTAAGTTCGATTACCTTATCTCCCTCACGAAAAATCACATCACCTACAACCACTTCTTTTTTACTAGCATCTTTAGGATTAAAGATTGTTTGTAATTGATTATTAATAATATCAATCCCATAGCGTCCTTTATACATAGGAGCAAGTATTTGAAATTCTTTATAAGACAAATCTTTAAAGGTAGAAGAAACATCCATCAAACTAGAAATAACTTGATCATCCTGACACTCAATAAAAGTTAAATCTTCATCTTGATTAAAAACATCATCTTCTACACATCCATTACGAATATCGTAAGCCAAGGTTAAAATATTAGAATCTTTTCCTTGACGATATAATTCCTTCAATTCAATAACTGGAAGTTTTCCGCTAGCAATCACATCATGAAGTAATTGACCAGGACCAACAGATGGTAACTGATAACTATCACCAACCATAATAATTTTGCAATTAGCTGAAATTCCTCGCAATAAACTAGCCATCAATAAAGTATCAATCATACTAGCTTCATCAATAATAACTAGATTAACTTTACTTTTATGATACTCATTTACTTGAAATTTATTTGAATCTTTTTGCCATTTCAAAAAACTATGAATGGTAGATGCTGGCATCAAAGTTGCATCACTCATTCTTTTTGCAGCTCTACCAGTAGGTGCAAGTAAAGCAACTTGATCAGCTAGTTTTTCATAAGACAATTTATGAACATCTTTATATAATTCAATAATTCCCTTCATAATTGTAGTCTTACCAGTTCCTGGTCCACCAGTAATCACTAAAAAATTCTTTTTAACACTCTCTAAGATAGCTTGTTTTTGTACTTCATTATAAGAAATACCAAAAATGTCTTCCATTTCTGAAAAATGTTCCTCTAAATTAGGAAACTCCTCTTCTTCTTTATGAGCAAGTAAACGAAAACGTTTTACAATCAAGCACTCAGCTTCATACATATCCTTTAAATAATACTTCTCATCTTTTTGAATAACTTTCATATCTATAATTAACGAATTCATAGCCTCTTGATAAGAACTTTCAGAAATAGAAGTTAATAAAACTCTAGGTAAATACCCAAAAATCTCATCATAAAAGAAATAACTATGTCCATAAGCATTACTAACTTCTTCCATAATATATAAAATAGCAGCTTTAATACGGATGAAACTGTCTTTCGAAACTCCATTTTTTAAAGCAATAGAATCAATCTTTTTAAAACTAAGTTCATAAATACTATATTCTAACTGATAAATGTCGTCGTGAATAATTTCTTTTACTCTATCCTTATAATAATTATATACAAGCATAGAATCTTTCGTAGAAAAACCTAAATTAGATAAGTATAAAACTGTTTCATAACTAGACTCATATTCTTTTAATTTATTATGTAAAATATCTATATTTTTCTTTGTAATACCTGGAATTAAGATTAAATTATCAGGATGTTCCAAAATAATAGACAACGTATCTTTTCCTAAAACCTCGACAATACTTTTAGCCTTCTTTTCACCGATTCCTTTAAAGAGTCCGCTCGTTAAAAATTCAACAATCGCATCTTTTTCTTCTGGTTTACATCTCTCATAACTAGTAACACTAAACTGAGTTCCATATTTAGGATGTTCTACCATTTTGCCAAAAAAAAGATAGGTATCCATATCATTAAGTTCATGAAAATATCCAGTAAAAGTAATCGTCTTATCCAAAAATGGTGTCAACTCTTCACTATTAGTTTCTTTTACTTTAAAAAGTCCAATATGATATCCATTACTATTTTGATAGATACTTCTTTGATAATGTCCCTTGATATAGATATCCATAATATCCTCCTTTAATCCCAATCGATTCTACTATCCAATACTTTTCTTCGATATGACTTCTTTTGTTTCTCCAATTGTTCCCCAGATAATTCTGGATAGTTTTCCATCAATTGTTGATCAAAAACTTGTTGTTGCTCTCGTAAAATATTTAAAGCTTGTTCTCCAAAAGATAATGCCTGTTGTAATTCAGGAGCAATATCTGCAGAAGATAGAGATTTTAATCGATTACCTAAATAACCAAACTCTGTCTCATAATCTTTTGTTGCTGAATACAAAACTGCAGACTGTCGAACAGCCTGATTTATTGCCATAGATTCCTCTTTCAGATTAGAAAATAACACTTTCAAATCATCATCTTCCAAACTACTTGGTAAAGTATCAGAATCTATTGCCAACTGTGTTAAAATAATTTTTCTATCATTCTTATGATACCATACACTTTCATCATATGGTCTAGTGATTTTATATTTAGAATAAGTTGAATGATAAGAAGCAACACCTTCATTATAGTTTGGTAAAGTTTCCATATTGTCCAAAAGAACAATCTCATCACCCCACAAAAAACTAGTATTGTATACTTCCTCAGTAAAGTCCGCATCTTCATCCAAAATAACATCAGAGATATGCAACTCTTTTAATTTATCCACTAACAACAACGCTTTTGGAATTTCTCCATCGTGATCTTGTAAATATTGATAAAAAGTTCCAAAAGAATAATTTGTTTTTAAATGCCCATTTCCAGGGATATCGTAATAAGTAATCAAAAAAGGATAAATTAGAGGATCTCCTTCCAAATAATATGGAGATCGTTGTCGTATATCTTTAACCGCTTGAAAAAAATCTTGATGCTCTTCATAAAACTCTTTCACATCGTTTGGCATCATAAAAGTTTTCTTTCCCAAAACTAAAGATTCCAATAGTTTACCAACATCTTTCTTACGATGCTTTTTACAAATACGTTCTAACCCTTGATTAAATTCTTCTAAGTCATCATAAAAAGATAATAATAAATTCAAATCATCTACACTTATACTAATTTTTTGTTTATATTCCATAGTTCCTCCTGAATTTTATTCCTGATTCTTTCTAGCAGAATACCCCTCACTTTCTTCTTGTCGCTTCTCTTTAAATTGCTTTTCATCATCATTAGAAACATCTAATACTTCCACTCCATGAAAAGCTAATTCATTCACATTAGACTCTTCTAAAGAATTATCTTCCTTTGGTACTTCTTTTACATCTTCTTTTTTAACATTCATAAGTTTTTGAAACATAAAATTATCCATACTATTTACTCCATTTCTATTTTTATTGTAACAAATCTACTTCTCCAATACAATAAGGATAAGAAACATCCTTAATCTTAGCTGTAACAAAAGTGTTATGAGAAAGTTCTTTCTCAATTTCTACATGTAAATAAGTATCGGTATGTCCAAAACTCTTACCGTCTTTTACTTCTTCTACTAATACTTCAACATCTTTACCAATAAAAGTTTTAAAATAAGATAATTCTAATTCTTTTGATACTGCCAAAAGTCTTCTAGCACGTTCCTTTTTGATATTAGCATCAATATGATTAGGTAACTCCATAGCCTTCGTACCTTTTCTTTCACTATAAGGAAAGACATGAATTTTGGCAAATCCAACTTTTTTACAAGTTTCTATTGTCTCTTGAAAATCCTCTTCACTTTCTCCAGGGAAACCTACAATAACATCAGTAGTAATAGCCATATCTGGTCGAATAGCACGAATTTCTCTAATCTTTTTAAAATAATAATCCAAATCATATTTACGATTCATAAGTTTCAAAACATGATTGCTACCAGCTTGTAAAGGAATATGCATATGATTGACAATAACAAGATTCTCCTTCATCACTTGTAATACATCCTCAGTTAACTCTGTTACTTCAATAGAAGAAATACGTAAACGACGAAGACCATCAATTTTAACAATTCTACGTAATAAATCAGCAAAACTAGTATCCAAGTCAACACCATAATTACCTGTATGAATACCAGTCAAAACAACTTCCTGATAACCATGATGAACCAAATCTGTAATCTCTTTTACTACAACATCTGGATCCTTACTACGACATTTTCCACGAACATAAGGAATAATACAATAAGAACAAAAATTCTCACAACCATCTTGAATTTTGACAAAAGCCCTGGTTCTACCTGGAAACTCATTAATATACATATCCTCAAATTTTCTAGGCAACTCTTGATATAAACGACGAATATCTTCTCTTTTAGAAAACCATTCGTCCAAAAGTTCAATGATTTTAGACTTATCTCTATTACCAATAACAATATCTAATCCTGGAATTGAAAAATCTTTATTTGCTTCAATAAAACATCCCATCGCAACAACACAAGCATCTGGATTCTTACGAATTGCTTTACGAATCATCTTTCTAGATTTAATATCGCTCGTATTAGTTACAGTACATGTATTAATAATATAGACATCACAAATATCATCAAAATTTCTAATTTCATAACCATGCTCTTTCAACTGATCAATAATATATTCACTCTCATAAGTATTTACTTTACATCCCAATGTTAAAATTCCAACTGTACGCAATTTACTCCCTACTTTCTTTATAATCCTGATACCACGAATCTAATTTTCCAATGGCACTATGAATAACTTCTTTACCTTTTTCAATAGCTTTCGTTCCAACTTCTTTTCCTTTTTCCACATAAGGAGAATAAGCATCTTGAAATCTATTTTTATCTTCTTCAAAGGTATCTACAGTATTATTATACTGATCTTCCCCTACATAATCTTTATACTTCGAAACAATATTTTCTTTTAATTCTTTTGCTTTTGTAACGACTGTAGTATAGCTTTTCTTTGCAGTGGACTTAATATTTTCTTTATAATTAGGAAATTTACTCTCAATGGTAGAATCAATTTTTTCATAAAGATCAAGTACTTTTTCTTTAGCACTATCAGTTAACTCTTGAAAAGTAACCCCTTTAATTGTTCCATCATAAAAAATAAAATCCGTCAAAGTAATAAAAGTATCCTCTAATTTTTCTTTCACACTTTTATCATCACCATCAGAAGCCGCTAAAGTTTCTACTTCTTTTTCAACCTCTTCTACATAGGTCACAACTTCATTCTCATTACTAGCTTTACTAGTATCTGTAAACAACGTATCACTAGTATCAGTAGAACTAAATGAAGTACTCTCACTAGAACTTTCCTTCTGGTCAGTTTTTTTGACATTTTCACTAGTATTACTTTCTTTTTTACTAGCAGTCTGTTCTTCTTTTGGCCAAATCAAAATAATAAGTAAAACGATAATAATAACTAATAAAATAATAATGACAATATCTAGAGGATTCTTTTTCATATACCACACCTCACATTGTGTACAAATTATACCATATATTCAATGATTTTACAACCAAGAAAAAAAGCTCCAAAGAGCTTAATCTAACTTTTTCTGTAATTCTTTTAAAGTCATTAAAAATTCATTTGTCTTTCTAATTTCTTCATCCAATTTCTCGTAATTAGCAGTGTTTTCAAGTTCAAGATCAGAACTATTATTAACAACTGGCTTTTCAATACCAAATACTGGAGAAATAACCGGACTGCTTTTAAATTTCTTATGTTCAGAATAAGCAGACTTTTTCACATCCATAGGAGAAACTTCTACTTTAGGAGTATCAACCTGAACAGTTTGAAAATCATCAAGAACCATTTGTTTAGGTTGCTCTGATACAACAGATTCAATAACAGGATCACGAACTTCTTCAACTGCTACTGCAACGACTTCTGATTCCTTATTAGCATTCATTCTAGCTTCTAAATCTTGTAGGCTAATTGGTTCATCTCCCTCATCTTCAAGCTTATCAAGTTCACCACTTTCATACATAGCTCTACCACGAGTCATCAACTCATCCATACTAATAATAGCATTTTGTTCTTGTTCTTCTTCAAAAGCAGTTAAATCAATATTTTTAACTTCCTCTTCTGCTTTTTCCAACGTTTCTGTTAACCTCATCAACTCTGCTTGTGCTTCTGTTGGATCAGGTTCAATACTAGTATATTGTAATTCTTCAACTTTTTCTACAGGCTTAATAACATTCTTTTCTTCACTTTCAACAACTGTCTCTTCCACATTTAGTGCATCAGGTAAAACTTCTATTTTTTCTTCTTGTAAAATTTCAGGTTGAACATCAGGTACAATGACAGGTTTTACTTCTTCAGTCTTAACCTCATTAACAGTAGTAGTTTCACTTTCTTGTGTAACATTTTCCATAACAGAAGTTGCTTTTACATCTTCTTGAATAGGAATTAAAACTGGTTCTGGTTCATTTTTATAATCAACTGCCACTTCATTTTCATCAACAATCTTTTGTAACTCTCTTGTATTTTGTCTTTGTCTCCTCTTATTAGCAGTTTTATCAAGAATAAAGAGAATTAAGCCTAAAACGGATGCAATCCCAATAAGTGAATACACCACAATCATTTCCTCAGTTGTTAAAAAATCGATTAATCCGTTCATTATTTCCACCTCTAAAACTAGTCTACCATACCCTTTAGAAAAGAATAAAGCACTATCCAAAAATTTCTATTTTTTTTCTATCTTTTGACAAAAATCGTTGACACATTTTGACAATTGTTCGATTTACATTTTTGTACACCCAATCAACAATTATCTTTAATTCCATTTTACCACAAAAAAGAAAAATAAATATACTTTTTTTAACATTTAATACAATTTTTTTAAGAACATATAATGTACCATGAAAGAAAAATTTATAAAGTCAATTTTTATCTTATTAATTGGTGGTCTATTAACCAAAGTATTAGGTATGATTATTAAAATCGTCATGAGTAGACTCATGGGAACAGAAGGATTAGGTTTATACATGATGGTCCTGCCTACCTTTTCCCTATTTATAGGACTAGGTCAATTTGGACTACCAACAGCTCTATCTAAATTAATTGCAGAAAAGAAAAAAAATAATATCAGATTATTCTTCTCCATTTTACCCATCTCTATTATCATTAATATTATTTTAATTATTACGATTTTATTAATTGCCCCAGTATTATCTAAAAACCTTCTTCATGATCCAAGATGTTACTTACCAATTTTAGCAATAGCTGTTGTAATACCTTTCACAAGCCTTTCTAGCATATGTAGAAGTTACTTCTTTGGCAAAGAAAGAATGGCTCCACATGTAATTTCAAATTTAGTAGAAGATATCGTAAGGTTATCATTAATGATAATCGGTATTCCTTTCTTTTTACCAAAAGGATTAGAATATGCAGTATGCTTCATTATTTTATCTAACACCATCAGTGAATTTGCATCAATTGTAATTCTTTTAATATTCTTACCTAAAAAAGTACAAATCAAAAAAAGAGATTTAATACCAAAAAAAGATTACATGAAAGAATCACTCTCTATAGGAATACCAAATACAACAGGAAGATTAATTGGAAGCATCGGTTATTTCCTAGAACCAATTCTCTTAACTACCACCCTTCTATCCATAGGATACTCAAATAAATATATCACAACAGAATATGGAATATTATCTGGATATGCTATGCCATTATTACTATTACCATCATTTTTTACAATGGCCATATCACAAGCATTGTTACCAGTAGTATCTAGAGAATATGCTAAAAGAAACTATGAATCAGTCAAAAGAAAAATAAAACAAGCCATTTACTATTCTCTTTTAATTGGAATACCCGTAACCATATTTTTTATATTTTTACCAGAAATCCCATTACAATTAATCTACCATACAACCGAAGGTACAAACTATATACGCTTTTTAGCCCCTATTTGTCTTTTTCAATATATTCAGTCTCCACTATCATCTAGTTTAGATGCTATGGGGAAAAGTAAAGATGGTATGACTGCCACCCTATTAGGCCAAATAGTAAGATTAACTTTTTTAGTATTACTCTCTCTACTAAAAATAGGATTATGGGGATTAATCATTGCAATCTCCCTAAATGTATTAGTAGTAACTTTTTATTCCATAAAAAAAGTAAGATATCATCTTACTATCTAGTCTTAGGACCTATACTTCTTCTTTTAGAAAGCATCCGAACAGATTCAAGGCCTTGATCATAAAAAGAAATATTACCTTTAGAAACACCACTTAATTTATCAAACAGTTCTTGATTAGAAATTCCCAAATCATCCGTTAAAGCATCAACCAAAGTAGGATCTTCAGCTAAACTAGCAAGAATTTCATGAGAATAAGCCAAACGTGTTTGTTCCAAATTCCTTAATCCCTGAGCATTTTTAATTTTTCTCATCTCATCATTCATTTTATATCACCTTTACTTTCTTTTTTTGAAGTACTTAACTCTTTCAAAATATCTCCTTTAATAGCTTCATGCTCCATAATTAACAACTCTCTATCATCAGGATTTTGAACTCTTGTTTTCAACTCATTAAACTCATCATTTGTATTCTTATTACGACTAATCAACTCCTTTTGGTCAACCATAGAGTTATTATCTTTTTTCATTCTAGTTTGCATAACATAAACCATATCACCACTTAAAACACGATAAATTAATCGAATTTTAAATTCTTTTATTTCATATAACCCAAATAATTTTTTATTATTCGAAAGTTGTCTAACTTTTTCAGTATTAGAACCAAGATCACCATACTCTAAAGTTTCCAAAGTAGCTTGCACTTTATCATAATATTCTCTAGGAATATCTTTTAAATCTCTTTGTAAAAAAGTAGAACCAAATGTTGTTTTGGCAAAAATTAAATGACGTTTTGATTGAGCAGCTTGGCTTTCAATACTCTCATCCTTTAACTGTTTTGTAACACTCTCTACTCTCTTCTTACATAATTCAATTTTTTTCTTTAAACTACCAACTTCTTCTAATACATCTGCATCATTACCTAAACTTTCGAATTCCC
>USGP01000022.1 GCA_900554315.1 uncultured Mycoplasmatota bacterium
TCTACCATTTTTCCTTGGTAAGTGTTTTTTAATAGTGTTTTTACAGCATCTTGTTTGGTTGGAAATATTTTTTTTAATAAGTATTGAAATGATGATAAGTCTTCGTTTGGAGACAGTAATATTTGAACAAATTCTTTTTGATTTAAATTTATATTTTTACTTTCTAAGTATTGATATGTTTGATAAATACTTAGGATAAATAAAAGTATGAAGAAGATATATTTTTTCTTTTTCATAATATCACCATTTTTATGGTAACAAAGTATTATTTCTTAATTTGTCGGATTAAAGTGTTCGTGTAAACTTTTATTGATAATATTACCTAGTAATAGTCCTAGTTTTTCTATTAAATAGTCAATTTCTTTTGGAGTTACTATCATATTTTGATTTACTGGTAATAAGACTTCTAGAAGAAGAGATTTTAATTCTTCTTCTGTTAATAGCCCTACCATTCCTAATACGTCTTCTTTTTGTTCTTGAGATAGTTCTTTTGTTTCATCTTGATAATTTCTATTTTGAATAGGAATTAATTTTAATTTTTCTTGATCTTTATTATTTAAAAGATAACTAATTTGTTTTAATAAAAGTTGCAAGGTATCTTTTACAATTGTTGTTGCATCTACTACAGTTGGTACACCGATTGCGATTACGGGAATATTTAATGTGTTTTTACTAATTTCTAATCTATTGTTTCCTACTCCACTTCCTGGAGCGATTCCTGATGAAGTCATTTGAATTGTTTTATTTAGTCTATCTAGAGAGTTGGATGCTAAAGCATCTATTACAATGATAAGATTGGGATTTACTTTTTCTTTTATTCCTTCTATTACATCTTTGGTTTCTATTCCGGTTTTTCCCGTTACACTTGGAGTAAGGCAAGAGACATTTCTATATCCTTCTTCTACTTCTCCCATAGAAAATAAATGTCTTGTTACTAAAACTTGATCTATTGTTTTTGGTCCTAAAGCATCTGGTGTAGAGGAAGCATTTCCTAATCCTATTACTAAAACACTATCTTCTTTTTTTATATTATATTCTTCTAGTAATCTTTTTAATCCTTGAATACCAAGGCTTTCTACTTCTTTAAAATTATCTTTATCGGTTATATCTTGAAAAGTAATTGTTTCATATAGTCCTTCTTTTTTGGTTGTTTTATTGTTTTTATCTATTTTTACTTCTTCTAGTTTGGCACTTTTTTCCTCTTTGATTACTTTACTATTATAGTTTTCTATTTCATCTATTACTAAGTCTGTTCTTATGTCTTTTTTACTTAAATCTATTGTATGCATATTATCACCTATTTTTAATATTTACAAAACTAGAAAAAATATTTGCTTTTTGTAGAATTATTTGGTAAAATTAATGTGTTTATAAAAAGTGAGGTGAAAATATGCCAAATATAGCAAGTGCTAAAAAAAGAGTACGTTCAAACGCTAAAAAGACTACTGTAAATACTTTAGTAGTAGCAAGTATGAGAACTGCAGTTAAAAAATTCGAAAAAGAAGTAAAAGCAGGTAACAAAGAAGCAGCTAGCACTAATTACAATATCGCTATCCAAAGAGTTGACAAAGCTATGGCTAGTGGTAAGATTCATAAAAACAAAGCTGCACGTTTAAAATCAAGATTAACAAAAATGAAAAATGCTATGTAAATCAATCAATTCGTTGATTGATTTTTTCTTTACTTTAAAATTTAATTGGGATAAAATTAAGATAACATAGATAAAATACTGGAGGTATTATGAAAAAGAGTTTAATTATTTTGGGAGTTACCTTTATTATTATTGGAGTGTTGTTTTATTATCAAGAAGATTTACAGAAATTTTATTATTCTGTTTTAAGAGATGTTACTGAAGATAAAATAAAAGTTGAAAAGAATCAATACTATAGAGATTATGATTTTGATTTTGTTCAGAATACAGATGATTTTGAACCTGATAATCAACAGGATTTATTAAATATTTTTTATACTGTGATTAATGCTGGTATGAGTGATTTTACTTTTTATTGTCCGGATACTTATTCTAGTTGTATTAAAGATGTAGAAAAGTTAGCAAATAATCAAGATTTACTTTCTCATATTAATAATTTTGTACATCCTTTTAATGGTTTTAATCATGTAGAAACACAATATGATTCTTTAGGTAAAGTTATGATACATATTGATAAAAGTTATACGAAAAAACAGATTGAAGAAATTACGGGAAAAGTAGATGAACTTTCTCGTCAATTAATTGTTTCTGGAGATAGTGATTGGGATAATATTCTTAGAGTTCATGATTATATTATAGAACATAGTGTTTATGATGAAGGAAGAAGCGATTATAATATCACTACTTATGATTCCGATTTGGCTTATGGTCCTTTGATTCAAGGATATGGTATCTGTGGTGGATATACGGATGCTATGGAGTTATTTTTAGAACGGATGGGAATTAAGAGTTTTAAAATATCTAGTGATCAACATGTATGGAATGCCGTTCATATCAATAAAGAGTGGCTACATTTGGATTTAACTTGGGATGATCCGGTTACAGAGGATGGTACTAATTTATTAGAACATAATTTCTTTTTGATTGATACTCCTACTCTTTTATCTATTGAACAAACAGAACATTTATTTAATCAAGATATTTATTCCGAATTAAAAGAGGCCTAGTTAGCCTCTTTTTTTATGTCTTGATAAATTTTATCTATTGTATTTTGAAAGTTGTTAAAGTCTACTTCATACCATGTTGTTGGAAATTGATGATTAAAGAATGTGTATTGTCTTTTAGCATAGTGTCTGGAATCTAATTTTATTTGTTCTATTACTTCTTCTAGTTTTTTGTTATGAAATAAGTAATCATAAAATTCTTTATAACCAATTGCAGTATTTAATACTCTTGAGTCTTTGTATTCCTCTTTCAATCCGTTTATTTCGTCTAATAAACCTTCTTCTAGCATTTTATCAACTCTTTGATTAATTCGGTTATATACTATGTCTCTAGGGGCTGTAAGACCTATTACTTGGATATTATAAAGACATTTATCTTTTTCATTTGTTACAGGTTCTTTATTTTCTAATTTGTTTAACATACGAACAAGCCTTTTTCTATTATTTGGATGAATATCAATTTCTTTATTATGTTCTTTTATTCTTGTTAGTATTTCTTCATTAGATAAATCTTCATAGTTTTTATTTGTAGTTCCCTTAGTAAATACATAGTTATATAGAGCAGCTTTTATATAAAGACCTGTTCCTCCTACAATAATGATTCGTTTGTGCTCTTTTTGAAATTCTTCTATTAGTTTTCTTACATCTTGCTGATAGTCATAGACACTATATTCTTCGGTTGGTTCTTTGATATCAATTAGATAATGAGGCGCTTGTTTTTGTTCTTCTGGTGTTGGTTTGGCACTTCCAATATTTAGTTTTTTATAGATGGATACTGAGTCTCCATTTATGATATTGGCATCTAACTTTTTAGCTAGCTCAATACTAAGTTTTGTCTTTCCTACTCCGGTCGGTCCTACAATTACGATGATAGGTTCCATCTTATCACCTAACTTTCTGCACGTTTAAATAGTTTTTCTAATTCATATTTGGTATATGTAATAATTGTTGGTCTTCCATGGGGACAAGTAAATGGATTGTCACAGTATCTTAGATTGTCTAATAACCAAACTTGATCCTCATAAGAAATATAGTCGTTGGCTTTAATTGACATTCTGCAGGCAATCGTTGCAGCCATTCTCCAGACAAATTGATCAAAGTCAAAGTTTTCTTTGCTGGCAATAATGTCGATTACTTTACGGATAGATTCTTCAGCAATATCATCTGGTATCCAGCTTGGATAACTTCTAATAATAATGGTATTGTCGCCAAATTCTTCCGCAATAAAACCACAATCTTTTAAAATATCAAAATGTGTTTTTACAATAAGATATTCATTTTTTGGTAGTTCAATTCTAATAGGAATTAATAAGTCTACAGGTTGTTTTTTCTCTCTAAGTGATTTTAATACTTTTTCATAATTAATTCTTTCTGCTGCAGCATGTTGATCAATGATATACATTCCATCTTCGTTTTCAGCAATAATATACGTTAAATAGACAACACCTCTCGGTATCATTGGTTTGATTCTAGCAATCTTTTGTTGTTCTTTTGCCTCTTCTTCCAACTCTTCTTTGGTATCTTCTATGACTTCTTCTGGTTGTTGTTCTTTTTCTTCTTGTGGAGGTCTATCAGCAATGGTAAAATCTAATGTTTGTTCTTCATAAGTTGGTTTTGGTATTTCTACTTTTTCTTCATTATGAAAAGCTTGATATAGTGGAATGGTTGTCTCTCTTAAGCCCTCTTCCGTTCTTGTTCCAATGTCTGGAATTAAGGTTAGTTGTTCTAGGTGTTTGGTAATTTCTTCATAGACTAATTCTTTTAGAGTATCCATCTTAGAAAATTTGATATCCATTTTAGTTGGATGAATATTAATATCTATTAGGATTGGATCCACATCGATATTTAAGACAATGATTGGAAATTTATCTTTTGGTATATAAGTATGATAAGCATCAGTAATTACTTTGTTTAATTCATTGTTTTTGATTACTCTACCATTTACTAAAGTAGTGATAGAATTTCTATTACTTTTTTGCATTTCTGGATAAGAGATATATCCATGAATATAATAGTCATCGTTTTCTGCTTCTACTTCTACCATTTTTTTTGTTACTTCAGCCCCGTATATTTTATAGATTACTTTTCTTAAATCTCCATTACCGTCTGTATCAAGTAATACTTTTCCATTATTTATCAAAGTAAATTTTATATTGGGATAAGATAGTGCCATTTTGTTGACATAGTCTGTAATATTGGCCAGTTCTACATATAAATTTTTTAAATATTTTAATCGTACTGGTGTATTATAGAATAAATCTTTTACTGTGATGGTGGTTCCTTGTTGTAAATCACTTTCTTCTACATGCATATCTTTTCCACCAGATAACGTTAGATAAGTTCCGACTTCTCCATTTGAAGTTTTTAATTCCACATTAGATACAGAAGCAATGGATGGAAGAGCCTCACCTCGAAAGCCTAATGACTCAATATTAAATAGGTCATCTAAGTTTTTTAGTTTGGAAGTGGCATGTCTAGAAAAAGCTAATTTGGCATCTTCTCTATCCATTCCTATTCCATTGTCTGTTACTTTTACTTCTTTTACTCCTGAATCAATTAATTCTATTTTTATTTCATCACTTTTGGCATCAATAGAATTTTCTACTAGCTCTTTTACGACATTCATTGTTTTTTCTACAACCTCTCCAGCCGCAATCTTATTGGCTAGTACTTCATCCATTACTTGTATTTTACTCATATGTCACTTCCTATTCTTTTGGGAATTTGTATGTTTTATCGTGGTCTCCTGCACAATCTACATATACTGTATATTGATAGTCATTTAATCCTCCAGTAGATCCAGATGGATTTGATACTGTTACATTGCCTTTACAGGTAGTTGTTGTGTTATATGGATCAGATGGTATATCGATTCTTTGATCTTCATATAGCGTATCAATGCCAACCGTTCTTTTTTCTCCTTCATTTAATAATAAGTTCTCATCCATCCAGTACATGACAGCACCATCATAGGCAGTTGATGCTATTTGGTCCATTGCTTGTTGTCTAGAATTTGTTAAATATAGCATAACAGCTCCTGCTGCAACTGCCATGACAATTCCTAATATTGTGATTACTGCAAGTAATTCAACCAATGTAAACCCCTTTTTGTTTAGTCTTTTCATTATACTCACCCTTTCTCATTCATTATACTACATATCTTTTAAATAGTTAGCTAAAGTTTCAGCAACATCTTTATTAACTACTTCTGATAATTCTTCTACACTTGCTTCTTTTAATTTTTTTAGAGAACCAAAACGTTTTAATAATTCTTTTTGTCTTACTTCTCCAACTCCTGGTACCACATCTAATACACTAGAAAGTAATCCCTTAGCTTTTATATTTCTGTGATAAGTAATTGCATATCTATGTACTTCGTCTTGGATTCTTGTGAAAAATAAGAATAAATTAGAGTCTTTTGGAACATCTAATATTTCATATTTATCATTCATAATATAACTTGTTCTATGATTATCATCTTTTACTAGACCTATAATTGGAATATGTAGACCTAAAGAATCTATGATTTCTTTTGCAACACTGATTTGTAATTTACCTCCATCCATAACAATTAAGTCTGGTTTTTGAAGATTATCCATTAATACTTTAAAATATCTTCTGTATAAGACTTCTTTCATAGCGCTCAAATCATCTTTTACATCAGTTGATATTTTAAATTTGCGATATTCATTTTTTAATGGTAAAAAGTCTTCAAATACAACCATTCCTCCTACATAGAATGTTCCAAATAAGTGAGAGTTATCGAAAGATTCCATTCTAGATACCTGATCTAAATGAAGTAGTTGTTTTAACTCTTCTATTGCCTCTAGGCGAAGATTGTCATCTTTCTTTAGCGTTTCTTCTTGTAAATCTAATTGTTCTTTGGCATTTTCTTTTGCTAAATCTAATAATTTTTTAATTTTTCCTTTTTGTGGAGTTGATGTTTTAATATTAAAATATTCACTAATTAGTTCATCATTTAATTCTGGTGGTAATAATAATTCTTTTGGTAAAACCCCAGACTTTTCATAAAACTTGATAATGTATTCTGTTACTTCTTCCTCTGGATCTATCATTGTTTGAATAATCTCATTGTGTCTACCAAATAATAGTCCATCTCTAATAAAGAAGATTTCAATAGATAAATAGTTTTCATCTTTATAATAATTTACTAAATCAAACTGATAACCTTTATTTAAATCAATCTTTTGTTTTCTTAAGGTAATATCAATATCTTCTAACATTGTTTTTAATTCTAAAGCTCTTTCATAGTTCATAGCATCACTTGCCTTTTGCATTTCTTTTTTGATTTTTTCTACGATTTCTTTAGAATCTCCTTTTAAAAACGAGATAATTTCTTTTTTCATTTGATTAATCGTCTCTTCTGGTATTTCTTTGACACAATATCCAAGACATTCATTAATATGATAATAAAGACAAAGTTCTTTTTTTAATTTATCACACTTTCTTAATGGATAGATTCTATTAATCATTTCTACTGTTTTTCTAGCAGCTGCTACATTGGGATAAGGTCCATATAGATGATCTTTTGTTTTCTTTCTTTTGGCATTTCTTACAATTTTTAGTCTAGGATATTTTTCATTGGTAAGTTCAATATAAGGATATGTTTTGTCATCCTTTAACAAAATATTGTATTTTGGATCATATTTTTTAATTAAAGTAATTTCTAGGATTAAACTTTCTAGTTCACTAGAAGTTACGATATATTCAAAATCATCAATATCTTCTACTAACATCCTAGTCTTTCCTGTTACTGTTCCAGTAAAATAACTTTTCAATCTATTTTTTAAGTTTTTGGCTTTTCCAACGTAGATAATTACTCCATCTTTATTCTTCATTTGATAACTACCAGGTTTTGTTGGAACTAAAGCTAATTTTTCTTTAAAGTTTTTCATCTCATCACCAACAATTCTACTCTTTATTATACCTTATTTTTTGCAAAATAAAAAGAAGATTTCTCTTCTCTTATTGATATTTTTGCATTGCTTTCATCATTTGATTAATTTGCTTTTGATTTGGTTTTCTACCCATTTGCATCATTAATCCTTTTAACATTTCCTCTGTAATAGGAGGATTTTCTTTTAAGTATTTTTTCATTAATTTTCTAGCAACAACGACTCCAATAACTAAGCCGATAATTAATCCTAATAATACCATTAAAATATCGTGTAACATCTTTTCATCTCCTTACTACTATTATTTTACTAGATATTTTCTTATTCTACAAGTTATATTGTCTCTTTTTCTTCAAATTCTTCTAAGAAAAAATAGTCTTGATATTTAAATTCACAGACAAATAATCTTTTATTGATAGTATTTAAGTATTGAAAGAAAGAAGAAGATAGTTGTTCTGCTTCTATTTTTATATAACTTTTCTTTACGATTAATCTACTTACTTCATCTTTATATAAATTATTGTAGTAATGAGTATCTTTTCTTTTGGAATATGGAATATCTTGGTGGAGTTTTAAAAATAAATATCGATCCATTTTTGTTTTGTCGATAGGGTTGATTAGTTGTTTAAATAAATTATATCCGTACTCTACTTCTTCTTTGTCTAAATAATAGATTTGTTTTAGTATGTTATATAGTATCCTTTCATTACCACGATATAAGTTTATATATTCTTCTTTTATATCAAAAATAAAATAGACTCTCATTCTATCACCTAGTATTAGTCTATCTTAGGTAAGAGTCTATTTTTGTCGTTATTTTAATAAGTTTTCTACTTTTTCTTCTAAAGAATCTACATCAAAGCCGTATTTTTTGTATACTTCATCTTTTGAACCACTACAGCCATATTCGTCTAACGTTATTAGGTATTTTTTGTTGAATACAATGCTGTTCCATGACATGGAAGATGCGGCTTCTATGACAATTTTTCTTACTTCTACTGGTAAGATGCTATCGATGTATTCTTGGTCTTGTTCTTCAAAACGTTTGATACATGGCATAGATACTACTCGAATATCCATTCCTTTTGTTTTTAATCTTTTGGCTACTTCTATTGCTAAATGGACTTCTTCTCCAGTAGCAATTAAGATTCCGGATAATTTTCTTTCTGGATCAAAGACGGTATATCCACCCTTGGATACTTCATTTATTTTTGTAGTTTCTAATATTGGTAGTGTGTTTCTTGATAAAGCTATGACTGATGGTCCACTTTCCTTTTCAAAGATAGCACGATAAGTACCAATTACTTCGTTTGCATCTGCTGGACGAAATACTTCTAAATTTGGTGTTACACGAAGAGATGCTAGCTGTTCTACCGGTTGATGCGTTGCTCCATCGGCACCTACACTAATGGAATCATGAGTAAAAATATAAGTTACTGGCAAATCCATCATTGCTGACATTCTAATGCTTGGTTTTAAGTAGTCACTAAAGCTTAAGAATGTGGAACCATAAGGATGATAGCCACATAAAGCTAAGCCATTTAATATTGCTCCCATGGCATGTTCTCTTACTCCAAAGAAAATATTTTTACCACTATAGTTATCAGAAGTAAAATCTCCTACTTCTTCTACGTATGTTTGGGTTGGTTTGAATAAATCTGCACTTCCACCCATAATACTTGGATTTGATTTTACAATTGAAGATAAGATTTTTCCTGATGTTACACGAGGAGATTCTTCTTTTTCTGCTGGTGGTTCATAGATGATGCTCTTCATATCATATGTTTTTTTACCATCGATAAAATCTTGCAATAAAGTCTTTTCTGGTTCCTCTAAGTTATCTTTAACTTTTTCAAATTTTTCACTGATATTTTTGCAACGATTATTGATTAACATTTGAAAGTCTTCCATTGTTATTTGGGATATAGTAAATGGAATATCCCTAATTTGCATTTTTTCTTTTATTTGTGATACATCTTCTTTGTCTAAAGGTCCACCATGAACTTGATTGGTTCCTTCTAACTTAGAATATTTTCCAATTGTTGTTTTTACTTCAATTAAGGTTGGCTTGTCCGTTTCTTCTTTGGCATCACTAATTGCTTTGGAAATAGATGTAATATCTTCTCCATCTGATACGGTAATGACATTCCATCCTTGAGAGATGAATCTCATTGCAACGTTTTCTGTAAAGCATTGAGAGGTTGAACCATCTAAACATACATTGTTAGAATCATATAATACGATTAATTTATTTAACTTTAAATGTCCAGCTAGAGCTGCTGCTTCATAACTGATACCTTCCATTAAATCACCATCTCCACATAATACATATGTGTTCCAATCAATGATTTCTTTTTTACCTTTATTAAATATAGATGCAAGATTTCTTTCGGCAATGGCCATTCCTACAGCAGTTGCGAAGCCTTGTCCTAAAGGTCCTGTTGTGGTCTCTACTCCAGGAGTCTTTTTATATTCTGGATGTCCTGGAGTCTTAGAATCTACTTTTCTAAAGTCTTTTAGATCTTCTAGTGTCAATGGATATCCTGCCATATAAAGGGTGGCATATAATAAAGCTGAACCATGTCCAGAAGACATTACAAATCTATCCCTATTATAATAATTTGGATTTTTAGGATCTATTCTCATATGATGAGCAAATAAACTGTATATCATAGGAGCTGCTCCTAACACAATGCCTGGATGACCGCTACCAGCATTTTCAATCATATCAATTCCTAACGAACGTATTTGGTCCACAATTTTTTCTTCGTTAATTTCACTCTCATCTCTTTTTGGTGTTACCACGTAAATCACTCCTTATGACTCATTATACCAAATATATATATTTTTGTAAAAAAAATAAAATGATTTCTCATTTTATTTACGATATGCAGGATGGTAAAAAGCACTTGGAATCTGGTCTAAGGCAGGAAGTGTTAAAGGCTCTGTCAATGTTCTTATAACCAAAGATTTTGAAACAGTTGGTCTAGTATCTTCTTCTTGATAATGATCTAGTCTAATATTTCTAATTCCAAGGTTTTTCATTCTTTCTAGATTTTCTCTTATTTCGTCTTTTTTATCTGAATTTGTTAATAAATAATTATAAAATCCCATAATGTTAAAAGGTTCCATTGGATTACTTTTAGGATTTCCTTCTCTGTCATAATATTTTTTTCTAAATGTTGCAACAGTAGAATATTGATTTAGTCTTTCTACTGTTTGTTGGTTTTGTCTATAAAATTTGTTTGCAGCTAGTGACCAAGTACTTTCTCCAAAACAAGCAATTTGTAATTTTTGTAAATCCCTGTCAGTCGGATGATATTTTAGATACGATTTTAAACTTTTACTAAACTCTGGAAAATCCTCAACTATTTCTGTTAATGCTAATAAATCATTTATTTCTATTCCATATCTATCTTCCCAGGGATTTGTTCTATTTTTTATCATGTTATACTTCCTTAGTCAGCAAGCATATTATAACAAAATCCAAAATCTTTGACAAGTTTCCTTTTCTTAGTCTATGTGATATAATAGTTCTACTTGGAGGAATGGGCCAATATGAATATTACACCAGAACTTGATACAAATGCAGAAATTTATACAGAGGTTGTTCAAAATTTTTGTGACTTTATGCGTGATTTAGAAATTGAGGATAATCCTATCAAAATATTTACTGCTTATGTTTATATGTTAGAACGTGGATTTTTATCTTATCAACATCAATTTTCTTCTGAACTTTCACCTGCTTTTACTTGGTTAGATCGAAATGAATATATTCCTATGGATATGGAAGGAAGTGTTATTCTAGGAAAACATGGTGTTTGTAGACATACAGCAGATTTTTTAAATTATGTATATTCTTCTTTAGGATATCAATCCTCTCAACTATTTGTCTATCGTCCTAGATTTGAGTGTTTTCATTTAAATTTAGGAAAAGGAAGTCAGCCTTCTCAATTTCAAGAAATGGTGGAGCAAATTTTCTCTCAGTATGACAGTTATATTCCACAAGAAGATATTGCTGATAAAATTAATCATACGGTCAATGTTGTTAGAAGTAAGAATAAAAAACGTATTCATATTTTAGATTCCTCTTCTGTTGGCGTAGGAGAAAAAGATACTTTTTATCGCTTATTATTTCAAGATTTTATTGGGATTTCTCATGTAGATCAATATGCTACTAACATTTCTTTTGATACTTATTTCCATTCTAATTATCATTTAGCAAAAACGTTAATCAGATCTTATCCTACGAATCAAGAGCAAGACTTTTCATCTATGGTAGAGTTTTATCATCAATGTTCTAATTATCTTATGGATTTTGAATGGTTTTATATGGCAAATAAAGGGTTATATCAAGAAGTATCTGAGAATTATCAAAAAGTTTATCGTAGAGAAAGTAAAAAAGAAAATCGCTAATGATTTTCTTTTTTAGTCATTTTTATTCTTTTGAATTTTTCTAAGATAAGTTTTTCCTCTTTTTTTTGATTCGGAATGAATTAATTCTGGTGTTATATCTGATTCTTTAGAAATTTGTCTTTGGTAGGCTGTACTAGATGTTTTCAAATCAAGTGCTGCTTCTCTTAAGGCAGAAAGAGCATTTACCATGGGAATATTCATACCTGGTCCTTGACTTTGAATGCTTTCTACAATTTTTTCTAGACTTTGTAGTTGTAAATCTAGAACAAGTGTTGCACTATCTAAGTCAACAGCATTGGTAAATTGTTCTACAGTTTGCTGTTTTTCTTTACTTTTTCTTACTACTTCATTATAAATTATGGAAGCATTAATTTTTTTTGGTAAAAGTGCTGGTTCAAACACTAAGCTTGTTACTGTAATTGTAGAGTCGTTTTTTGGAATAAATCCAGTGTCATACCCTCCTAATTTTATCTCGTATGGAGAGTCTTCTGTTTGATATTTTATAATATTTGATTTATAGTATGGTACTATTTCAATACCATGAACATAACTAAAATGAGGATTCCATTCTCTATTTATATCTAAATGGTATATTATATTAGAAAAGTTTTCATTATCATCTAATACGATATTTTTGATTCCTAAATCATCTATCTTTTTTACAATATCTCTTATTCTATATAATTCATCACCATGAGCTGTTAGATATGTCAAATAAGGCCCTAAAGGAGAAAACTGTTCTATAGTTCCATTTTTATTATCAAAGTTTCTTGTTAAAAAGCTTCCTACTGTACCATACTTATTCATAACTTGTAATTCACTTTGGAAACGTTTAGCAAATTCTTTGATATCTTTTGGAGTAAATAATGGTTCTTGTCCGTGAGATAGTCTATTTAATAGTTCTGCAATGTCTCTTTTAGGATGGTTTTCATATAATCTTTCTAATTCTGGGATAAAAGCAGTAAAACTATTATATATATCACAAATTACTCGTAAATCTTTTATATCTGTTTTTGGAATGTAACTCGTTTTATACATTATGAGTTCCTCCTTGGTCTATAAATATGACTACGTACTTCTGCTTTAATAGCATCTTTTCCTGCTTCTACTTCTTCTCTTGTAATTTCCGGGGTTCCATCAATAAACTCTTCTACATATGCTGATCTTGTCTGTTTAATTCCTATTACTCTTCTTTTTAAATCACTTAGAGTTTGTAATGTACGAGTTCTATCTGGAATAGATTCTTCTGATTCAACGATAGCAATCAAGTTATTTACAGCTGTAGATAGTACCGCGGTGTTTTCATAAAAAGCTAATACATTTTCTAGTTTTTGTTCTGATTCTGGTTTTTGTTCTTTTTTCATCATAATTTCATCAAACGCTCCTTCTATTGTCGATGTTTTTGGTAAGATATCTCTATCCATGGTTAAAGTGTTTACCATTAGTCTAGGACTCTTTTTTCTTGTGAATTGATCAGAAAGAATCGCTAAATATGGAGTTCTTACTCTATAATATGTTTCATAATGATCAGATTTCTCTGATATTTCTATTTTTTCTCCATATACTATTTCAGAGTTTGCAAATAAACTAGTAGACATATGATATTCTGTACCACTATAATCTGCTCCTGGTTCTAAAGTAATGGTCGGATATCCTACTTCTTTTATATGCATTAAATTGTCTAATATTTTATCTTGTTGATCTTGATGGC
This sequence comes from uncultured Mycoplasmatota bacterium, assembly GCA_900554315.1. Lineage (GTDB taxonomy): Bacteria > Bacillota_I > Bacilli_A > RF39 > UBA660 > Faecimonas. The sequence goes on from USGP01000022.1 coordinate 13,699, forward strand.
CTTTTAAATAATGATAGAAGGTTGTTCCACTATAATTCTCATTATGATTTCCATTTTTATCATAATAGCGTAATAGGAATCCTTCTACTGTTCCAGTTTCTTGGATGGTATCTAATACTTTTTTATATCTTCCGAAAAAGGTACCTATTTCTTTATCAATTCTTTTATATTGTTCTTTTGTACCAGATAACCATGATAATTCTTCTTTTACTTTTTTATGACCATAAGTAGATACTAGGTGTTTATATTCTTCATCAAAACCATCCATCTGATCTATTACTTTGGCCATAGCTATTACATAGTCTATATCTAATGTATTTTCTCTCATCGTCTTTCCTTCTTTCTAGTTTTAAAAACTTACTCTGATTCTTCTTATTTCTTGTCTTCTATGGTAATCTTTTTTTGCTCTTGTTAAAACTTTTGGCGTCATCTCAGGATATTGTTCTTGTAATTCTTCTTCTGATTTTCTTTGAGCTGCTTGTAACATTTGAATCCCTAATGCAATTTGAGAATATCCACGATCAAAATCCTCTTGTTCTTCTGGTTTTAAATTTCCGTTGATAGAGGTCTTCATCAATTTGAATTTATCATCTAATTTACTTACGGCGTCTCCTAATTCTATTACATGATCAATATCTTTTTTTCTTTTTCTGTGATAAGTAATTGCTTCTTGTAATGGCTTTGTAAGCGTATTTCTATCTAATGATGCTGGTAAGTGACTTTTATCAAATAATAAATTATTTACAAAAATAAAAGAAGAATATATACTGTCGTCTTGATCACCATTTTCTATTGTATCTAAATCTATTACTAATTCATAGTTAGAATCTGAAGTAGAATACGGAATGGCATTTCTTTCATATCTTTTACTTGGTGTAATTCCTTCTATATAGCAAAAGCCTTTTTTTAATGATAATGAATAATGATACTTTCTTTTAGAAAAGTCATAATGTTCAAGTAATCCTATTCCTTTTATTCCTAACTCTTTCATAGCCCTTAATAAATCTTCTGCTTTTTCTATAGAATCACTATGTTCCTTGAAATACTCAGAAAAATCATCTAGAGTTTCTGATAAAGCTAATGCCATAAATACATTTAGTTTAGTATCTTGATTAATGGCTTTTAATTCATTTTGGTATGCATGGACAAAGTTTCTTTCTCTTCCTAAAGATAAAGCTTTACTCCCTTGCATTACCTTTTCTATATCTTCTACAACTCTTGGTAAGTCTTTCTTTCTACGCAACGCTAAAAAATCCTTTTTTAAATCTTCTAGTTTAGGATATACATGAGTTAAAGCTATAACATTTTCTATTCTAACAACTTTTCCTTCCATTCTATTCCTCCTGACATTGTTATTGTAACACATATTTTTCTATTTGTTTATTTTGTATATGTAGTCTTCCTTAATTTTGTATTGTTTATTATAACAGGATTTTCCTTATTGTCAAAAAAACCATAGCTTAGGCTATAGTTTTTATTTTTGGTTTTGTTTGAGTTGGTGAGGATTCTTGTTTGGATAAGGTGCTCATTATGATATCTGTGATATGGCTAAGAGTTTCTATTTTTTGATTTACTACTGAATTAGATATTCCTGATTGAAGATATTCTTCTTTTTTCTTTTGGATATTTTCTATGAAAGATGGAATATCTTTAGACAAATCTTTTATTAACATTATTGATTTTAAGGTATCAATAGTTGGCATTAATCCATAAGATTTATATTCTTTTGCTATTATAAAGTTCATTAAATCGTCTACTGAATTTATTCTCATTGTGTCCCCGTCTATATATTTAACACCGTTTGTTCCATAGATGGATTGTAATATTTCTCTTGCTGTTAAACCAAATTGTCTTATTTTTTGTGGAGAGATGTCTTTTAGTTCTTCTAACATGTCTTCTAATCCTATTATTCGTTTTTCTACTATTTCTATTACTCTGTTTTGAATTTCATTTGGGTTTGTTACATCTATATCTTCTGAAGGATGAAGATAGTCTGAACCAATTCTTACTCGAATAATTTGATAACTATCACTAGGAATTCTATCTGCTATCCATTCATCTCCTATGTAACCGTTATTATTTAAACTTTCAAATTTATATAGTCGTGGCTTTCTGATAACTACATTTCTTGTATCGATTTGATAAGCAATTCCAATTGCTGGTATTGTAATAGGATCTAATCCAATTTTAGTGTTTGTTAAAAGGTTACCTGTACTGCGTGAATTGCTATAAACATCTAATACCATTTGTCTGTTGTCGGACATATAAATGCCATATTCATTTCCATCTCTTACCGTTTTTCTTTCCTCGTTGTCATATAAAGGAGAATAATGCATAACCATGTCTTTTCCTATTAATTGAAAATCTAGGAAATCTTGATACGCTAATACAATTCCTCTATATAAAGTTGTCGGCTTTTGCATCTGTCTCACCTCTCTTTTTATCAATTTGATTATAACATACTTTACTATGTTTGGCAAATTTTATACCAAATAAAAAAAGCAATGCGTTTTAATTTATGTGAAGTTGTAAGATAAATGTAGACACAGAAAAACGTGTCTACATTTTTTTG
>USGP01000023.1 GCA_900554315.1 uncultured Mycoplasmatota bacterium
TATAAATATATCTGGATTGTTATTTTTAGTAATGGTTAAGCTTTTATTTGGAAATATAATTGCAAAAGTTATTATGCTTATACATATTATAATATATATTATTTTTTTCTTATTTAATAGAATGTAAAACCCATAATAAATAATAAAGAAAATCAGTGTTGCTATTAGAAGATAAAATAAATTGTTATTGATAACTGCTTCTCTAAGTGTATTGAGATTTAACATTAATGGAAGTATACTAGCAAAAAGGTTATATCTTATTTCTTTATTTTTTATTATGTAAATGATAAAGATTATGATTGCGAAAATTAAGGTTGACTTTGATATTGTTAAAAGTAATCCCAACATATTTATATAAAAAATAATTTTGTATGGTTTTTTATCTAGCCATTTAAAGCTTAAAATAATACCAATTAAAGAGAATAGAGCTAATGCATTGGGATAATTAAGAGTACCATATAGTCGATAAATGCTTGATAAATAGAAATCTCCATAGTCTGCTTTTATTGAAAAACTTTCTAGTATGTTGGGATAAAAGATATATAGAATGCTTGTGATTACTGTAATAGTTGATGATATGATTATAGTTTTAAATAGTTGTTCTTTACTCATTATTTGATTTATATTGATGGCTATGATTAAAGTTGACAGTATTAGTATTGTTATTTTTATATGGGTATTTATAAATACAATGTCTTTGGAAAACAGTGGTATTAAATAGGTTAGTATAAATAGAAAATAAAGAATTATTTTTTTATCTATTTTTTTTGGTTTTAATATAAATTGAGTAATGGCTATTATATCTAGTAAAATAAATGCAAAAAGATAGTTATTGATATAACTATCTTTAAAACTACCTAGAAATAGAGGAGTAAGTATTAATAATAATGTTGTTACTGTTATGTTGATTTTATTGATTATGTTATAGATTTTATCTTTCATTTTATACTCCTTGTTTTTTCTTTTTCTTTTTTATTACTAAACCTATGATAATAATTCCTATTACTGTAATACAGATTCCTGTTATTAATATCCATTTTTGAATATATATTGAAGTGTTTGGCACATTGACAACGTCTGCACAAGACCATTTTCCATATAAAGTTAAGTTGCTATTGATTGGGGTGTCTTCATCAAATCTAGTTTTTAAATCCTTATCTAGGTACCAACTATCTAATGTACAACATTTTCCGTTTTCTTCTATTTTTGTTCCAATTTGATTATTAATTTCTTGTTTGATATTTTCTAATGTCATTCCGGTACTTTCTAGTCGGTAAAGTAAGTCTTTCTCTAAATCTCCAAATGTTTCAAATTTTATTTCTAAAATGTCTGCAATTGTATAAGGGTCATCTGGTGTTCCAGAGCCTGTTAAGGAAATATTTGAATTTAAGTATATGACAGGATAGATGCTTTCTGAATTTCTTGAATAAGCCTCTGTTGGGTAAAAATTTTTGCTTGTTAAAAAGGTTGCTATTGTAGATTCATCTGTTTGAGTATAAGCATTAGGCGTCAAGGTTTTTCCACGTTTAATCCAACTTTGGTCATTATTATTGTATGTTCTTAGAAAGTCAGTGTAATTTATTAATCCAATTTTTCCATTCCATTGGTAATTTTTTTCATTCTGAATCATTGTATGTAAATTTGTTGTAGAAGTTCCTCCAATTGCAAAGTTATGGCTTATTATATATTTTTTTGCTTTGTCTGTTAGGTTAGCATAATATTTATTATTTAATAGAATGTTTATATTTGAATCTTTTAATACAGTTCCAGTTTTTACTGTATTACTAAATTCTTTTGTTTTATCTGTTAAATTATTTGTTGCTGCCCATGCATTACATCCATATGAATTTGCCATATTGTTATCACAATATGTACCGGTGTTTTCAGTATTATATATCATTTTTCCTATCGATTGATTTTTGATTATTTTTAGTGTACCATCTTTTTCAACACTTAATATTCTCCAGCCAGCAGATTCGTCATTAAATGTTAAATAGTTATTTGGGTTTGCTCCTTTATAGATATATCTTCCTTCTTCATATTCATCTTTATATAGTCCATCTCCTGTTGTAACTGTTGTTTTTATTAGTGTATCTTTTGCTTTTTCTATTGTTGCTGCTTGAACAGGAATTTGATTTCCTATTAATAATAGAGTGATTACTCCAATTAGTATGAAAGCTTTTTTCATTTTTTTCACCTTACCTTTATTACTATTTTACTTTCTTTCTTTTGAAAAGTCTATTTTATTTTTTGGGCTATTGTTGTTTTCTAGTTTTAAATTTTACATATGATAAGATATAGGAGGTAATTAGAATGTTTGATCAAAATAACTTCGATTTTAATTCTACTGTTAAAGGTAATCATAATACGGTAGATAATGATATGAATGTTGATATTAACATGAATAGTAATATGGGCACTATGAAGGAAAGTCCTAATATGAATATGGGATGTTGTGAAGGCGTTCAAGAAAAATGTATTCATAAAACTATTGTTCATGAGGTTCCTCATATTTGTCCGATTCATACTCGTATTATTAACCATCATGTGTTTAAACATACTTATCGTCCACAATATACTTGTTCTGAAGAAAATGTAGTTAGTAACGTACAATGTGGTTCTTGTAGTCAATTTCGTTAATTTGTCAATTATAAGTGTCTAATTTTGTCACCTTCCTTGATTATTTTTTTATAGTGTTTTATCCTAATAGTAGGGAGTGTGATACGTATGATTTATCCTTCTATTGATAAATTGCTTAATATTGTTGACTCAAAATACGAATTAGTTCACATTGCGGCACGTCGTAGTAAAGAAATATCAAGGACTGGTTATTTACAGATGCCGGCTAGTTCTTATAAGAGTACGAAGAATATAGGGAGAGCATTAGAAGAAGTTACAGAAGGACTTATTATTGTTAAGAAGGGAGAAAAGTAAGTTTTTCTCTTTTTTTTATATTAAAAATGAAAAAACTAAGTGACTATTAGAAATAAGGTTATTTGCTTTTTGAAGTAGGAAGATTGGAAAGACGAATTAAGTAAACTTAATTCTTTTGTTCTGTGCTATACTAGTGGTAGGTGATTGTATGAAGATACTAAAGTATAAAAAGAAAAAAAATGGTCAGTATGAGTTGGAATTGGAATCTGGAGAAAAATTATCTTTATATGAAGAAGTAATATTAAAGTATGAATTATTGTTAAAAAAGAAAATTGATGAGAAGGAACGAGAAAAAATTCTTCTAAGTAATCAAGAATATGATGTTTATTATGTTGCTTTGAAATCATTAAAGAGTAGATTTAAGTCGGTAAAAGATCTTAGGGATTTTTTATTAAAAAAAGAATATCCTCAAGATTATGTTGATAAAGCAATTCAAAAATTGTTAAAGCAAGGTTATTTAGATGATAGAAGTTTTGCGAAAGCATATATTAATCAACAAATAATTACTACTTCAAAGGGCCCTAGAAAAATAGAAAAAGAATTATTAGATAAAGGGGTTTCTTCTGATATCATCTATGATGAATTAACTGTATTTTCACAGGATATGCAAATTGAAAAGATAAAGAAAGTTGCAAGTCGTGCTATTCGTAGTAATAGAAGTAGAGGTGGAGCAGTTTTACATAAAAAGATCGTTCATGACTTACAGACTTTAGGATATGATCGTTCTGTTATAGAATCTGTGTTATCTACTTTAGATTTTGGTGATACGAAAGAAATAGCTAAAAAAGAGTATGAAAAATTATATCGTAGACTTAGCAGAAAATATTCTGGTCGAGAGTTAGAATATAAGATCAAAGAAAAACTATATCAGAAAGGATTGTATTATGAAGATTAAAACTTTTATTCAAAATCATAAGTTAAGTTTGTCTTTTGCATTGTTTTTGTTTTGCTTCTCTTTATTTTTAATGCTGTTTTTAAGAATAGATATTGATTATTTTTGGCATTTTAAAGCGGGAGAATACATGGTACAACATTCTACTATCTTAACAAAGGATATTTTTTCTTGGAGTTTATATCATTATTCTTGGATTTCTCATGAATGGTTATTTGAAGTTATTTTATATGGATTGTATCTTCTTTTTGGAAAATATCATTTGTTTATTTATGCATTTTTCTTAATTTTATGTTTAGCTTTCTTTTTGTTTTTTGTTTTAAAAAAAGATTATTTAAAAAACATTCCGTTTTCTTTATTTTGGACTATCTTTTTTGCTATGGTTTTTACTAGTTTATCTGGTAGACCCCAGTTATTAAGTTTTTTATTGTTAGCTGTTAGTGTGTGGCTTATTTTTTATTATTTTTATCATCCAGATTCTAAACGTATTTACTTTTTACCACTTATTAGTTTATTTTGGGCTAATGTTCATGGAGGATCTTCTAATTTACCATACTTACTATGCTTTCTAGCAGTATTTGCTGGTCTATTTTCGTTTTCTTTTTCCAAAATGGAAGCTAGTCGTTTAACTAAGAAACAAATACTTACTTATTTTGTTGTTGCTGTATTATGTATGGTTGCTATTGTTTTTAATCCTCATGGAATTCATATGATTTTTTATCCTTATCAAAATATGGCTGATAGTACAATGCTTTCTACTATTGCAGAGTGGCAACCTACAAATTTAAATTCTTTATCACATTATATTTATTTTGTTTTTGCTCTTTTTACTCTTCTAGTTATGTTATTAAGTAAAAAGAAGATTAGGTTTGTAGATTTTGCTTTTTATTTATTTTTCTTATATTTGGGATTAAAAAGTATTCGTTTTTGGTTTTTTAGTTATTTAGTTTGGTCATTATTTATTTTTTATTATGTTCCAAAAAGAAAGTTAGATTCTTATACTTGTCTTTTCGTTTGTATATTTTCTATTCTTTTGTTACTTATTTTTTTGAGAGGTTTTTCTTACTCGGATGTTATGTCTTATCAGACTTTGTCAGATTCTGCTATTTCTGTTTTAAAAGAAGAAAAGCCGAAAAGATTATTTAATTATTATGATTATGGGGCATATTTAATTTATAAAGATATTCCTGTCTTTATTGATGGTAGAGCAGATTTGTATTCTCAATATAATTATAAGGATTATCAAAGTATTTCTAGATTACAATATCATTTTCCGGATTTAATTGAAAAATATGATTTTGATTATTTCATTGTTCCTAGAAAAAGTGGGCTTGCTAGTTATTTAAAGGGTGCTAATTCTTATAATCTTATTTATAAAGATAAAGACTGTATGATTTTTCAAAAAAAATAAAAAGTGCTAAAAAGCACTTTTTTTAATTTGTTGTTGTATTAGATGATGCTTGAAGTAATTGATCCATTAATTCATTGTATTGTTTTTCTAATTCATCATCATTCCATTTGATGTTGTTATCTTCTCTAATATCAATTAAGGTTTGATAATGTAGAGTTGAGTTATTACTTAGCTTATTTGTTGCTAAAGTTGTTTTAATGTCTGATTTTACTTCTTTTAGTTTTGGCTTATCTTTTTGATCAGTTTTTAAAATGATATGATATCCATATTGTGTTTTTACTGGTTCTTTTGTATATTCATTGTTGTCTAATTTTTTTACAGCTTCCATGAAATTTTCATCCATATCATCTGTGTTAAAATAACCTAAATCTCCACCATTATTTTTAGTTGCTGTATCATCAGAATATTCTTTAGCAAGTTCAGCAAAATCTTCACCATCTTCTAACTTTTTAATAATTCTTTCAGCTTCTTTTTTAGCCTTTTTCTCAGCTTTTGTTTTTTCAGCATCTGTTGCATCACTGTCTACATCTGGTGTAATTAAGATGTGACTTGCTTTGATGTCACCAATAATATTTTTGTCATAGTAATCTTGAATTTCATCATCTGTTAATTGCTCTTCTACATAATCTTGTACAGCTTCATTTCTTTTGTATTCTAGTCTAAGTACATCTTCTAATTCATCTTCAGAATTTACTCCAAAGTATTGTTGAATTGCACTTAGATATAGTGTTTCGTTAGATCCGTAGGTGTCTTTTATTTGGTCTATTTGATCTTTAACAGCTTTATCCTCATCATCGTTACTAGGATATTTTTCATCAAATAATTGGTGATCAATCATATCTACTAATTTAGAAATGTTTGATTTTTTAATTTCATTATAATAATCTGTTGCAGTTATTTTTGCTCCTTTTAAAGATACTGCTGTTTTATTGTTATCTAATTCTGCTTTGTTTCCACAGCCTGTTACTATTGTTGTAACAGCTAATAATGAACAAAGTCCAATTCCTATTTTTTTGTTCATATTATTTCCTCCTAAACACTCATTATCATAACAAAAAAAAGAATTTCATGCAATAAATTACTATATATAATCACATAATTTTTAGTTTTACCATAAAATATCATGAAAGCATAAAAAAAGGAGGAAAAGATATGAGTAATTGTATTTCATCTTCATCAATCATGTTAGTGTTGTTCATTCTTTTGGTTATTATCTTAGGTGCTTATATTTAAGGAGGTGTTTTAATGTCTTGCGAAAATACGTCTGTTCCAAGAAGAAATAATAGCTTTGTTATTATTATTGTTTTATATATTTTATTAGCTATTATTTTAGGCGGTACAATGTGTTATTAAAATAGGTAAGAATTTATTTCTTATCTTTTTTTATTTTTTGGACATACTAGAAATGGTGATTTTATGTTTTTTATTAATTTATTTTTTTTAAATTCTTTTTTAGGTTTTATTATGGAGACAAGTTTAAAATATTTATTATATCCAAATATGCATAATGGTATTTTATTTGGTCCCTGGGTTCCTCTTTATGGATTTGGTGCCTTATTTATTTATGCATTATATTCTCTTATAGAAAAGAAATTGTCGTGGAAAAAGATTTGGAAGGTACTTTTGTTGTTTGTGTCTGTTGTTATTTCTTTGTCCTTACTAGAGTGACTTGGGGGAATGTTGATTGAATTTTTGTTTCATAAAGAGTTTTGGGATTATCGAGATCAAAAATTTCATTTAGGGCCTTATGTTTCTTTGGGGATGAGTCTATTATGGGGATTTTTATCTTTGGTATTTGTTTTTATCGTATTACCATTAGAAAAAAAGCTAATAAAAAAGATACCTAGATTTTTTACAATCGGGGTATCCATTTTATTTCCTGTTGATTGTGTTGTTACTTATTTTCTAATTTCTTAAATACTTCTTCTATATCATTTAATAATTTCGGATTATAGTTAAAATCTACATTATCATTTTGATATCTTGGTATTACGTGTATATGAAAATGTTTAATATCTTGTCCTAGAAAATTGTTTTCACAAATAGTGAAACCTTCACAGTTTAATTTTTCTTTTATCATTGGATATAATTTTTCACGAAGTATTTTTATACTATGAGCAATGATTTCCTCTTTAATATCTAAGATGTTTTCATAATGCTCTTTTGGCAATATTAGTAAATGTCCATCTGTAATTGGATTAATATTCATAATTACTTTTATGATATCATCTTCATATACTGTTTTTGATGGTAGTTCTCCTTTAATTATTTTGCAAAAAATACAATCATTCATTTTATTCATCTCCATACTTTTTATATTCATAACTAAGGTTATATTGTTCTAATATGTTATTTTCCTCAGTTATATCATTTTCATTATCTGTTAAGATATAAGTGATTATTTGTGTTAATATTTCTGGTTGCAATGTATTGTTTGTTAATTTTTTTATGGTTAATATTTTTCCTTGTTTATCATTTTCTATATTAATGGTGTAATAATTTGGTGTTATATTTATTTCTTTTAGTTGTGTTATTGTATTTTGAATGTTTAATACTATATTATTAACTTCAGATATTGATATTTTGTTTTTTATCGTAAATTCAATATTATATATTCTAATATCATTTAAATTGTTTTTAATGATATTTTCTCTTATTTGTTTTGTATATTTATTTAATGTAGAAGGAAATATTATTTTTGCTTCTATGTCTAATTTTTTATTAATTTTCTTTTCTAATTTGTTTTCTGTTGCAGTTAACAAAGTTTTACCTTGAAGATAATCTTTTTTATAAGTATCACTTATTTTTTTGTTTTGATAGGTAATTGTGAAATATAGATTTTTATTTTCTCTGTTTGCAACTTTTGCTTTATAGGTTTGGGCTCTATATGATATTTTTCCTATTTTTAAATTATCTTTTTCTTGAGGATAATTTTTATCTATATACGCTTTCATTCTTTTTTCAATTTTATCTGTATAATAGGGGGCTAATTTTTCAGTTACTACTAGAGTACCAAGACATACAAAAGTTATGAAAAATAGAAGTGCCATACCTAACATTAATTTTTTATCTTGTCTCATTTTACCACCAAATTTATTGTATCTTCTTTTATTCTTTTTTGCAATTTTATTTTTAAAATTATTTTTGAAAGTAGTTGTTTTCAAAAGGTAGTTGTGATATCATTATATATGATTAGAAGTATATAATAAGGTGGTGTATGATGATGCAGGAAGAGAAGCAAGTAAAGTTTGATAAGGGTAAGGTTTCTGCATATAATGGACAAACAGATCTTTATTGTGATTTTGTAACGGTTACGCAAGGAAGTAAACAAGATGTTTATTATCTTTTAAATGATAGAAAAGCTCCTAATGATGATGGCTATTATATTGTTTCTACTGTTTTAAAAGAAGCAATTGATCCTAATATACTTCGTACTCATATTGGACTTATTGATAAAAAGGGTAATATCATCATACCATTTACAAATAAATCTATTAAACGTATTGAAGGAGACTATTTTTTAGTTGTTAGAAGTGAAGCACAATCAGCTAGTGTAAAAGAGGCTATTGTTGAATCTCATAGTGATAATGCTACGGAAAAAATGGTTTCTGCTAATGCGGCAATTAAAGATAAATTAAATGCAGAAATGCAGAATCATGGAAAATTTATTATAAATGATTTATTATCTGAAGGATCTGTTTTCTCTTCAGATGGTAAAAATGTATTAAATGATAAATGGTATAGTTTTATTGGTATGACAGGTGATGCATTTTATTGTGCTACTAATGTTCCTACTAATCCTATAGATAAGGTGTCTCGTAATGGAGCGTTCATGGAAGAAGAACATTCTATTGTTCCACCTATTGTTCAACCTGCAAAAGAAGAAATGAATCCAGTAGTTGATAATAGTGAAGAGAAGAAGGAAGAACAAAAAACTTTAGATGTTTCTGCTGTTTCAGTTCCTAAGTCTACTATTGATTCTGCTTTATCTTCTCAAAGTAAACCAGTTGTGGTTGAAAAAACTGCTCCTATTAAGGATGAGTCAGTAGTAGATGAAAAAGTTGCAACATTACCTGAAGCAGAAGAAAAGAACGATGTTTTATCTTTAGCTGATTCTTTGGCATCTGTTTCTAGTGAAGAGAAGAAAGCAGATACTACTGATTTGCCAAGTATAGATTTCCCTAAAGATGAAATTGTTGCAGATTCACCTAAAGTTGAAGCTCCTAAAGTTAGTTCTCCAAAAGTTGAAGAGTCAAGTTCTGAACTTCCAAATATTAAAGCTTCAGATTCTAATCTTACCAAAGTAGACATTCCTGAAACTAAAGTAGAGATTACGGATACAAAACCTGAAGAGACAATTGTTTCTGAAAAGGTTTCCGAGGTAGATGATTCTTCTGTTGTTTCAACAGATATTCAATCTGATCGATCAGAGGTAGAAGATGTTGGTGCTGTTGTGCATGCAGTGGGAGATTTAGTTCAACAAAATAAAGAGCTAAAAGAAAGAAACGCTCAGTTAGAAAAATCTTTGAAGGAAAAAGAAGCACAATTAACCTTACTTCCTCAGATTCAGGAGGAAAATAAAAAGTTAACTGTTTTAGTCGGTTCATTAAAAGAACAAAATGCACAAATGGCTTCTGGTATTAAGAAAATGAAATCTGTTTTGTCTATTGTTGATGATGCAGAAGAAGAAGAAAAGGCTCGTGTATTTCAAAAAGCTGCTTAAAAGTATCGAAAGATACTTTTTTTCTTGGCCTTATGTCGTATAACAAACTGTTATTTTTACATATAATACGTTGACTGGTGAGGTGTTTTTTATGCGACAAGATGATTTTTCTGTTTTGAGAAATAAAAATATTATATATTTTGATAATGCCGCAACTACTTTGAAACCTGATGGCGTTCTTCGTTCTATGAACGATTATTATCAGTTTTATACAGCTAATATTCATCGTGGATTGTATGACAGTTCTATTTTAGTTGATTATTTATATGATAGTACTAGATTTGCTGTTCGTGATTTTATACATTGTTCTAGTGCTAAAGAAGTAGTTTTTACAAGTGGTGCAACACATTCTATTAATTTAATTGTCTTTGGATATATGAAATATCATTTAAAAGCGGGAGATGAAGTATTATTGTCAAAAGCAGAGCATGCTTCTAATATTCTACCTTGGTTTCGGTTGGCCGAAGAAATTGGTATTTGTGTTCATTTTATTCCTTTAGAAGATGACTATTCTGTTTCTTATTCTAATGTTGAAAAAAGTATTTCTCCAAAAACTAAAGTTATTTCTTTGGCTCATGTTACTAACGTTGTTGGTGATGAAAGAGATATTTATCGTATTGGGAGTCTTTGCCAAGAAAAAAACATTTTGTTTCATGTTGACGGAGCACAAAGTATTCCTCATGTTCCTTTTGATTTTATTTTTAACAATGTTGATTTTTTATCTTTTTCCGCTCATAAGATGTGTGGTCCTACCGGAGTAGGTGTTTTGGTTGTTAGAGAGACTCTGTTAAAGGAATTCACTCCTGTTTTTTATGGAGGTGGGATGAACTTATCTTTTGATAGTAATGGTGATTATTCGGTTAAAGATGTACCTGTTTCTTTAGAAGCTGGTACACCTCCTATTGCAGAAGTTTTAGGTTTAAAGGCAGCAATTGAATATTTAACTAGTATTGGTTTAGATAATATTCATCATTATGAATGTGAATTAAAACGTTATCTTATTTGCTCTTTAGAACAAATTCCTGATATTACTTTGTATCATTCTAAAGCGGATAGTGGCATTGTTTCTTTTAATGTTAATGGTGTTGATCCTGTTGATGTTAGTAAATATTTAAATACTTATCATATTTGTGTTCGTTCAGGAAATCATTGTTCTAAGTTATTAAAAGATGATTTGGGTATTCCAGCTACTGTTCGTGTCAGTTTATATTTTTATAATACTAAAGAGGAAATTGATGTGCTAGTGACTGCATTAAAAAAATGTTCTAAGGTTTTTAAAGTTGTAAATTAGTGGGTATTTTTTATATTAAAAAAAGAAAATTCTTGAAAGATTTTTCTTTTTTTTCTTTTTATTATTATAATTTTTCTTTTTTGCTTATTTGTTTTTTTACTTTTCTTTCTTTATGATGAAATTGAAAGGAGGTGAGATATGTTAAATCAGGTGGTTTTGGTTGGCAGGATTGTGTATGATTTGGAATTAAAGAAGAATGACTCTGGTAAGAAATATTTGTGTTTGACGTTGGCTATTCCTCGAAGTTTTAAAAATATGGAGGGAACCTATGATACGGATTTTATTCGTTGTATTGTGTGGGATAATATTGCTGAAAATACTAACTTATATTGTCATAAGGGTGATATTGTTGGTGTTAAAGGGAGATTGCAATCTCGTTTGATTGAAAAGAAAGATAAAAAAGAAACTATTATGGAAGTAATTGGGGAAAAGGTAACTTTTTTAACTTCATCAAAAAATAAAGAAGAGAAGAGCAATTAATTCTCTTCTTTTTTTGCTGTCTATTTCTTGCATAAATTTATTATTTTTAGTATATTTGTAGTATATAAAGTAAGGTGGATAATATGGAAATAAAATATTATGAGGAAAAGTATTTATCTTCTTTAAATGAGTTGTTAGAATTATCTTTTCATTTAAAAAAGATAGGTCATGCTTCTTCTGAAGATATTGAATTGATTGCAATAGAAAATGATAAGGTTATAGGATATTTAGTTTTGAATCAACTAGTAGATGGTGTGAGAAATCTTACATATTATTATGTTAATTATGTTTGTACTCATCCAGATTATCGTAATCAACATATTGCAACAAAGATGTTTGAGAAAGTATTTGCTATTTGTAAAGAAAAAGGAATTTCTTATTTGGAACTTACTTCTAACCCTAGTAGAGTTGCTGCACATCATTTGTATCATAAGCTGGGTTTTCAAGTTAGAAACACTACGGTGTTTCGAAAGGAGATTATATGATAGTTGATATTATTAATAAGAAAAGATTAGGAAAAGAATTAAGTTATCATGAGTTAGATGTTTTCTTTAATGGATATTTAGAAGGAAAAGTTAAAGATTATCAAATGTCTAGTTTGCTTATGGCAATTTGTATTAATGGTATGACAGATGAAGAGGTTTTTGCCTTAACTAAGATTTTTATTGATAGTGGGGATACTTTAGATTTAAGCTTTTTACCTGGTATAGTTGTGGATAAACATTCTACTGGTGGTATTGGAGATAAGACTACTATGATTATTGCACCAATTGTTGCTAGTTTAGGAATTCCAGTTTTAAAAATGAGTGGTCGTGGATTAGGATATACAGGAGGTACCATTGATAAATTAGAAAGTATTCCTGGATATCGTACAGATTTATCTGATGAAGAAATTATGAAGCAAGTTCAGGATATTGGTATTGTTATTACTGGCCAAACAGCAAGTCTAGCACCGATGGATAAACAAATATATGCTTTACGAGATGTTACTGGTACGGTTTCTTCTGTTCCTTTGATTGCGACTAGTATTATGAGTAAAAAAATTGCTGGTGGAGCTGATAAAATTTTAATTGATATTAAAGTTGGAAATGGAGCATTATTACCAACTAAGAAACAGGCTGAGGAACTTTCTTCATTAGTGAAAAAAATAGGTAAAATTTATCAGAAAGATGTTCATACTATAATTAGTGATATGAATGTTCCATTAGGTTATTGTGTCGGTAATAGCTTAGAAGTAATGGAAGCAATTCAAGTTTTAAAAGGAGAAGAAACAGGGACTAATTTAACTAAACTATGTATTGACTTAGCTTCAGAAATGGTTTGTATGGCCAAAGATGTTTTACCACAGGATGCACAAGATATGGTATTGCAAGCAATTAGTTCGGGGGCTGCTTATCAAAAGTTTGTTGAGTTAGTGAAAGCACAACATGGTGATTTAACTCATCTTCCTTTAAGTAAGAAGGTTAAAACAATTAAAGCTTCTAAATCTGGTACTATTGAGAAAATTTCAGCTATAGAAGTTGGAGAGTTATCTGTTTCGTTAGGTGCTGGTAGATTGACAAAAGAAGATTCTATTAATCCTGGAGTTGGAGTTCAATTGTTAAAACAAGTGGGAGATGTTGTTAAAAAAGGAGAACCATTGGCTAAAGTATATTATTCTAAAACTCCGCATTTACAAGATTTTAATGATATTTTTTTAATAAAGTAAAAAAAGATATTGAAAAATAAAAAACTATGTTATAATGATAATATAAAGGTGGTGTATTATGGAAAAGATATATATGGAAAGTAATCAAAAACAAAATAAACAATCGATTTTCCAACAAATTTTTAAGGCACAGTTATCAAAGAAATTGTCTATTGCGATGGTATTTGTATCATTCCTTTCATTCATGTTGATTGGTGTTACTAATGTATCATACGCAGCTGTTGCTCCAATTCCTGAAGATGAAGGATTAGGTGAGAGTTTTACAACGAAAGAGGCTGGAACAGAAGTTCTTGGTAATACAGGATTCCCTGTTACTATGTATGCTACTAAAACAAATATTCCAATTTTTTGTTTAGAGAGGGATATTAATTTCGTAGCTAATACTACAATGAATAAAGCTGAAAAAATTACTGACCAAGGTTTATTATATGTAATGGCTAATTCATTCCCACATGTAAAATTTAAAGATGATAACGGTACAGAGTTCCCTGATGAAGTACAAACTTGGATTACACAAGTAGCTATTTGGGAATATTTATATGAAACTGGTGCAACTAATAATACTGGTGATAGTTTTAATTTAGATAATGCTAAAACTGCTACAGAATTATATTGGGATGCTGATGACAATGGTGACCCAGATTATACATGTTCTTCTGGAGGATGTAATGCTGGTATGAGTGGTCCAGCTGGTACTGGAACATTCTTTGATAAATATGTTGCTCCATTAGTAGCAAATGCAAGACAATCTGATGTTTCTGCTAATGGTACAATTACATTAACAATTGCTAATCAAGAATTTTCTGTAACTGAAGATGAAAAATATTATCAATCAGCTTTAGTTACTGCTAGTGCAACTAATACTGGTAGTTTAGTTCAAGGTTCTTTACAGATTACAGTTGAATCTGCACCAGATGGTACAGTTATTGTTGATGAAAACGGACAAGTTGTTGATGAAAATACTGCTGTTACTAAATTTTATGTAAGAGTTCCTGTAAATTCAGTAACTGAAGATAATAAGGTTATTAAACTTTCAGCAACAGGAACATTTAGAGGATATGATGGATATTATTATAAAGCTGATGGAGCTCAAACAGTAAGTACAGTATTTACTACTGATGTTCCAAGTACTACAGGTTTAGAGATACCTATTAACTATACTCCTGAAGTTCCTAACACTAGTATGAATTTAGCTCAATCAATTTACTTTGTAGGTTTAATCGTATTATTGTGTGGAATAGGTATTATTTATGCAAATGCTAAACCAAAAGCAAAACAACAATAAAAATAAGGGTATGAAAAAGAGTCAGTTATTATTACTCGGCTCTTTCCTTGTATTTATAGGTATTTTTGTTCTTTCTTATAATCATTTAAAATTTTTAAAAGATCAGGTTTATGCAAATATGGAAATTGCTATTGCAGATAGAAATATGCCAGCCGATACGCAAGAAAAGGAAGTTCAAACACCTACGGCTGATAATGTTTCTGATGAAACAGTTTATCAGCAATCTGAAAATGAAATTAATTATAGCAAATATGCTGGGGTATTAGAAATACCCAAAATAGGATTAAAAAGAGGTTTTTATAATACTGATTCTAAATATAATACAATTCAATATAATGTGTCTATGATTGCAGGTTCTACTATGCCGGATGTTCCAAATGGAAATTTAATGTTGATGGCACATTCAGGTGATGCTTATATTTCATTTTTTGCTTATTTGTATCGCTTGAAAATTGGTGATTCTGCATATGTTACCTATCAAGGAAACAAATATCGATATCAAATTGTTAATATTTATACAGTTCCTAAAAATGGAAAAGTAGCTATTTATAGAAATTATAATAAGACTACACTGACTCTTATTACTTGTACTAAAAACGATGATACTACACAGACTGTTTATATTGCTGAATTAGTATAATAATGGGAGGTGTGTATATGGAGCTTGGATTTTTAGAGAAGATGAAAATAATTTTTAAATTATTATTTTCATCTTTTATGTCTATAGAGATTCTTATCTTTTTCCTTCTGTTATTTTTATTATTAATTTTTAATATAAAAATAAAGAATAAGATTGTTCCTATTGCACTTTCTGTTGTTTGTATTAGTTTGATGCTTTCTTTCATGATAGGATTTTCTTCTTATACAATAACTTG
>USGP01000024.1 GCA_900554315.1 uncultured Mycoplasmatota bacterium
CTAAAGAGCCAAGTAGATATCAAGGTAGAATGACAGAAGAAGAGATTAAAGGTGCACAGAAAAAAATTGGTGTTTATAAAAAATAAAAGAGAAATGAAAATTCATTTCTCTTTATTTATTTTGTGCTTGAACTGCTGTAATTGCTACAACTCCGACAATATCATCTGCACTACAGCCACGTGATAAATCATTGACTGGAGAGGCGATACCTTGTGTTACTGGACCATATGCTTCTGCTTTGGCAAGTCGTTGGACTAATTTATAACCAATATTTCCAGCGTCTAAATCAGGGAAAACTAATACATTAGCTCTTCCAGCAACAGGGCTATGTGGAGCTTTTGAAGCAGCTACTTCTGGAACTATTGCTGCATCTAATTGAAGTTCTCCATCAATTTTATATTCTGGATATTTTTCTTTGGCAATTTTTACAGCTTCTACTACTTTGTCTACATCTGGATGAGATGCACTACCCATTGTAGAATGAGAAAGCATCGCAACAATAGGTTCTTTTTGTACTAACAACTGAAATGATTCGGCACTTGACTCTGCAATAGCTGCTAGTCTTTCAGGATTAGGATTTTGTTCAAGACCACTATCGGCAAATATAAATGTACCTTGCTCTCCATAATTACAATTAGGAACTACCATTAAGAAGAAAGCAGATACTAACATAGTACCAGGTTTTGTTTTAATAATTTGTAATGCTGGTCTTAATGTATTGGCTGTAGAGTGACAAGCACCACTAACTACACCATCTGCTCTATTCGTTTTAACTAGCATACATGCATAATACATGTAATCTTCTAATAATAATTTTTTAGCTTCATCATGGGTAAGACCTTTATTTTTTCTAATTTCTACTAATTTTGCAATTAATTCATCTGTTAATGGCGAAGTAAATGGATTGATAATAGTTGCTTGACTAATATCAAATCCTCTACTGTTTTCTTGTATTTCTTCATCCTTACCAATCAAAATAATATTGGCAATTCCTTCTTTTAATATTTTTTCTGTTGCTTCCATAATACGACGATCCATTGTTTCTGGTAAAACAATCGTCTTTTTATTTGCTTTTGCTCGATCTTTAATTGTATCAATAAATGACATAATAAACCTTCTTTCTAATGTTCATCTTTTAAAATTTCATAGATTTCTCGCTTTTCATGAGTATAAAATTCTTTCTTTTTATATCCAAAAAATAGCCTAATAATATTAGAAGGGAAAGATACAATAAGTTGGTTAAATGTGACAACTGTATCATTATAAAATTTAATGGCTGCTACTAAATCAATTTCATTATTATTTAATTCTTCAATAACATGTACTAAGGACTCACTTTTAAATAATTTTTCATTATCATCTAGGACTTTGAAAAACTCATTATAGGATTTCTTTAACAATTCATTTAATTCAAAATGATTAAGGTCAGAAACTAAATCTGTTTCTAATTGTGTTAAAAAATCTTCCAATTTTAATTCTTTTTCTACAATTTGTTTTGCTCTTTTTAATAAATCTAATTTTTTTTGTAAAAATAAGTCAATATTATTTTCTGCTTCTTCCATTTTAATAACAGAAATTTGAAATTTATTATGATAAATAATAATGACAATTCCTAATAATGCAATTAATACTATACATCCTAAAACTATTTCTATCATTGTATCACCCCATATAATTTTATTATATCAAACAAAATTAGAAAAGAAAATACAACCAACAAAAAAGGCTAACTATTTAGCCTTTTTATATGATAAAATTTTAGCTTTACTCTCTTGTATTTCTTCTTCTGTCATTCTACCTTGATATCTACTTGGCTCTTTAGAATAAATAGGTAAATCTTGAATGATTTGGTCTTTCTTCAAACGATAAGTTGTATCAGGTTGAATATCAGGAGAAATAAATCCTAATTTAATACGAGACTGTCTAATCTCCTCATCAGACATCCTACCTTGATATCTACTTGGCTCTTTAGAATTAACTTGCAAATCTTGAATGATTTGTTCTTTCTTCAAATGATATGAACTAGTACTGATTCGTTTTGGTATAGATGTAGTAGAAGTTGTGCTAGGATTTTCAGTTTTTTTCTTATTAATAATTGGTTTTTGATCAATCTTTTTAGGTTTTTCCTCTTTTTTCTGTGTACTTTCTTCTTTTTTTGAAGCAGTACTTTCTTTAGCCTTTTTAGTGTCTCTTTTATCTTTGCTTTCAGAAATAGATTTTGTAATTCTAGTAACTGGTTTATAACCTGTAGTACCTCTTTCATCTATAACAGCATGGAATTTTTCATCACTAACAGGATGAAGAGCTTTTTTTGTTTTTCCTTTTATAAGATTATCTACAACGTAAGAATCAAATGCAAAGTTTTTACCATCAATTCCTTTTTCTTTACCACGTTCAATAATAGTATTGCGTACCATTTCTTTTATACCTTTATAAGTCTCAAGAAGATCTGGGAAAGCACTAAGTAAAGCGCGTTGAAAATCTTCACTTTTAATATCGATTGTAGAATTTCCTTTATTACGATAAGAAAAAGAGAAAGGTTCAAATTTTAAAGATTTTTGATGAATACTCTCAAGCATATGATCTTTTACTTGATAAAAGAAATTGTCCAAAAATTTACTTTTATTTAAATCTCTAGGTTTAAGACCATAATAGCTTTTTAAATCTTTCTTTTTTAACTTTTGCAAGTAGTCAACCTGTTTTTCAACAATTCTCCAAGCTACTTCATCAATTAAAGAAAATTCATCATCATCAATTTTAATTGGTAATTCTGGGCTAGTAAATATAGCGTCTTTCAACGCATCATCAAAAGCTGAGTTAATAACTTGTGAACGAACATAATTAAAAGAACTCTCATTATTATAAGATTCAGAACCATATCCAATCCAACCATCCACAACACCTGAAAGAATAGGTGGTCTAGAAATATATTGATCTAAGTCTGGATTTTCTTTTTTAATTTCGGTTAAAATGTCATAATAATCAGCTAAATGTTCAGTATCTGTATAAATGACAAAATTATCATCTCGATTAAAATGATCAGTAAATTTAAATACATAAGGTAATCCTTTTTCTTCACATTTATTTAAGAATAAAAGTCCTAATTTATGTGCTGCAACTGTATTGATATTGACATATAAACGATGTTCAATATCAAATGGAAAAGGATAATCTTTTTCCGAATTATCATGAAGATCATTAGAGTTTATGTAAGTCCAATAATGTTTTTCATCTAGATAGTTTTCCACATAAGGCATCCATTTTTTAGCTGGAAGTTTGCTTAAAGCATCTTCCATAGTTGTAGCATCTTCTTCTTCGTCTAAAACAGTTTTTAATGGTTCACCAACATTATGTTTCCATATGTTAAAAGCTGTTGACAAAAAAGTATCACGATCTTGAGGATGATAAAGAGCCCCACGCTTAGATTGTGTAGAGATGTGTGAAAGATAATCATAATAATCACTATTAAAACTAAATTTTTGACTATATGCTTGTATTAAGGCATCAAAAACATCATCATCCATTAATGGATTTGGAAGAGTACGATATAACTCTTTTAAGTTCATATTCATAAGAAACACCCCTTTGAACGCGTATATTATAGCATAATTCATAAAAAAAATCAAGCTATGTAGGCTTGACATTTTCAACTTTAGAATCAAATACTTCTTGGTCTGTATCACTAGGCTCTGTCCCTTTTATAAAATACATCATTTTTTTCTTTTTATCATTATCAGTAGCTAGTCTTCCAGAAATAGGTTCTACTAAAACCGCAGATACATTATCAGGCATTTCATACCAGCCCTCATCAGCACCGATGTTTCGATTAAAATATTCAATAGACTGATACCAAATATTTTGTGCATACTTATATTCACTAGTTTTTAAAGGCGTATTATCGTCGTAGCCAACCCAGACGGCACAAACTACATCTTTGTTAAAACCAATATCCCAGTTATCTGTTTCAGTTGTACCACTTTTTAATGCATATTTATGTGTAAGCTTTGGTGCTAATCCAATTGCAGTTGGATAGTTATAGTCAATATAATCAGAATCATAAGTCGCTGTTAACAAGTTATTTAAAATAAAAGTGATACTAGGGTTTAGCACGGCTTCTTTATTATTATCTGCTCTATATAAAACTTTTCCATTAGAATCTACTACTTTTTCTATCAGATGAGGTTTTACTTTATATCCTAAATTAGCAAAAGCAGAATATCCAGCTGCCATCTCTAATATGTTAATTTCGTTAGTACCCAATGGAAGTGAAGGAACATTTTCTAGTTTTGAAGTAATACCAACCCTTCTTGCGACATTAATTAAGGCATCTCCCCCTAAAAACAAATGGGTTTTAACAGCGTAAATATTTTCTGAATAAGCAATAGCCGTTCCCATAGAAATTGGTTTATTTCCATACGTTTGATTGTAATTTTGAGGAGTATAATCTTCTTGGTTATTAAATACGAAAGTAGTCTCTTCACTAGTAAAGGAAGAACTTGAAGTAAAGCCATTTTCTAATGCTGCATAATATAAATATGGTTTCATAGTAGACCCAACTTGTCTCATGGAATCTGTTGCTCGATTAAAAGAGGATTGATTATAATCCTTTCCACCAATCAAAGCAAGAACTCCCCCAGTATTAGGATTCATAAGTACTACAGAAGTTTGGATTTCAGAATCCTCTGGAATAGATTCTCTGATAGTATCTTCTACCTTTTTTTGTAAATCAATATCTAAATTTGTATAAATTTTTAATCCACTGATATCAGAATAAGATTTAGGAATTGTATCGATACTCTCTAATTCTTTCATGACCGCATCATGATAATACATAACTGTAGTAAGTTCATCTCTATCCTTTTCTCCAAGAAAAGTTAATTCTTCATGATAAGCTTTCTTTTTTTCTGCCTTCGTAATAATACCATTTTCCTCTAATAGATTTAAAATAAGTAACTGCCTTTCTTTTGCTGCTTCTAAATTTACTAAAGGAGAATAATTAGAAGGAGATTTAGGAATTCCTGTCAATATAGTAGCTTCAGCCAAATCAAGTTCACTAGCATGTTTTCCAAAATAATACTTACTAGCATTTTCAATACCATACATACCATGTCCATAATTAATAGTATTTAAATATCCTTCTAAAATTTCATCTTTAGAATATTCGGATTCAATTTTAATAGTATACCACATTTCATCCCATTTTCTTTTCCAAGTCTTATCAAAGGAAAGAAACAGATTTTTAGCATATTGCTGCGTAATTGTAGATGCTCCTTGTTGTGTAGAACCACTAGTTAAATTCACATAAAAGGCTTTTAAAATACGTAAATAATCAAACCCATGATGTTTATAAAAGTTTTTATCTTCTGTATATATAGTAGCATCGATAACATATGGAGAGATATCATCTAAAGATACCCATTCCTTTTCTTCATTTCCTTGAAAAAAGACTTTATTATCATTATCATACAAAAAAACACTATTAGCAGTATTAATCACTACTTTAGGAGACAATTTAACATATAAAAAAATACCAAAATAAACAAAAAGAACAATTATAAAAATAATCATAGATATTTTAGCTAATTTTTTTAGAAGTCTCATGAAAATCTTCCTTTCTTTAATATTATTTGGTTATAAATAAAAAATATGTATAAAAGATTAGTTTTTTAAAACGTTATGAAAATAATCGAAAATATGTTATAATCTAAACTAGAAATTGGAAGGGGATGAAAAAATGCCCAAAATACAAGTAAAAGTAACATTAACAACACCAGATATAAATGATGAAAAAATATATAATGCAATTTTTCATCCAGATGAGAATAGTATTGTCTATAAAGAGGAAAATAATACTACTACAAAATTTGATTTGAACAAAATGAAACTCCGACGAGAAAATAAAGAGTTATATATGGAGTATCAATTTAATGAAAAAGCTTCAACAACAGGAAAGATAGAAGTGAAAAGCATAAAGCAAAAATTAGAATTAAAATTAAAAACAAAAACAATTATAAAAAAACAAGATAAAATAGAAATTGAATATCAAGTAGAAGAAGATAGATATAAATACAAATTAGAGGTGATTTAGATGAGTATAATAAAAGAATTAAATAAAGATATAAAAGATATAGTAAAAAAAGCAGGATATCAAGTTGAAAATTTAACACTTCAACCATCAGGAAGAAGAGATTTAGGACAATATCAAATTAATGATGCTATGACATTGGCAAAACAATATAAGAAAGCTCCTAGAATGATAGCAGAAGATATTGTAAAAGAATTAGAAAAAGATGATAGATTTACAAATTTAAATATTGCTGGACCAGGATTTATTAATATTACCTTAACAGACCAATATTTAGCTAAGTTATTAACAAGAATTTATAAAGATAAAAGCTTAAATATTGATAAAAGAGAAAAGAAAACAATCATATTAGATTATGGTGGAGCAAATGTGGCAAAAGCCCTACACGTTGGACATTTAAGAAGTGCTAATATTGGAGAAGCATTAAAACGTCTAGCAACACTTTTAGGATATAAGGTAATTGGAGATGCTCATTTAGGAGACTATGGAAGACCACTTGGACTTGTTGTGTTAGAAATAAAAAAGAGATATCCTGATTTACCATATTTTGATGAATCTTATACTGGGGATTATAGTGAAATAGAATTACCAGTGACAAACTCAGATTTGGAACAAATTTATCCATATGCCTCACAAAAGTCAAAAGAAGATGAAGAATATCTAGAAGAAGCAAGGGATATTACATTTAGAATCCAAAATCATGAAAGAGGATACTATGATTTGTGGAAAAAAGTAGTAGATATTTCAAAACAAGATATTAAACAAGTTTACGATATGTTAAATGTAAATTTTGAATTATGGTTAGGAGAAAGTGATGCTGCTGAGTACTTGGATGAGCTAACAAAAGTATATGAAGAAAGCAATGTTTTAACAGAAAGTGATGGAGCATTAGTTGTAGACGTAAAAGAAGATAGTGATAATTCACCTATGCCACCATTATTATTTAAACGTTCTAATGGTACAGTATCCTATGAAACAACAGACTTAGCAACTATATTACAACGTAAGAAGGAAATTAATCCAGATGAAATTTGGTATTGTGTAGATGCAAGACAAGCCTTACACTTCGACCAAGTTTTTAGAGCGGCAAGAAAAGTAAAATTGATAGATGATGACGTAGTATTAGAACACATTGGCTTTGGTACCATGAATGGAAAAGATGGTAAACCATTTAAAACCAGAGATGGAGGAGTCATGAGTTTAAAAGGGCTAATTAGTCTAGTAGAAGAAGAAACTAGAAAGAAAATCAATCCAGAGACAGTAGAAGAAAAAATGAGAGACGAAGTAGCAAAAACAGTCGCTATTGCAGCATTAAAATATGCAGATTTATTACCATTTAGAGGAACAGATTATATTTTTGAACCAGAAAAATTTGCAGATTTAGAAGGGAAAACAGGACCATATTTACTATATTCAACAATTCGTATGAAATCTTTATTAGAAAAAGGTGCAAATTCAAAAATCGGAAACATTTCTAAATTTAAAACTGAAACAGAAAGAGATATTGCACTAACAATATTAAATTTACCTAATATACTAAATAAAGCACTAGATTCAAGAAGCTTAAATGATATTACAGAATATATTTATAAGTTAACATCTTTGTACAATAAATTTTATGCAGAAAATAAAATCTTAACAGAAGAAGATCAAGAACTTCAAGAATCTTGGTTAACTTTAACAAAAACGGTCTATGATATTAACATGATGCTATTAGACACCTTAGCAATCAAAGTTCCAGAAAAAATGTAAAAAAGTGTTGCATGTATATTAGATATATGTTATAAGTTTATTGGTAATTTTTTTACCATAACAAATAGACATGTTTAGCATATAATGTTTTTGAATATAGGAGGGCGCTATGAGTCTTAAAAAAATGAAAAAAGAAGATTTAGAATTATTGTCAAATAAAGATATTACAAAGTTAATTCTAGAAGAAAATAAAAAACCTATGAATACAGCAGATTTATTTAAAGAGATAATAAAGTTATTAGAATTACCATCTAATGTTTTTGAAACAAAAATTGGTGATTATTATACTGCATTATCAACAGATAAAAGATTTATCTTGTTAGATGACGGAACATGGGATTTGAGAAATCATCATACATCTGATAAAGTAGCAAAAGTAACAGATGATGATGAAGAAGATGAAGATGATTCAGATAATGATACAGAAAAAGAAGAATTGGAAACAGAAGAAATGGATGAAGACAATTACGACGATACAGATGAAGAATATGATGAAGATACAAATGAAGAATTAAAAGATTTAGTCGTAATTGATGAAGATGAATTAGAACTAGAACAATAATCTAGTTTTTTTCTTCGTAATAATATGATATAATACCAGTGATTACCAAGAAAGGGTGATAGCATGATAGAAAGATTAGAGGCAACACTTGCAAAATATAATCAATTACAAGAAGAATTGACAAAGCCAGAAGTGCTTAGTGATATTAAAAAAACAAGAGAATATTCTAAAGAAATGGCTTCGCTAGAAGATGTAGTAACGTGCTATAAAAAGTATAAAAAAGTGTTAGAAAACATCGAAAGCACAAAAGAGATGACAAAAGATCCAGAACTAGGAGAAATGGCAAAAGAAGAATTAAAAGATTTAGAATCAGAAAAAGAAAAACTAGATGGAGAGTTAGAAGTATTACTAATTCCTAAAGATCCCAATGATGGAAAGAACGTTGTTATGGAAATCCGTGGAGCAGCAGGTGGAGATGAAGCAAATATCTTTGCTGGAGATTTATTTAGAATGTATACAAGATATGCTGAGAAAAAAGGTTTTACATATCAAATTTATAACTCTGTAGAAGGAACTGCAGGAGGATATAGCCAAATTGAATTTATTATAAAAGGAACGAATGCTTATTCATTATTAAAATATGAAAGTGGTTCTCATAGAGTACAACGTGTTCCGGTTACAGAAGCAAATGGAAGATTACAAACATCAACAGCAACAGTATTAGTTATGCCTGAAGCTGATGAAGATATTGAAATTGAAATTAATCCAAGCGATTTAAGAATTGATATCTATCGTTCAAGTGGATGCGGAGGACAAGGAGTAAACACCACAGACTCTGCAGTAAGAATTACTCACTTACCAACGAATACCGTAGTTACATGTCAAAACGAGAGAAGTCAAATTCAAAATAAAGAACAAGCAATGAAAGTATTGAAGACAAGATTATATGAAATGCAATTAAGAGAGCAACAAGAAGCCGCTGGAGCTGAAAGAAGAAGTAAAATTGGTACTGGAGATCGTGCTGAAAAAATCAGAACTTATAATTATCCACAAAATAGAGTAACAGATCATAGAATTGGATTCACAACAAAGAACTTAGATAGAGTAATGGATGGTGACTTGGATGATATTATTAATGCATTAATCCAAGAAGATCAAAAACGTAAATTACAAGGAGAAACAGAAGATTAATGACAGTAGAAGATCTTCTGTTTTTTGCTAAACAGCACATTCACTCTGATCATGCCAAAATACTAATTGCTGAATTATTAAATTGTAATCCTTTAGAGTTACTTAACCATTTGCAAGAAGAGGTATCAAATGAAAAAATAGAGTTATTAAAAAAAGAAATAAAAGCTCTAGAAGAAAACAAACCGCTACAGTATGTATTAGGATATGTAAATTTCTATGGAAATAAATTTGTAGTAGATGAAAGAGTATTAATTCCTCGTTTTGAAACAGAGGAACTTGTGGAAAATACAATAAAATATATAAAAAAATTACTCACAGAACCTGTGGATATAATAGATTTAGGATGCGGAAGCGGCGTAATAGGTATTACATTAGAAAAAAAAGTTTCCACAAAAACTGTGGATTTAATAGATATAAGTAAAGGTGCTTTAGAAGTTGCTAAGATAAATTGTGAAAAATTAAATTCCAAATGCAATTTAATTCAAAGTGACATGTTCGAAAATGTGGAAAAAAAATATGATGTAATAATAAGCAACCCACCATATATTAAAGAAAACGAAATAATTGAAGATATCGTTAAAGAAAATGAACCTCATTTAGCATTATATGCTGGAAAAGATGGATTAGACTGTTATAAAAAAATATTAGAAACTGTAAATGAATATAAAAAAGAAAAGTGTCTAATTGCTTTTGAAATAGGGTATCAACAAGCAGAAGATATAAAAAGACTTGTGGATAAATATATACCGACGGCGCAAGTTATAATAAAAAAAGATTTATCAGACAAAGACAGAATGGCATTCATTTTTTGTGGAATAAAAGAAAATGAAATTATGTGAATAAAATAAATAAAATTCTTTCACTATAATGGTGAAAGGAAGAAAACTATGAAAAAATTCATTATTATATTAGCAGTAATAGTGACAATTTTATCAATTAATAAACAGGAAAAAGTAGTAATTCCAAAAGATGCTATAAGATTTAGAGTAATCGCTAATAGCAATAAAGAAGAAGATCAAACACTAAAAAAACAGGTAGTTTCTAATTTAAATACCGAAATACAAAAATTATCCTTTGTGAATAAAAACTTATTAGATTCCAGAGAAAATATAAGACAAAGTATCCCAGATTTCAAAAAGTCGGTGCAAGAAACATTAGAGAAGAATCATAGTGAAGAAACTTTTACAGTGGATTATGGAATCCATCACTTTCCAAAGAAAGAATACAGAGGAATCATATATAAAGAGGGAGATTATGAATCATTGGTAATTACTTTAGGAAACGGACTTGGAGAAAACTTCTGGTGTGTATTATTTCCACCACTATGTTTATTAGACACAAATGAACCAACTGAAGATGTAGAATACACTTCATTTGTAAAAGAACTAGTAGATAAGTATTTTTAAATACGAAAACAAATAAAATATATAAGGTGATGATATGCAACTAAACCTTATGTATTTTTTTATTGCTATAGGATTAAGCATGGATGCTTTTTCTTTAGCTTTAGCTTATGGAACATTAGAAAATAATATAAAAAAAGAAATCTTATTAAGTATAACAGTAGGAATATTTCATTTCTTTATGCCTCTAATAGGATCAATAATAGGGCAACAATTTCTACTGCAATATATTAACAAAGCCAATTATTTAGTAGGAATAATATTTATTTTATTATCAATCGAAATGTTTTTATCAAAAAATGATAATAAATCAATTAAAATAACCAATTTTTTGTCTATAATCATGTTTGCATTTACAGTAAGTATAGATAGTTTTTCAGTGGGTATCGCACTTTCCCTAACCAATGATAATATTACGCCAATCTGTTTATTATTTTCTATCATCAGTGCCTTCTTTACGATAGTAGGAGTCTTGCTAGGAAAAACCATTGCTCAAAAAATAGAAAATAAGTCCGAATATTTAGGAGCAACTATTTTATTATTGTTGGGTATAAAATATATATTTTTTTAAAGATAAATATTATACATTGGAAAACAATTTCAGATACATATTTTTGCATTTTCTTTTGACAAATAAAGGAATATTACTTATGATATATATGAAAGGTGGCAAAATATGTTAGTAAATTTTAAAGAAATGTTAATGGACGCAAAAAAAGGAAAATATGCAGTTCCACATCTTAATATAAATAATCTTGAATGGACAAAATATATTCTTGAAAAGTGTAATGAACTTCAAGTGCCAGTTATTTTAGGAGTAAGTGAAGGTGCTGCTAAATATATGGGTGGATATGACGTTATTGTTGGTATGGTAAAAGGACTTATGAAAGATTTAAATATTACAATCCCTGTATGCCTACATGTCGATCATGGAAGTAGTAAAGAAACATGTATAAAAGCAATTGATGCTGGATTTACATCTGTAATGATTGATGCATCTCGTCATGAACTTGATGAAAATATTAGAATAACAAAAGAAGTAGTAGAATATGCTCACGAACGAGGTGTAAGTGTAGAAGCAGAAGTAGGACATATTGGTGGTTCTGAAGATAATATAACCTCTACGTCTACAAATGCAACATTAGAAGATTGTTTAACTTTATATGAAAATACAGGAATAGATTCATTAGCTCCAGCATTAGGAAGTGTACATGGATTCTATAAGGGTGAACCTAACTTAGACTTTGTAACAATGGAAGAAATTAATGAAAATTTACCTATTCCACTAGTATTACATGGAGGAACAGGAATTCCAGATGATAAAATAAAGAGAGCCATTTCTTGTGGTATATCTAAAATTAATATCAATACAGATTTACAATCTGTATGGAGCAAAGCAGTAAGAAAGTTCCTAGATGAAAATAAAGATGTTTATGATCCAAGAAAAATAATTGGAAGTGGAGAGCAAGCTATTAAAAACAGAATTGAAGAAATTGTCACTTTATTTGGAACAAAAAGATAAAATATAGTAAAGCTGTCAGGAGGTAAAATATGAAAATAATGGAAATAGAAGGCAACAGAGAATTAAATGGAACAATAAGAATTAGTGGTGCAAAAAATGCTACAGTCGCTTTAATACCTGCTGCTATTTTAACAGACGAAGAAGCAACAATATGCAACGTTCCAGAAATCACAGATACCGATGCTTTATGTGATATTTTAAATGAGTTAAATGTCGATGTTAAAAGAGCAAGTGAAAGCATAGTAATTAATCCACAAAATATGAAAAATGTTGAAATTGCCGAAAAATTTTCTAAAAAACTTAGAGCATCATATTATTTTATGGGAGCTTTACTAGGCAAATATAAAAAAGCAGTTATGTATTTTCCAGGTGGATGTTCAATTGGTGCTCGTCCTATAGATTTACATCTAAAAGGATTTGAAGCACTTGGAGCTACAGTAAAAAATGAAAAAAATAAATATATTGTAGAAGCCGATGAGTTACATGGTGCCAATATATATTTAGACATTGCTTCTGTAGGAGCAACAATAAATATTATGTTAGCAGCAGTAAAGGCAAAAGGAACAACAGTAATAGATAATGCAGCAAAGGAACCAGAAATTGTCAATGTTGCTACATTTTTAAACAACATGGGAGCAAAAATTAGTGGAGCAGGAACATCTACTATAAAAATCGAAGGAGTAGAATACTTGCACAAATGTTTCCATGAAGTAATACCAGATAGAATTGAAGCCGGAACATATATTATTATTGGAGCATTATGTGGAAAGAATTTAAAGATTGATAATATTATTCCAGAACACGTAGATTCCCTTTTATCTAAATTAGAAGAAATAGGAACCGAATTACAAGTTGGAACTGATTATGTATTAATTTCTAAATCAGAAAACTATAAACCTACAACAATTAAAACTGCTGTATATCCAGGATTTCCAACAGATTTGCAACAACCATTTACAGTGTTGCTAACACAATGCCATGGAAAATCTAAAGTAGTGGAAACAATTTGGGAAAATAGATTTATGCACATCCCATACTTAAAAGATTTAGGTGCTGACGTTACCGTAAAAAATCAAACTGCTACAATTATAGGACCATCTAAATTAACAGGTACTTCTGTAGTTGCAACCGATTTACGTGCAGGAGCTGCAATGGTAGCTGCAGGACTATTAGCAGAAGGAAAAACAACAATAACAAATGTAGAACACATACTCCGTGGATATGAGCAAATTGTAGAAAAATTAACAAGCGTAGGTGCTAAAATTGAAATTAAAGAAATATAATAAATTAGTTATATTTCTTTTTTTTGGAGGAATTTTATGATAAAAAGGCACTATAAATTAATTATATTTATTCTAATAATTTTTGTAGTGTTCTTAATATACAAAACAAACCATATAAATTATTATAGTTATACGGTCTTAGGAGATGGATATGCTTTAGGTATCAATTCCTATGGGATAGAAGATTACGGTTACAGTGATTTTCTAAAAGATCAAATAAAAAAGGAGAAAAAATTAAAAACATATACAAAAACATTTTCAAGGTCCGATATTTCTATAAATCGTTTATATGAATCTATTATAACTGACGAAAAAAAGAGTATAAACAACATAAAAAAGAATATAAAGCAAGTATTAAGAGAATCAGATTTAGTAACATTAAGTATTGGGTTAAACGATATAATTTATAAAATATCTATAACACCAGATATAACAGATAAAAAAGTAAATACAATAGTAGATAACGTTACTTTAGAATTAAATCAACTAATAGTTGAAATTAATAAATATTATCCTAAAAAAGTATATCTTATTGGATATCCTGATATACCAATGGAAAATATATATATAAAAAAAGGAATAAAAAGATTAAATAGAAACATGAAAGAAATATCTAATACTGTTTATATAAATACAGAAGAATGCATTCATCACGAAGACTTTTTAAAAAGTAAATCATTTTATCCAAGTAAATATGGATATTATAAAATTTATCAAGAATTACGAAAAAAACTTGCAAAATAAAAAAAGACTTGATATACTAATAACGCTAGTTTAATTACTATGATTAATTTAAAATCATGGCGGAAGGAGAGATAGTATGAAAAAAGGAATTCATCCAGAAGTAAAAGACTGTACAGTAACATGTGCATGTGGAGAAACTTTTACTTGCAAATCAACAAAATCTGAAATCAATGTTGAAGTATGTTCAAAATGTCATCCATTCTACACAGGTGAACAAAAATTTGTTCAAGCTGCAGGTAGAATTGATAGATTCAACAAACGTGCTGCACAAGCTAAGAATCAAACTAAATAACAAAGAAGCCTACTGTAAAGTAGGTTTTTTTATATTTAAAAAATAAATAGCAAGAAGTTATAAAACTAGTTTATGTTAGTTTTGGTTAACAACATATTTATGTTATTTTATATATTTTTTTCAAATAGTATGGTATAATTATTGAAAATAGGTGATAATATGTTAGTAACATTGAATGAAGTAACAGTTAGTTATACTGATAAAAAAATATTAGATAATGTCAGTTTCTCTATTAATGATAATGATAAAATAGGAATTGTTGGAATTAATGGAACTGGTAAATCAACTTTATTAAAAACTAT
>USGP01000025.1 GCA_900554315.1 uncultured Mycoplasmatota bacterium
GTTTACGGCGTGGACTACTAGGGTATCTAATCCTATTTGCTCCCCACGCTTTCGTACCTCAGCGTCAGTGATGGCCCAGCAAGTCGCCTTCGCCACTGGTGTTCCTTCTAATATCTACGCATTTAACCGCTACACTAGAAATTCCACTTGCCTCTACCATACTCAAGCCAAACAGTTTCTGTGGCGAACCGAAGTTAAGCTTCGGGCTTAAACCACAGACTTATAAGGCCGCCTACGTACCCTTTACACCCAATAAATCCGGATAACGCTCGCTCCCTACGTATTACCGCGGCTGCTGGCACGTAGTTAGCCGGAGCTTTCTTGAAAGGTACCGTCACTCCTAAGCCATTTCCTACTTAGGTCGTTCTTCCCTAACAACAGAAGTTTACAATCCATAGGACCGTCATCCTTCACGCGGCATTGCTCGTTCAGGGTTTCCCCCATTGACGAATATTCCTAACTGCTGTCTCCCGTAGGAGTCTGGGCCGTGTCTCAGTCCCAGTGTGGCCGATCACCCTCTCAGGTCGGCTACGCATCGTTGCCTTGGTAGGCCGTTACCCCACCAACTAGCTAATACGGCGCGGGCTCATCTTCAAGCGAGGCTTTAAAGGCCTCTTTTAATACACAAGTTTACCTCGTGTATATCATCCGGCATTAGCAATCATTTCTAACTGTTATTCCAGTCTCGAAGGCAGATTACCCACGTGTTACTCACCCTTGCGCCACTAAGTGGGAATCCAAGTCAGACTTTGTGCAAGCACTCCATCTTCATTGGGCCACTTCGTTCGACTTGCATGTCTTAGGCATGCCGCCAGCGTTCATCCTGAGCCAGGATCAAACTCTCATAAAAAATTTATTTTAATTAGTTTGTTTTATTGTTCAATCCTAACTGTCTCAAAGTTGACGTTTTGCTTAGTTTTCAAAGATCATCTTCATGATTTTTTTGTGTTTTTCCTGAGTTGCATTGTTAATATATCAAATTAAATTATCAAAGTCAACATGTTTTTTACATTTTTTTCACTTTTTTTTTACTTTTTTGCTATTTTTGATAAAAACCATATTTAACACTACTTTTTTGAACTTTTTTACATAGAAAAAAGAACTTTCGTTCTTTTATTTTGCCTCTTTTATTTGCTTTTTTAATTTATTATATAACTGATTATATTTTTCTATTGTTTCTGTTCGGAACATTGGCTCTTTATTTCTTACCATTTCAATTAATGTAGTTAATTCAGATTTTAATATCATATCCAAATCATCCGAGTAATTCATAATTGATTTATGATATTTATATTCTCCGCGATCTAATACTTTAAAACTACCATCTGGAAACACTCTCAAGTCTAGATCATAATCAATATATTTAATGGTACCATCTTCAACTATATAAGGAGAGGCAATATTACAATAATAATAAATACCATTTTTTTTACACTGTCCAATTATATTAAACCATTGGTTTTTAAAAAAGTATAATACTGCAGGCTCTTTTGTATGCCATGTTCTTCCATCAGATTCGGTGACTTTTGTTTTTTCGTTTCCGAATACTAAGTAGTCTTCTTTAATGTCTAATAATACAGCTTCATCCCAGGAGCGGTGAATCTTGCTATCATGTTTATAACTGTGAATCTGATATCTTTTACCTATTTCTAATTTTTCTTCCTCCATTTTTTACCTCGCTTCTTTTGTATTATAACTTTTTTTGTGACCTTTTTCAACCAATAAAAAAGAATGTACTTTGTCTACATTCTTTATTTTTTAGAAAAATATGATACTCCCCACCATCCAAAGATTACTAGTACAGCAACAATAACCATTCCTATCCATACGTTATCTAGGTTCTCAGCAGAGAAGGAATTTAATTTTTCATTCCAATCTTCAATAACATCCATAAGTCCTAAAATTAACATGTATTTGTTCATTTGTTACATCACCTTATTTATCATCTTTTTTCTTTCGTTTCTTTCTTGACTTTTTCGTTTTCTTTTCATCTTCGCTTATGATTTCTGCATCAGTAATTGTTTCTTCAACTGCTTTTTGAATTTTTGTTACACTGCTTCTAATGGCAATTGTGGAAATTATGTCTAATAGTGCATATAAGATAATGAATACACCAATTATTTTCATAATACCTAATGCAGCTTTAAACGGATTAAATAAAAGTAGTACACCACAGATTGCACTAATGATAGAAATTACCATTGTTGTTTTCCACATTCTGTTTTCATCATCTTTTAATTGGAAAGCATAGTTTAGCTTGCCTGCACTACTTATAATAATAGCAATTCCTATTACGGCTGGAATAATACTAGCTACTGCTTCGTAGCTTTGAATAATTATTATTCCAAAAATAACGGTTACTATTCCGTATACTATATCTAACTCATTACGCTGAGCTGGGCTTTCTCCGTTTTGAACATAACGTAATAATGCAAGTACACCAATTGCTACTAATACTCCACCTATAATATAAGATATTATCATAATTGTAGTTCTTGATTGAAATATCAATAAAACTCCTAAAATAATTAAAATAGCAGAAGTTATTATTGAGGACTTTAAAAATTTCTTCATTAATTTTTCCATATATTTCTCCTATTCTGTTCGAAGTGCTTCCACAGGATCTTTCTTTGATGCTATGCTGGCAGGTATCAATCCCCCAATTACTGTTAAGGTTACACTTACTACTATCAATATTATAGCATGAATTGGATTTAATTGGGCAACATTTGGTAATTCTGATAAATTTTCTATAATTTTATTAGTTGGAAATGTCAATATTTCGGCAATTACAATTCCTAATACACCAGAAAATACGCCTACAATAAACGTTTCTGCATTAAATACACGTTTTATATCTTTCTTTCTAGCACCTAGTGCACGTAAAATACCAATTTCTTTTGTTCTCTCTAATACAGATATATAAGTAATAATTGCTATCATAATACAAGATACTACTAATGATATAGAAGAGAATGCAATTAAGACATACGTAACTGCGTCCATAATACTTCCTGATAATGAACTAATCATGGCAGCATAGTCCGTATATAACACTTTATTTTCTTCCTCTTTTCCTTCATTATATTCATCTAAGTAATCTGTTATATAGTCTTTAGTATCAAAATCTTTTGGATATAAATAAATAATAGAAGGGGTTACTTCTGCTCCTAGTACACCAAGAATATTGTCTTTTGTTACAGTCGATGTAGTTTTATCAAAAGGTTGACCTGTTAAAACATTGTAATCTACTTCTTGTTGTCTATTTACAATTTCGCTGTCTTTATTTGCGTTAATCACTTCATCAACCAATGCATCATTATAATAAATCCCTGATTGTGTTAATTCCTTTTTATCCTCTTTTCCTCTAATAATTGCTTGAATTTTAATCGTAATAGATTCTTTATTATCATACATATCTTGGTAATCTTGACTTGGTACAAAGTAATTATTTACTTTATTATAATATACATCATTGGGAATTACTTTAAATTCTTTGTTTAATACATCTTCAAATGATAAGTTCTTACTTGTATCAAAGCCTAGTTGTTCCAATGTTGCTTGATCCAATTCATTTCTTGCATTTACAGCTAAAACAATTCCTGGTTGATTTTGATTAATTTTGCCTGCTAATACATCATAATCTTTCTCAAGAGTACTCTTTCCTTTTACACTTGTTGGGTATAATGTCCATCCCATTACTCCAGTTAATGAAGTTGTTGACATAGAATAGTTTGTTGCTGTTGGAACCATAGCATATGTATCATCTGCTTTTTTAGTTACTACATTTAATGTTGTGCCATATTCGTAGCTTATGGCATTTAAATTTTCTTTATTGATATCTTCAATATAGTCTATATAGTCTTGATCTATTTTATTAAAATGCATCATGGTTTCCAATTCGTTTTCTTTTGGATAAATTACATTCTTATTTGTATATTCTTTATGCTTACCATTGTTTTTCATAATTTTTTGCATTGTTTCTTCATTCATGTTCATTGCTTGGGTACTAATGGTAATTGGCATTTGTGATAGAGTATCTTTTTCATACTCATCTATTTTTTCTTGGAATCCGTTTGACAAAGATAAAATCAAAGCAATTCCTATAATTCCAATTGATGAAGCAAATGCTGTTAGAGCAGTTCTACCTTTTTTTGTTTTTATATTATTAAAGGATAATTTTAAAGCTGTGAAAAAACTCATGGCCGTTTTCTTAATAATGAATTCTCTACCACTATCTTCTTCCTTTTCCACAGGATTAGAGTCTTTTGTAAGCTTTCCATCTTTTAATTCCACAATTCTTGTGGAATATTTTTCTGCTAATTCTCTATTATGAGTAACCATAATTACTAATTTATCTTTAGAAATTTCTTTTATTAAATCCATAATTTGCTTACTAGTTTTAGTATCTAAAGCACCAGTAGGTTCATCGGCTAAAATAATATCAGGATCATTGGCTAGTGCTCTGGCTATTGCTACCCGTTGCATTTGTCCACCAGAAAGTTGATTTGGCTTTTTATGAGCATGTTCTGCAAGTCCTACTCTTTTTAAAGCATCCTCTGCTCTTTTTCTTTTTTCTTTGGATGGAACTCCACTTAAAGTCATTCCCATTTCTACATTTTCTAATATAGAGATATGTCCAATTAAATTATAATTTTGGAAGATAAAGCCAACACAATTATTTCTATACGCATTCCAATCGTTTTCTTTATAATTTTTAGTTGATTTATTGTTAATAATTAAATCTCCCTTATCATAACGATCCAATCCACCTATAATATTTAATAAGGTAGTCTTTCCACTTCCACTTGGACCTAAAATACTAACAAATTCATTTGTTCTAAACTTTAGACTTACATTGTCTAATGCTTGTTGGATAAAATTTCCAGTTTTATAACTTTTACTTATCTTCTTTAACTCCAACATTCTTTTTCTCCTTTTTCCTATTTTCTATATTTTCTTCTAAATTATTTTTTTCTTCAGGATCTTCATATTCTATTGTTGAAATATGTTCTGTATTAGAAAGCTTTTCATATAAAAAAACTTTATTCTTTTTTACTATATTTATTACTATGCTAAAAATATTTATCCAAAAATATATAGTTAATATTATTATACAACCAGTTATTATAATTTTTCCAATACCATTTTCTATTGGTAAATTTTTTAATACGTTAATTAGTACAAATTGATAATAAAACAATATATAACTTAATAAATATCTTAACTCTACTTTTATTATATTATATTTTGTTTTTCTTTTTGATACGACTTGAATTTTTAATATTACTTTCCCTGGTGTTTTTCCATTTGTTAATAATGGGATCCCTAAATAATATAATAATAATGTTATTATAGCAGCAAAAGTATTAATTGAACTGTTGTAAGTTAATATACTTATTGCAACAAACATTATTGTTAGAAAGAATAAATCAATAAAAAAAGCTACTACTCTTCTGAAAAACGTGACCTTTTTTCCTTTTTTAAAACTTTTAGCATCTAATTCTTTTCTTGTTGGTAATATAAAGGAAATAATAGGGGTTATCACAAAACCTAACATCGTACCTGTAGTATTTAATATTAAGTCATCTACATCAAAAAGACGATATGGCCTAGGATATATTCCATATAATCCAGTTAATTGTGTTATTTCAAAAAACAAACTTATTCCAAACCCCAGTATTAATGCTTTATACCATTTACATTCAAAATAATATCTTAAATAGATGCCAAGTGGTAATGTTAATAATATGTTGAATGCTGCTATATAGAAAGATGGATTGTGAATTAGACTTATGTAAGATGAAATCTGGGTCCAATCTAATGATAATGAACTTATCTGTCTTATAAAGTCGAAAGGAATTAGTTGTGTGTATGGTGTGGTTAGTTTACTTACTGATTCAATAGAAGGTAGTGGTAAAATGACTAAGAAGTAAGCATTTAACAAATATAGAATAAAACTGTAGACAATAATACTCCTTAATAAAGGAATAGAACCATACTTTCTATATTCATAAATTAAGTATGGTAATGTAAACAAAAAGGCAATGAAGGGAAATATTAAAAAGGCTGTTGTAATTGGTATTTTATATATTGACATAACTTCCCTCCTTAATTCTTATTTATTATAGCATAAAAAAATGGGATTTTTCATCCCATTATTCTTTTTCCACAAGAAATGTTAATAACAATTCTGGTTCTTTTCCATTTACCGCAATATCATATATTAAATCTATAATAGGTATAGAAACTTTTTTATCTTTTAATAATTTATAAATAGATTCTAAGGTATAGTAACCTTCTACTGTTGTATGAGATAAGTACTCATCAATTTCTTCTTTAGATTTCTTTTCTCCTAACAACTTTCCAAAACTATAGTTTCTACTTTTCACAGATGTACAAGTTAATAATAAATCGCCAAATCCTGCAAATGATAAAACAGTTTGTTTATTTCCTTGAAATGCATCTATAATTGCTCTCATATCGTGAGTAGCTTCTGTTAATAACATAGCGGTCGTAGAGTCATTAGCTCCAAGTCCTGCTAGCATTCCTGCTGATAGGGCAATTACGTTTTTAATAGATCCACATATTTCTGTTCCTATAATGTCTGTTGTTGTTCTTAATTTTATATGTTTGTTAGCTAAAGCTTTTTTTGTTCTTCTTTCTATTTCTTCATTACGAACTGCTAAAGTTAGACCTGCTGGCATTTTTGTTACTAAATCCACTGCGAAAGATGGTCCACTAATTACAGCAATATTTTTCGTATCTAAATATTTTTCTAATATTTGATGAATAAATAATCCTGTTTCTTGTTCAATGCCTTTAGTAGCAATTACAATATGATTATCTTTTATATATGGTTTCATTGCTATTGCTAAAGAATCTATGAAGGCTGCAGGAATTGCTATCACCAACAAATCTTTTCCTTCAATACATTCTTTAATATCTGTTGTTATTTTTATTTTATCTGAAATTGAAAAATTTGGTATTAATCTTTCATTTTTTCTTGTTTCTTCTAACTGCTTTTTTTCCTCTTCAAATTTTGTCCACATAGTAATATCGCAGTTGTTATAAGTCATAATGTCACTTAGAGCCATTCCGTATGCTCCGCAACCGAATAATCCTATCTTCATAAAAAATCCTTTCTAGCTGATGGTTGGATTGTACGTAGTAGGCATTATTTGAATAAAGGTATTACCATCGTTAATATCCACTTCGTCACCATCATTGTATTTATATATAGTTTTAGCACTTCTAGATGTTTTTGTCCAGTATATTGGGATGGCATAGCCGTTTGTAATATAATATCCTTCTCCAGTACCAGTAGTGTCTAAATCTTGTCTTCCTTCACTATCTAATTGGGAATTATTAACTTTTTCAATTATAATATTTTTGTAATATAATTGCTCTCCCGTCTTTTTATCTATATGAGGAGTACCATTCATATATCTTAAATATACTTTTCTATTGGCATCATATGTATAGCTTCTTTCTTGATAATACGAATATGGAATAACTACACTGTTGGCTGTTAATAGACCTTCCCTTGTAATTGGAACTTGTTCCTCCTCACCAGTTTCTGGATTTACTTGTGTTGTTGTGGAAATTGGATCATTTAAGTTTACTTCATCTGTTGTATAATTTAATAATTTCCAATCATTGGTAGTTGTGTCATATTTTTTTGTTTTTGCATAATCGTATAATTTATCTGTAGAGGTAAAGACATTATGAGGAGCGGCTATAGATTTGTCTCGCCAAAATGGGGCTTCATCATATAATCCATTAATATTGTTTACTCCTAATGCTCTTATGTCATTTTGAGCGTATGTACTCCATCCGTAATGGGCATATATAGCATCACTTTCTAATGCATAATCTAAAAAGTAATGTCTAGAACTACGAACTGGTCCTATTAAATCGACATCTTTGTCTTTAAAGACAGCCATAATTCTTGTTAATCCACCTTCTACAATAATTTCATAATTGATATATGATTCCTGTAAACCAGCATGTCTACCATTACCAATATTATTATCAATCATTACTGCAATTGGTCTTTCATTACTATCTTCATCTACAACTGTTAATTTCTTTTCTTCTGTCGTCTCTGGATCTTTGGCATTTTTCTTTTCTTCTTTAGGTGTTGTATATAGTAAAAAGATATAAACTAATATTCCTACTGCAAATAGTAGTAATATAATTCCAATAAATTTATTTTTATCCATTTTAAATTTTCTTTTTCCTTTTCCCACTTACAACACTCCCTTTCAGCCTTATTTTATCATACTTTTTCTATTATTTTATAAATTCTAGTGGTTTTACCGACAAGTCCTGTCAATCAATGTTCGACATTTTTTCTTTTTTTATGTTTTCTTTTGTGGTATAATATACCCTGTTTTAAGGGGATGAAGCCATGAAAAAATTGATTTTAGAATTTTCTAGTAGTTTTAGTTATTTGCTATTTGGGGCTATTGTTGAAATTGTTGTTTTAAATTATTTACCATTATCTAATTTTATTTTTCAAATATTATTAATTGCAGTTGGGTATGCCGCTAGTTTTGGAGTGTTTTATACTTTTTTCAATAAAGTGGATAGTACAGATGTTAATCCTATTTTTACTTTTTCTTCTTGGTTATTAAATAAAATTTCCAATAAAGAATTTATTACTATTATAGTATCACAAACTTTAGGTGGTCTTGTTGCAGGACTTTTATTATGGTTAGTGTTCTCTGAAAGTATTAAAGTTCTTGCTTTAGGATATGGAAATTTTAGTATGTTTCAGTCTTCTTTAGATGCTATTATTTTGATTGAATTTTTATTTTCTTTTGTTTTTGTTATTGCTAGATCTATTTTACAAGACAAAATAAAATTGAAAAAATATCTAGGCCTTATTTTAGGATTTCTATTTTTCTGGTTATTATTCTTTTCTATTCCTTATACAGGTGGTAGTGTAAATCCTGTTCGTCCTCTTCTTTCTAACTTTTATGTAAACCAAGATTGTTTACGTCAATCCTTATTTTATATCTTAAGTCCTCTTGCTGGATCGCTATTTGCTAGTATTATTTATCATATTTATCATCAAATTATGAATAACGTATCTAAATAACATTTTTTGTAAACTAAAATGTCTAATTTGTGTATTTTTTTGAATTATTGAATGTCTATTTGTAACTTTTAGACATTCTTTTTTGTTGATTTGCAGTCTTGTTAAATATATATAATATAAGGAAATACTACGATATTTTCTTTTCATAATTGACAAAGAATATTTTTTCACTTATAATTTATTTGTTCATTCAAATTTATAGGGGATTAGTTAAATGGTATAATAATGGTCTCCAAAACCACTGTTGGGAGTTCGATTCTCTCATCCCCTGCCATTTAGAATTATAAGCAGCAGCGCTGCTTTTTTTGGTGATAATTTTGCTTTACATTAAAATATTGTTTTTCTATTAATTGCATTGACTCCTTTATGATACTATTGTAAATTTATTATGGAGTTGATTCTAATGACAAAACAACAAAGTAAAATTGATAAGTTTATTATGTCTGATGAAGAATATTATAAAATTGTTCAACCTATTTTAGAACATCCTGAATTTATTAAAAGAAAAGAGTTTGTTCATCATGAAAGTTGTAGTGTATTTGATCATTGTCTAATGGTATCTATTATTTCTTATTCTTGGGCAAAAGCTTTAGGTTGGGATTATAAGAGTGCTGCGATTGGTGGTCTTTTACATGATTTTTATAATGAGCCATGGCAAAATAAAGACCATAAAGTTTGCTGCGAAAGAAAAAAACTTCATGAGAAACATGGGTTTATTCATGCATCACAAGCTGCAAAGAACGCTAAAAAATATTTTCCAGATATGGTGACTCCTAAGGTTGATAATATTATTCGTAGACATATGTTTCCTTTGAATATTACTCCCCCTAAATATCGTGAATCATGGATTGTTACTATGGTAGATAAATATAC
Organism: uncultured Mycoplasmatota bacterium; assembly: GCA_900554315.1. Taxonomy (GTDB): domain Bacteria; phylum Bacillota_I; class Bacilli_A; order RF39; family UBA660; genus Faecimonas. The sequence continues at coordinate 9,980 of USGP01000025.1, forward strand.
TTCTTTGGATGTTTTAAAATCTCCAAAAGAATGGCCTAAATATCTTGGATTAACTCGTAATAAACATATTTAGAATAGAAAATAAAAAATCCACAGCTTTTGTGGATTTTTTAGTTGTTTGACTCATGTGAAATTTCTTCGATTGTTTTATTATTAGAATTTAATAATGCCATACTAGTCCAGCTAGAGGTTAATCCATAGTCGATATAGATTAATTGCCCTGACATATAGGAACAAATATCACTACCAACTACTACCATTGGATAACCCATGTCTTTTGGTTCAGCAGCATAACCATTCCAACTCTTTAGGAAGATATTTTCAATCATTTGAGCTCCTTCTTCTGCATTTCCAGTTGGACTAGTTGATTTATTAAAGTCATCTGTTAGTCCTGTTGTGGTGTCTCCAGGATTGATAGCATTAATTCTAATTCTTTTATTAATAAATTCTGGGCTCATACATTTATATGTTACATAAGAAAGTAAACATTGTTTTGCAAAAACATAAGCACTTTCAATTTCTTTTGGATGTTCATCATACCATTTCATAGCTTCATCCCAAGTTTTTAAATTAATTAACTCTACAGCTTTAGGATATACTTGTTGCCATCCAAATCCTCCAACAGAAGCAATATAAGTTACAGATCCATGTTCGCTGATTCTGTCTAGTAATTGTTCTGTCATATATTTTTGACTATAGAAATTCACTTTTTGAACCAATAGTTCCTTTCCTTTAAACCCTGCTATTCCGTGACATAAGAATAAAGCATCAATTTTATCTGGTAAATCTGCTAATACTCTATCGATTTGTTCTTTGTCACTCAAATCTGCTTGATAGGCTTTCTTAACTGGTAGGTCAATAGGATTTACATCAATTGCATATACTTCTGCTCCTAAATTTAATAGTAATTCTGTAGCTGATCTGCTCATTCCAGAAGCAGCTCCTGTAATGACTACTGTCTTTTTCTCATAACCAAATAGTTTTTTTAAATCCAAATTCCTCATATCCTTTCTATTTTATTATAGCGTTTTTTGAATACAGTAACGATGAAATTTTATTTATATTATAATAGTTGACACTTCATTTACTATGTTGCTACTTATGTTATAATAAGAAAGGAGGGATGATTATGTATTATGCATTTCGTTTAACTAAGGGTGACGATTTAAAAAAGAAAATTAGTGATTTTGTTGTAGAACATCATATTTCTGGTGTTATTTTAAGTGGTGTAGGAAGTTTAACTACATTATCTATTCGCTTGGCAGATGGCGAAAGTACACTTGAAAAAGATGGTGAATTTGAAATTGTTAGTATGACAGGTACGCTTTCTGAAGATGGGGTACATTTACATATTTCTGTTTCTGACAATGATGGAAATACGATTGGTGGCCATTTAAAAGATGGCTGTATCATCAATACAACCGCAGAGATTTGTCTACTAGATATTCCTAATTTGAAATTTAGTCGAGAAATGGATTTAAGTACTGGATATAAAGAGTTAATTGTTAAGCAGTTATAATATCGCTTTTCTTTATGGAATAACACATAATATTCATTTGTTTTAAATTGCTATTCTAATATTGTAAAAAAACATTTTAATAATGCACGTTTATATATAGAAGAAAAAAAATAATAAAATCCTACCAGATAGTAGGATTTTTTGCTTTATTTGATTATTTTTAAATTTTGTGGTAAAATAGGCCTCACCTAGTAATATTGGAGGGGATTATGATGGATGAAAGATTGAATCAAGAAAAAATCATTGCCAATGCACCAAGTGCTTTCTACGAAAAATGCATTCATGATTTAAGAGATACTATGCAAGAAGGATATAAACCAAGAAGAATTGTTTATGACTTTTCTATGGAAAATAGAGGTTTTCTTTTTAACAATACAAATTATGCGATTCCAGTTAATGTCGATTCTTTAAAAGGTGTTATGCAATTAAGGAAAATAATTGGTACACTATACGGAAAAGGTATTCCTACTACAGGTATGACAGAGGAAATGAAACAAGAAGAACAGGAATACCGAAATCAAACTATGTATAAAACATTTACTGCTATGGAAAAAGTTATCCCAAATTTTGAAAAATATCGTAGATGGGTTCTTCGTACCTATAATCCAGAAGAACTAACATATCTTTCTCAACATGGTGTTCAAATTGGTGATTTAACTTTAAATAATAATGAGCAAGAGGAGTTTGCTAATATTGTAAATACTATTGTTGATAATTCTATTGAAAAGATTGATACTGGTAATTTTAAATATGGGCAAATTACTGCTTATGAGATACCTCTTGCTATTCGAGATTGGAGTTTAGCTTCTGCATGGACATATCATCCTGCAAACCCTGAATATTTAAGTTCTGATATTGCTAATACCAATAAATCTTTAGATACTCATTTTGTATCTACTCTAAATCAAAGACTGTTAGCAATGGCTGACGGAAAGTATTCCATTGTTAGGGCTCAAAAAGAAGCCAGAAAATCTAATTTACATTTAGTAAAGTAAAAGATTGTTACAAGCGTAACAATCTTTTTTACATACCGATTCCATAATAGGCATCTATTAATATTTTTTTCATTTCAGAAACTAAAGGAAGTCTAGGATTGGCAGTTGTACATTGATCTTCAAAAGCATGATTAGCTAATGTATCAAGCTTATTCATATATTCTTCTTCATTAATTCCATATTCTTTAAATGACCGTGGGATACCAAGTTTTTCATTCATTGTTTTTACCATTTCGATTAGTTTATTAACTCCATCCTCAGTATCTTTTACATCTAGTCCTATCTTTTTAGCAAAATTGGCATATTTTTCATCTGCAATATAATATTCATATTTAGGGAATGATACAAATTTTGATGGTTTACTTGCATTATATCTTATTACATATGGTAATAATATCGCATTACATCTTCCATGAGCTATATGGAATTCTCCACCAAGCTTATGAGCTAGAGAGTGGTTTACTCCTAAAAAAGCATTTGTAAAGGCCATTCCTGCTATACAACTTGCATTGTGGACCTTTTCTCTGGCTTCTCTATCATTTCCGTTTTCATAGGCTCTAAGTAAATATTTATGGATTAGCTCTCCTGCTTTTTCAGCAAGGCCATCTGTAAAATCACTTGCCATATTAGATACATATGCTTCTATCGCATGAGTTAATGTATCCATTCCTGTATCTGCGGTTAAGGTTTTTGGTAAAGATAATACTAAATCAGGATCAATGATTGCTACATCTGGTGTTAATTCATAATCTGCAAATGGATATTTTACATTGTTATTTTTATCTGTAATTACTGCAAATGAGGTAACTTCACTACCTGTTCCGGAAGTTGTAGGAATTGCGACAAATTTTGCTTTTAAGCCTAGTTTTGGATATTTGTATGTTCTTTTTCTAATATCCAAGAACTTTAGTTTTAATCCTTCTTTATCTACATCAGGGTGTTCATAAAATAACCACATTCCCTTTGCAGCATCAATTGCACTACCACCACCTAAGGCAATAATTACATCTGGATTAAATTCACCCATTGCTTCTACACCTCTATCAATGGTATCAAATGATGGATCTGGTTCTACATCACTAAATATTTTAATATGTACTCTATTGGCATGTTTTTCTAACTGATAGATAATTTTGTCTACATATCCAAGCTTTACCATTGATTGATCTGTTACAATAAATGCTCTACTAATTCCTTGCATTTTGGATAAATATTTTATAGATCCTGCTTCAAAATAGATTTTAGGTGGAACCTTAAACCATTGCATATTAACTTGTCTTTTAGCAACTCTCTTTAGATTAATTAAGTTAACACTAGAAACATTATCTGTTGTGCTATTTCCACCAAATGTACCACAACCTAATGTTAAAGATGGCATATTGGTATTATAAATATCTCCAATTGCTCCATGAGAAGATGGGGAGTTAATAATAATTCTACCAACCTTTACTACGCTTGAGAAATGATCAATCGTGTCTTGATTTTCAGTATGAATTACAGCTGAATGTCCAAGGCCACCAAATTCAATTAGTTTCTCACTTAAAGCAACTCCTTCATCTTCATTTTCTACTATATAGTAACTTAAAATCGGACTAAGTTTTTCTTTTGAGAATGGATAATTTGGACCTACACCATGTTCTCTTACTACCATTACTTTTGTATCAAGTGGTATTAAGAAACCTGCTTTCTCGGCAATATCAAATGGATTTTTTCCAACTACTTCTGAATTTAAATCATATCCATCCTCTTTTAGAGTAAACATATAATTTTGTAATAATTCTTTTTCTTCTTCTTTTACAAAATAGCAGCCTGCTTCTTTCATTAATTTTATAAATTCTTCGTTTATTTCTCTATCTACAATAACAGCCTGTTCACTTGCACAAATCATACCGTTATCAAATGATTTAGACATTACTAAATCGTTTACGCTTGTTTTTAATTTTGCATCTTTATGTATATAACATGGAACATTTCCTGGTCCTACTCCTAATGCAGGTTTTCCACAAGAGTAGGCACTTTTTACCATTCCTTTTCCACCTGTTGCTAAAATCATTTTTACATCTGGATGTTTCATTAAAGCTTGCGTTGCTTCTATTGATGGTTTTTCAATCCATAAAATACAGTCTTTTGGGGCTCCTGCTTTTACTGCTGCCTCTAATAATATTTTAGCTGTTGCTACACTACAGTTTTGAGCAGATGGGTGAAATCCAAATACAATAACATTTCTTGTTTTGGCAGCTATTAGGGATTTGAAACAAGTAGTTGAGGTTGGGTTTGTTACAGGGGTTACTCCGGCAATAATTCCAATTGGCTCTGCAATTTCTTCATACCCTTCTTCTTCATTTTCCTGTACTACTCCAACCGTTTTTATATGTTTTATACTATGATAGATGTATTCTGATGCAAATATATTTTTTGTAATTTTATCTTCATAAATTCCTCTTCCTGTTTCTTCAACTGCCATTTTTGCAAGTTCCATGTGATGCT
>USGP01000026.1 GCA_900554315.1 uncultured Mycoplasmatota bacterium
TTGACTACTCTATGTCGGTCATTGTTTCACGTGCCCTTCCGGATGTTAGAGATGGATTTAAGCCCGTTCACCGTAGAATTTTATACGGAATGATGGAATTGGGTAATACTTCAGACAAACCTTATAAAAAGTCAGCGAGAATCGTGGGTGAGGTACTTGGTAAGTATCATCCTCATGGGGATTTTTCTGTTTATTTTGCAATGGTGCGTATGGCTCAGGAATGGGCAATGCGTTATCCTTTGGTAGATGGACAGGGAAACTTTGGTTCTGTGGATGGTGATAGCCCTGCTGCTATGCGTTATACAGAAGCAAGATTATCTAAAATAGCAGGTGAACTACTTAAAGATATTGAAAAAGGAACTGTTAATATGGCTCCTAACTATGATGATACAAGAGTAGAACCAACAGTACTTCCTTGCAAGTTTCCTAATTTACTTGTAAATGGTACTACTGGTATTAGTGCTGGTTATGCTACTAATATGCCTCCGCATAATTTAGGTGAAGTTATTGATGCTACAATATTTAGAATAGATAATCCTAATAGTAGACTTGATACAATAATGAATTATGTCAAAGGACCAGATTTTCCTACTGGTGGTATTATTGAAGGTATTGATGGAATTCGTCAAGCTTATGAGACTGGTCGTGGAAAGATTGTTGTAAAAAGTCGATATACAATCGAAGAAAATAAAAATGGTAAGTCCATTATTATTACAGAAATACCATTCGAAGTAAATAAAGCGTTGATGGTTAAAAAGATTGATGATATTCGTATTGATAAAAAAATAGATGGTATTGGGGAAGTAAGGGATGAGTCAGCAGCTGATGTTCGTGTTGTGATTGATTTAAAGAAGAATGCAAATGTAGATTTGGTTATCAATTATTTACTCAAGAATACAGACATGCAAATTAATTACAATTTTAATATGGTTGCTATTGTCAATAAGCGACCTAAGTTATTGGGGCTTGCACAGTCTTTAGATGCTTTTATTGCTCATCAAAGAGAAGTTGTTCGTCGTCGTACAGAGTTTGATTTAGCTCATGCAAAAGCACGTTATCATATTGTAGAAGGATTAATTAAATGTCTTTCTATTTTAGATGAAGTCATTAAAGTTATTCGTGAGTCTAAAAATAAGAGTGATGCTAAAGAAAACTTGGTAAAAGAATTTGAATTTACTATGGAGCAAGCAGAAGCTATTGTTACCTTACAACTTTATCGTTTAACGAATACAGATGTTGTTGCTTTACAAGAAGAGATGGCAAACTTAGAAAAGATTATTAATGGTTTGACTGCTATTTTAGGTAGTGAAGATGTTTTAAAATCTGTTATGAAGAAAGATTTACGTGATGTTAAGAAAGAGTATGCAACAGAACGTTTAACAGATATTAAAGCTGAAATTACCGAAATTAAGATTGATACTACAGCAATGATTCCTAAAGAAGATTGTGTTGTTATGGTTACGAAGGATGGATATGTTAAACGTACTTCCTTTAGAAGCTATACAGCATCTAATCCTGAAGATATTACGATTAAAGAGAATGATTATATTTTGGGTATTTATGAGATGACGACGTTAGATACGTTGTTGGTATTTACTACTCATGGTAATTATTTACATATTCCAGTTCATATTTTACCTGATTTAAAATGGAAAGATATGCCTAAACATGTAAGTAATGTGATTGAAATTTCTCCAGATGAAGCAGTGGTTTGTGCTATTCCAGTCGCAACTTTTGATACTGATAAAAATGTTGTTATTACATCTCGTAATGGTATGATTAAACGTAGTAAGTTAGCAGACTTTAAACTTTCTCGTTATTCTAAACCAACTAGTTGTATGAAGTTAAAGGATGATGATTTATTAATCGATGCTTTTGTAGAAGAGAAGAATACTTTATTCCTTACAACAGATAGTGGTTATGGATTAAGTTTTGCTACAGAAGAGGTTCCGGTTGTAGGGGTTAAAGCTGCTGGTGTTAAGGCTATGAAATTAAAAGATGATCATTTGGTATCTATTAACCAATTTGATCCAACAGAGGCAGAGTATTTATCTGTTATTACTGATAAAGGTACTGGTAAGAGAGTACATTTAAATGAGTTTGAACTTTCTACTCGTGCTAGACGTGGGTTGTTGGTTATTCGTGAGGTTAAGAGTAATCCATATCATATTATCAAGACTTTTATTACGGATTCTAAAAATTATATTGGTATTAAGAATGGTGAGATTGAAACTTTAAAATTGACAGAATTAAATATTGCAGATCGTTATTCTATTGGTGGTCAAATTTCTAAACATGAACTTAGTGATAGTTTTATGATTGCTACTCTTCAAAGAAGAGAAGAACCTATGCAAGAGGAAATTGAAACCTTGGATGTAGAAGAAGTGATGCCCGAAGTGAAAGATGTTCCTAAGAAAGATAAAATTTCTTTAAAAGAAATTGATGATCGTTTGATGACAATTGATGATTTTTTGAAATAGATAATCGATTAGGATTTATTATAATAGGAAAAGAAGATAATTCTTCTTTTTTTTATTTTTCTACATAAAATATAGTGGTGATACTATGTCGAAGGAAAGTTTTAAGTCATTTGCTAGAGGTCATACGGAACTGGCTAGTTATGTGATGAGCGGAAAGACTAATTGGCAGAAGCTTTATGAACTCTATGAAATTTATGGAGAAAATAGTAGCGTTTGGAAAGACTATTTTTCATCTACATCTTCTACTTCTAGTAGTCATGATTTTTCTTCTCTGAAAGATTTAATGGATTATTTAAAGAATTTGGATTTAGATGGTGTACAAAAGTCTATTGTTAATATGCAAAAAGCAATTGGTCTTATTCAAAATATAGGTGGTAATTTCTCTTCTAATTCTGTAAAATCTTCTTCTGGATATTCTTATTTGGATGATTAAATATGACACCGTTGATGTTACAAAAGATAAGAGAAAATCCGTTACTTTCAGATTATTTAAAAGTAGATTCTTCTTGGTATAAAAGATTAAATCGAAATGAGGATTGTCTAAAAGACATGGAGAAAGCTGCTAAAAAGTATTTTAAATTGACAGGAGAAGATAAATTAGAACGAGCTGTTGATCAAATGAAGATGATTTCTGCTTTTATGGATGTATTTCAGTAGTTTTATGTTATAATCATTTTATGAATGAATTAATAGAAGCATTAGAAAATTTAAAAAAAGTGATTTTAGAAGATGAGAAAGTCGTTTCTTTTTTAGAACAGAAAAAAGTTACTTTGGCTGATAAAGATTTAATGAGTCAAATTTCTATCTATAAGAAAACTTTTTCTTCTGAATTAAAAGAGAAAATTGAAAAAACTCCTTCTTTTTTGGCGTATAAAGAAAAAGAAACCGAAGTTAATTTACTTATTTTGGATTTTAATCAAAAGTTTAGGAAGCTTCGTGGAGATTATGATTGTAGAAAGTAGGGGATTTTTTGAAAATAATTAGTGGTAAATATAAAGGCAGAAATTTGGTTGGGTTTGATATTCAGGGAACTAGACCTACTATGGATCGGGTTAAGGAAAGCTTGTTCGGGATGATACAAAATTACGTAGATGAGGCAGTGGTTTTAGATTTATTTGCAGGAAGTGGGAATTTGGGTTTTGAAGCATTAAGTGAAGGAGCTAAAAAGGCATACTTGGTTGATAAAAATAGAAAGGCCTATGATGTTATTTTAAAAAACATTCATACAATTGATATCTGTGATGCTTATCCGTATTGTATGAATTATGAAAAAGCACTTTTTGAGTTTTCTCAAAAAGGAATTCAATTTGATATTATTTTTTTAGATCCACCATATCAAACAGACTTAGTGAAAAAGAGTATTCAGAAGATTATGAATTTGGGATTACTTTCTTCTGATGGTATTATTGTTGCTGAAAGTGATCAAATGGAAAAAATTATTTTTCCTTCTAGTCTTTTTGTTGTCAAGAGTAAAAAATATGGTGATAAATGGGTAGCTATCTTACGTCAAGTGTGATAAAATAATCGTAAGATAGGTGATTATATGAAAAAGTTAAATAATCAGGGTTTTGCAATTTCGACATTATTATATGGACTTATGATAATGTCTTTATTAATTGTTTTGGCTTTACTTGGTAATCTTAGTACGAGTCGTCAAAATACAGTTAATTATGTAGATTTGATTGAGGATGAATTAAATCGTTTAAGCGTTTCTGATTCTTCTGGTTATTATCAAGGTGGTGCAGTTGATAGTAATGGAAGAGAATATATTGCTCCAGATGGTGCTTGGTATAAAATAGAAATATGGGGAGCTGGAACGAATACTCAAAGAGGAGATTATGCTTCTGCTATTATGTATTTGCAAGCTAATGATTTTATTTATTTTTATTTAGGAAGTCAAGATGGTTCTTTTAATGGTGGAGCTACGGATGTTCGTCTTTATTCTAGTGATGTGAATGATTCAGATTCACTTGCCAGTCGTTTTATGGTTGCTTTAGGTGGTAAGGGTAGTGGTAAATATTATGGTATGACTACATCTTTTATTTATGGTAATGCTGGTTCTAGATTTGCTAATAAGAGCGGAACTTTGACAAATCAGCCTTCAGGAACATATGAGGATTTGTTTCGAGGTGATTATGATAGCTCTGGTAATCCACGAATAGAAGATTATACTCCTAAAATCTATAATGGTATGATTATAGAAGATGTTCATAGTGGAAATGGACAATTCAAGGTTACTAAAGTTTCTAGCAATGATGAAAATAATCCTCCTAGAAAAGGTTCTAATGCCTCTCTAAATCAAGTACAGTATATTAGGGATTGTGTGTCTGGTAGTGCTACTTGGTCGGAGATACAAGCTATTGATGAAGGTAGAAATGTTGCTTTAAATAGAAGCGTTAGTGGTTCTGGTATTTCTAATAGTAGCAAAATGGTGGATGGAGATACCACTACTAAAGCAACTGCCAGTGGAAGTGGTTCTCATTGTGTTACTATCAATTTAGGTGGTAGATACGATTTAGAGGAAGTTGCTGTTTGGCATAGTGCTAATGCTACTTTAACTGGTCATAGTGTCTCTGTAAGTTCTGATAATTCTAATTGGAGAACGCTTGGTAGTGCCAGTGGTAAATTTAAAGATCCTGCTTCAGGTCTTCATTTTAGTTCTTTCCAATATGATACTACGCAAAATCTTCCAGATGGTAATTATTATATTTTTGTAGATAGTAATCATGTTTTAGGACTTAAAAATGAATCTAATCAGTTTATGGTCGGAGAGTTGTTTGATGGTAGTGATGAGCAGTTGTGGCATGTATATCAAAGTAGTGGAAAATATTATATTGAATCTGTTGTAAATCAGAGAGTATTACAAGCGGAAGGTTCTAATCTATATTTTAGAGATAAGTCTTCTTCTGGGGCTCAATTATTTACTATTGCTTCTTTAGGTAATGGCTATTACCGTATGAATAATAGTTCTAATACCAGAATAGCTCTTCAAAATAATAGTGTTAATGGAATGTTAGTAAGTAACAATGCTACTGGTTATAATCAGTTCCGTTTTGTTCTTGCTAGTTATTAGAGGTGTAAAGCCTCTTTTTTTTACAGAAAATTAGCACAAGTTGTTGACAAGTGCTAATCAATTGCATATAATATAATTAGCACTTAGGAAAAGATAGTGCTAACAGTAGGAGGAAGGAAATATGTTAACGGATAGACAGTGTAAGGTCTTAAAGTTGATTGTTGAAAAATATATTAAAGATCCAATTCCAGTTGGCTCTAAGACGATATCTAAAACATTGAAATGTTCCAGTGCGACTGTTCGTAATGAAATGTCTGCTTTGGAAGAAGCAGGACTTTTGGAGAAGACACATACTTCATCCGGTCGTGTTCCTAGTGAAGATGGTTATCGTTATTATGTTGATCATTTAATGGAACCTAAGAAGATGAGTGGAGAAGATATGTTAAAGCTTCAAACCGTTTTTCATAACCAACAGCTTGCTTTATCAGATGTTATAGTAAAGAGTTTACAGGTGATATCTGATATGACTAATTATACTACTGTCGTACTTGGTAGTACATCTCATGAGAATCTTCTTAAACAAATAGAAGTAGTTCCGATTGATGAAGGTAGTATGATTGTAATTGTTATTACTGATAAAGGTCATGTTGAACATAAAAATATTCGTTTGCAAGACGTTTCTTTGGAAGATATTAAGAAAACAGTTAATTTAATTAATAATTTAATTGCTGGTACTCCTATTGATGAAGTTAGTGCAAAACTAGAATATGAAGTAAAGCCTATTATTGGGAAGTATGTTAAACAACATGAGCAACTATATAATGCCTTCTATCATGTATTTAGTGATTTCACGAGTCAAGAAATTAATGTTGTTGGTAAGAACAAGTTTTTAACACAACCTGAATTTAGTAATGTTGAAAAAATTCAGTCTGTATTTAATAAACTTGATAACCCAGAACTTCTTCATAAAATTGAAGAAGATGGTGACAACAATATTAAAGTTTATATTGGTAGTGAAAGTAAAATTGATGATGATGTTACTGTGATTAAGACTAAATTTAAGAGTGGTAATCAAGAAGGAACACTTGCCATTATTGGACCAAAGAGAATGGAATATGATCGTGTCGTTTCCATGCTTGAATACATGAAAGAAAATATAGAAAGGTAGGTAGTTATGGATAATAAGGAAGAAAAAGTTGTAGAACAGCAACCTGAAGAAGTTGTTGAAAAGCTTGATGAGATACCTGTTCCAGAAGGACAGAGTGCTCCAAGTGAAGATAAAAAAGACAAAAAGACAAAACGTGATAAACATGTTGATTCTAAATTAAAGGAAGAAAATCAAAAGTTATTAGAACAAATTAGTAAGTTACAGGAAGAAAATCAAAATTTAGTAAATAAAGTTAAGTTGACGCAGGCAGAACTTGTTAATTATCGTAAGAGAAAAGATGAGGAAACTGCAAATATGTTGAAGTTTGCTAATCAAGATTTAGTTACTGAGCTTATTAATGTAGTTGATAATTTTGAAAGAGCTATTAAGCTTGATGATCATGACTTGAGTGATGAGTTATCTAAATTCTTAGATGGATTTAAAATGATGTATGCAAATTTAACAGAAATTTTAAAGAAATTTGGAGTTGAAGAAATTAATCGCGTTGGTGAAGTTTTTGATCCAAGTCAAGAACAAGCTTTGATGACTGATAATGTTCCTGAGATGGATGATGATGTTGTTACAGAAGTTTTATTAAAAGGATATAAATTAAATGGTAGGGTAATTCGTCCTGCCTCAGTAAAAGTTAATAGTAAATAAAGGAGAGATGATATATGAGTAAAATTATTGGTATCGATTTAGGTACAACAAATTCATGTGCTGCAGTATTGGAAGCTGGTGCTCCAAAGGTTATTCCAAACCCTGAAGGTAGTAGAACAACTCCTTCTGTAGTTGCATTTAAAAATGGAGAAAGAATTGTTGGTGAAAATGCTAAAAGACAAGCATTAACAAATAAAAATACAGTTAGTTCTATTAAGAGAAAAATGGGAACTAGTGAAAAGGTAGAACTTGAAGGAAAAGAATATACTCCTGAAGAGATTTCTGCTATGATTTTAAGTTATATTAAAGATTATGCTGAAAGTTATTTAGGTGAAAAAGTTGATAAAGCTGTTATTACTGTTCCAGCATACTTTAATGATAGTCAACGTCAAGCTACTAAGAACGCCGGTAAGATTGCAGGATTAGATGTTGAGCGTATTATCAATGAGCCAACTGCTGCTGCTTTGGCTTATGGTCTTGAAAAAGATGAAGGACAAACTATCTTAGTATATGACTTAGGTGGTGGTACTTTTGATGTATCTATCCTTGAGTTAGGTGATGGTGTATTTGAAGTTAAGTCTACTAATGGTAATAACCATTTAGGTGGAGATGACTTTGATGAAAGAATTATGGAATACTTAATCAAAGAATTCAAGAAAGAGAATGGTATTGATTTAAGTAAAGATAAAATGGCTATGCAACGTTTGAAAGAGACTGCTGAGAAAGCTAAGAAAGATTTAAGTGGTATGGTATCTACTCAAGTATCTGCACCATTTATTGCTAAAGGTGAAGATGGAGAACCATTACATTTGGATATTACTTTAACTCGTGCTAAATTTGAAGATTTGATTTCTGATTTGGTAGAGTCTACTATGGAACCAGTTCGTAAAGCGTTAAAAGATGCTCATATGACTAAGAAAGATATTGATAAAGTTATCTTAGTTGGTGGATCAACTCGTATTCCTATGGTATATGACTTAATTACTAAAGAATTAGGTAAAGAACCATCTCGTGAAGTTAACCCTGATGAAGTAGTTGCTATGGGTGCTGCTATTCAAGGTGGTGTATTAACTGGTGATGTTAATGATATCGTATTACTTGATGTTACACCATTATCACTTGGTATTGAAACATTAGGTGGAGTTATGACTACATTAATTCCAAGAAATACTACAATCCCAGTTTCTAAATCAGAAGTATTCTCAACTGCTGCTGATAACCAACCAGCTGTAGATGTACATGTATTACAAGGTGAACGTCCAATGGCTGCTGATAACAAGACTTTAGGTAGATTTAAATTAACTAACATTCCACCTGCACCTAGAGGAGTTCCTCAAATTGAAGTTAAATTCGATATTGATGCTAATGGTATTGTTAACGTTACAGCTAAAGATTTAGGAACTAATAAGGAACAATCTATTACTATTACTTCTTCTACAAACTTATCTGATGAAGAAGTTGAAAAGATGCGTAAAGAAGCTGAAGAAAACAAAGAGGCTGATGAAAAACGTAAAGAAGAAGCTGAGACTAAAAACGAAGCTGAACAATTAATCTTCCAAACTGAAAAAGCTATTAAAGATCTTGGAGATAAAGTTGATAAGAAAGAAAAAGAAGAAGCTGAAGATTTAATTAAAGATTTAAGAAAAGCTATGGATGATGATGATATGGATGACATCAAGAAATATAAAGATAAATTACAAGAAAAAGCTATGGCTTTAGCAACAAAAGTTTATGAACAAGCTGCAAAAGATAGACAACAAGACGAAAAAGATGATGATGACGATAAAGAAGATAAAAAGAAAGATAAGAAGAAAAACAAAAAATCTGATGATGATGTTCAAGAAGCAGATATCGAAGAAGATTAAGAGAAGTAAAGTAGCGCATAGCTACTTTCTTGTCTATCATTAGGAAATGAGGTGTAGATATGGCAGAGAAACGTGATTATTATGAGGTGCTTGGTGTTAGTAAAACTGCTAGCCAAGATGAAATAAAAAGTGCCTTTCGTAAAAAAGCAAAACAATATCATCCAGATTTAAATAAAGATGATCCTAATGCGACAGAAAAATTTAAAGAGGTACAAGAAGCATATTCTGTACTTTCTGATGAATCAAAACGTAAGATGTATGATCAGTATGGACATGCTGGTGTAGGCAATGGCCCAGCTGGTGCTGGAGGATATTCTTATCAAGGATTTGATGGCGCTGATTTTGATTTCGGTGATATCTTTGATTCCTTCTTTGGAGGATCTGGTGGATTCTCTGGATTTGGATTTGGTGGAGGAAATTCTTCTAGTGGTCGTGGATCTAGAGCTCGTCGTGGTAGTGATGTATTAATGAGAATGAATCTTGATTTTGAAGAAGCTGTATTTGGTTGTGAGAAGAAATTTGATGTAGATGTTGTAGAAGATTGTGATGAGTGTGATGGCAAGGGTGGCTTTGATGAAGAAAAGTGTTCTACTTGTCATGGTAGTGGAACTGTTACCTCTGAGCAACATACTATTTTGGGTTCTTTCTTATCTAAGACGACTTGTCCAGATTGTGGTGGTACTGGTTATACATTTAAGAGAAAATGTACAAAATGTAAAGGAAAAGGTAAAGTTAGAAAGAATAAGACTTTAACTATTAATATTCCAGCTGGTATTAATACAGGAGATCGTTTGAGAGTTTCTGGTAAAGGTAATCCTGGCAGTAATGGAGGAGAAAACGGGGATTTATATTTAGAATTCGTTGTTGATGATCATGATGTGTTTATACGACGAGATGATGATATTTATGTTGAAGTTCCTCTTACATTAACAGAAGCTATTATGGGATGCAAAAAGGAAATTCCTACTTTGTATGGTAATGTTAAAATTAATATTGCTCCTGGTACTAATAGTGGAGATAAACAACGTATTCGTGGTAAAGGAATTGATAATAAATATCATAAGACTAAAGGTGATATGTATGTTATTTTTAAAGTCTATACTCCAAAGAAACTTTCACGTGAACAAAAGAGTTTGATTGAAAAACTAGCTAAAACTGAAATGGAAACTCCAGAAATAAAAGAATTTGAACGTTTTGTTAGACATAATGATTAAAAGATTTATAACAATATGAAAAAGAAAGAAGTAATTTTACTTCTTTTTTTGTTATAATTATATTAGGTGATATTATGAAAAAAGTTGTTAATCAATATGTATATGACTATGCAATTATTAAAAGGTTTTATCAAGTGAATTTGCAGACTGGTTTTTATTTGTTTTTACTTATTTTAGTTTTGTTTTCTACTATTTCTTCTTTTTTAGAAGGGGACTATTCATTTGGAATCTTTAGTCTTATTATTTTGTTGTTAGGAGCTATTTATTATTTTTGCTTTCCTACTTTATTGGCTCGTATGGCTTATAAAAAAATATATAGTATGAATTCGTCAAAGAATGTAATAATGAAAATTACTATTCATAAAGATAAAATCGAAATGCAAGCTGAAAAGTCTTCTGTTAAAGAAACTTATCTTTTAAGTGATGTAGTTAAAGTGAAAGAAAGAAAAGATGTTATTTGTCTGATGTTAAAAAATAAAGTTAGTGTATTACTTACTCAGGATGGTTTTACTTCTGGTGATAAAGATGTATTATATTCTCTTATCATGGACCAAAAATCTAAGAAAAAGTGAAAATGCAACCGAAATTATACAAAAAACAACCTAAAATTGGTGGTGCGCAACCGGTTAACATTGTAAGATTTTTTTCGAGGTGATGAAAAGGTGAAGTTTGGTGAAAACTTACAGAAGTTGAGAAAAGAACAAGGAATTTCTCAAGAACAATTAGCAGAAAAATTGGGTGTTACTAGACAGTCTGTTTCTAAATGGGAGTCAGGGAGTAGTTATCCAGAGATGGATAAGATTGTTGCATTATGTAATCTTTTCCATTGTGATTTGGATGTTTTAATTAATAAGGATGTAACAGAAGAAAGGCAAAGAAAAGATGCCAGTAGCGTTATTAAGAGTGCTTTTCAAAGTATATGTGATTATGTAAAGAAAACAATTTTTGTTTTTGAACACAAAACTATGAAAGAATTAATTAAAATGCTTGCTCAAATATTGATTATTATTTGTGTGATTTTATGTTTTTCTATTCCTTTTGTTATTTTGAAAGAAATTGTTATTAGTTTGTTTTATACAGGTGATAATGTATTTAGTCTTTTCTTCTCTAAATTCTTTGAATTTATTTTTAATGCTGGATACGCTATTTTAGCGATTGCTGCTTTTCTTTATATTTTTAAGATTAAGTTCTTAGATAGTGAAGAAATCATTGAAGTAGTAGAAGAAAGCGATGAAAGCAAAGAAATGGAGAATTCTGGTGAGAAAGAAGTAGCAGAAAATAAACCTAAAAAAGTCAAAGTTATTAAAAATAATTCTTCTGGTTTTAGTTTATTAGATTTGTTTACCAAAGCAATTACTATTTGTATTAAATGTATTTTATTTTTCTTGTTGATTCCTGTTGTGATTGGAACCATTTTTGGAATTGTCGCTTTGGTAGTATTACTTGCCGTAATGTTTCAAGGTGTCTTTCTATTTGGACCTATCTTATTATTGATAGGAATTATTGTATTTGCTATTGTTTTAATAGAAATTATTTTAGATTTTATCTTTAATTTGAAATTTAGTAAGAGAAGAATTATTATTACCATTTTAAGTTCTATTGTTGTTAGTTCTATTGGAATTGGTTTATCTGTTTGGTATTTTTTAAATCTTACTGTTGTTGATGATGTTCCAAAGGGATTTAAAACAGAGACAGAAGAGAAGGTTTATCCTATGAGTGATGATTTTTCTATTCATTATTATGATTATTACTATACTGAATTTATTGAAGATGAAAGTCTACAAGATCAAGTACGTGTACAGATTGAATATTATCCTAGTATTAATCATGTTCAGTTAGAAGAAGTGAATGATTCTGTTTTCTTAGATTTTTATGAAGTAAATAGTATTTCTCTTAAAAAGATTACTAATTGCGTGATAGATGATTTGAAAAATGGGGAAGTTCATAACTATAATGAACTTGGTAGAGTTAAGATGATAGTTACTTCTAGTAAAGAAAATTTAGAAAAGATGAATCGTGAATGGGATTATTAAAAAAAGCTTTGATAGCTTTTTTTCTTTTTGTGTTGCATTCGCAACACTTTTATTTTTTAGTTTCATGATATAGTTAATTAGGAGGTAATAAGATATGGCAAATATAGATGTTGATTATATTAATACGAAGTTGTTAGAAAAGGGAGATTGTCCTTTTAAGCTTGCAGATTTAGAATATCCTGAAGTTAAAACGGATGGGCTTCATTTATTAGATAAAGACGGGAACCCTGTTGGTACAAAAGGTGATATGTATGCTAAAGTGATGATGGATAAGTTACTTAGAGAAGGTTGTTATGATATGGATCCTCGTCCTAAGTATGAAACAGATGGAAAACCTGCAAATACTTTATCTTTAAATAATCCAGGACTATTTACATATGATATTTCTAAAGGAGAGTCTCCTATGATAACTCTTAGGCCAATTGCGGTTAAAAAGAGTATTGGCGAAGTTCTTTGGATTTATCAAGATGCTACTACAGATTTAGATGTTTTAAAAGATAAATATGGTGTTACTTGGTGGGATGAATGGGACTTAAAAGATAAAGATGGGAATTGTTTACGAAACATTGGTTCTACTTATGGTTCTATTATTTCTCATTATGATCAGATGAAAAAATTAATTCAGGATTTAAAAGAAAATCCAGATGGCAGACGTCATATTATTGATATGTGGCAATTTGAGGACTTTAAAAAGCCTCATGGATTAAAACCTTGTGCATATTCTACAGTTTGGAATGTCAGACATGGTAGAGACGGAGTCGATTATTTGGATATGAAATTGATACAGAGGTCTAGTGATTTTTTAGTTGCAGGATGTATTAATCAAATGCAGTATTTAGCTTTGATGCAAATGGTTGCTCAAGCAACGGGTTATCAGCCTGGTACTTTTAGTTGGGACCTTCAAAATGTTCAAATTTATGATAGACATATTGCACAAGCGGTAGAGCAACTTAGAAGAGATCCTATCAATTGTTATGATGGAGTACGTGCAGAACCTTATTTAGAATTAAATCCTGATATTCATGATTTTTATGATTTTACTTTGGATGATATTTCTGTTAAAAATTATCCTCGTCAGTTGATTAAAACTAGAAATCCTCAACAAAAATTTGATAAAGGAATTTAATTATGAAGAATGTTACAATGATTGCCGCTGTTGGTAAGAATTTAGAATTAGGAAAAAATAACGATTTGATTTGGCATTTTAAAGAGGATATGCGTTTTTTTCGTGAACATACTCTTCATAAACCAATTATTATGGGAAGAAAAACATTAGAGTCTTTGCCTGGATTATTGCCAGAAAGACAACATATTGTTTTGACTCATAGTCAGGTAGAGTATCCTTCTGAAATATTAGTGATGCATTCTATAGAAGAGTTACTTCCTTATATTGAGCAACATGAGGAAGAATTTATGGTTATTGGTGGTGCTAGTATTTATAAGGAGATGTTACCTTATTCGGATACTATGTTACTGACAGAAGTGGATGCTGAAAGTAAGGCTGATGTTTTTTTTCCAACTTTTAATCATGAAGAGTGGAATAGTGCTGTTTTAAGTGAACAAGAAGAGAAGGGGATTTCTTACAAACATTTGGTTTATACTAGAAAAAAATAAAGAGACGTGTGTCTCTTTTTTAATATATTAATGTATGTAAGATTCGATCTGTATTTTTAAAATTGAATTTAGCAATTTCTTTTAGTTTATCTTCTCCATATTTTTCTACAACTTCTTCGCCGATTTCATCGACATCTTTTCCTGCTCCTTTTGGTAGAGGAATGTGAATAGAGTCACATAATTTATCGAATTCTTTTAAGAAAATGTATCTACTTATGATGGATGCAGAAGCAACCGCTAGATTTTTATCTTCTGCTTTCGTCATAAAAGTGATGTTTCTTTGAACATTTGGAATTCCTTCTAGATATTCATAATATCTTTTTTCTCTTGCAAATTCATCTACTACAATATAGTCTACATTTGGCTTTTCTTCTGTCATTAGTTGATATAACACTTTGTTGTGAAGAATAGCTTTTATTTTATTCATATTGATATCTTTCGTATATTTTTCGTTATATTCTTTATTGGTTAAAATCATGCTTCTATATTTTACAATTTTAATTAGTTCAGGAGTTATTTTCTTTATTTTTTCATCGGTTATTTTTTTAGAGTCTCCAACACCTAGTTTTTCTAAGCGTTCTACATCTTCTTTTTTGACGTATGCAGCGGTTACAACGATAGGACCGAAATAATCTCCTGTACCAACTTCATCAGAACCCACGGAAGA
>USGP01000027.1 GCA_900554315.1 uncultured Mycoplasmatota bacterium
AATATATATGATATGGCAGGAAATGTAAATGATTGGACAATTGAAGCGTACAGCACCGTCCTTCGAGTTACTCGTGGTGGTAACTATAGCGACGATGGCAGCAACGGTCCAGCGTCTGTTCGCCGCAGCAGCAATCCGACGAACAGCATCGACAACTATGGTTTCCGTGTAGCTTTATATATGTAACCCTGTCCCCCTGTATGTAAAAAACTAGAAGAGGGTATACAATAGGATTATTAAGATGAAATAAGAAATTAAATAACAAGTCAGTAGCGGATTTATTCGCTACAAGGAGCAAAATTTTTCTATGACCGAAGGCTAATAGAAAAATTTTGCAACTATTCGTTGACAGGCGCCCGCCAACTATTCGTTGACAGGCGTTTTTATTATGCTTTTTAAAATTTACATAATATAAAATGCCGGAAAGGAAATAAAAATGAGTTTTAGTAAAATGGTAGAAGGACTAAAGGAAAGAGATAAAGAAAAATTATTAATAATAGGTTTAGGAGCATTTTATATAGCAATAGGAGAAGATGCGGTATTATTACATGAAAAATTAGGATTAAAATGTACATGTTTTAAAAATCATATATGTAAGGTTGGAATACCAAGAAATTCAATAGGAAAATATATAAAAGAGATAGAAAAATTGAAATATGGATATATTTTATATGACTACAATAGTAAAAATAAAAGATTACTAGAACTTTCTTATAAAGAAGGTAAGAAAAATAAAATAATGAATAAAATTAGTTGATACACGAGCAACTGTATTATATATTTAAATCAATAGGGGGATTGCTATGTATAAATCTTATCGTTTCCGTATGTATCCTACAACCAGTCAAATAGAATTCATTCATAAGACATTTGGTTGTACTAGATTAGTATATAATTATTATTTAGAAAAGAAAAAAGAAGATAATTTATCCTGTTTTGCTATGATAAAAGATTTAAAAAATTTACAAGCAGAATATCAATATTTAAAAGAAGTAGATTCTTGTAGTTTAAGATGTTGTTTATTTAATTTGGATGATGCATTTAAAAGATATTATAAAAAACAAGGTAGTTATCCTAAATTTAAAAGCAAATATAACTCTAGAAGATGTTATAGAACTAATTGTATAAGTAGTAGTTATAAAGATAAAACATATAATAGTATAGAAGTAGACTTGAAAAAAGACATAATAAAACTTCCTAAGTTAAAAGAAGTAAAAATAAGAGGATATAGAGATTTAGAATATTTACCAGGAAGAATTATAAATGCAACTGTAGAACAAGCTTCTACTGGTAAATATTATGTAAGTGTAGTAGTAGAAGAAAACGATATATATACAAAACTAACTCCAAGAAAAATAATAGGAATAGATCTAGGTATTAAAGATATTATAATTACAAGTGATAATGAGAAGATAGGAAATCCTAGATTAATAGAAAAATATGAAAAAAGAATAAAAAGATGTCAAAGAGAATTATCAAGAAGAATAAAAAGAAGTAATAATTATTATAAAACCAAAAGAAGACTTGCCATATTGTATCAAAAATTAAAGAATGCAAGAAAATATCTTATCCATCAAATAACGAAAAAACTAGTAATAGAAAATGATATCATAGTAACAGAAAACTTAAACATAAAGGGCATGATAGAAGAAAAGAAAATATCTAAACACTTAGCAAATGTAAGTCTAGGAGAAATATGTAGGGTATTAGAATATAAAACTAAGATATATGGAAAGAAATATATTCAAATAGATAGTTATTATCCAAGTAGTCAGATATGTAGTAAATGTGGATATAAGAATAAGGAAGTAAAAAAGTTAAGTGTAAGAAGTTGGGTATGTCCAAAATGTGGAAGTAATCATGATAGAGATTATAATGCTAGTTATAATATATTATTTGAAGGATTAAAAAAATATATACAACAATATATATAAAAGATAAGAATAAACCTACGGTGGCGACTATCGGATGTTAAGCCTGTGGAGAAGTAGGGTTACCTAGTCAGTGAAGCAGGAAACTTGGGAGGTGACGACCAAGGCGAATTAAGTTTACTTAATTCTTTTGTTCTATAATATTATTAAGAGGTGCTGTATGAAAAAATTAAAACAACTTTTAGATTGTTCTTGTGATATTGATATTACTGGTATTGCAACTGATTCTAGAAAAGTAAAGCAAGGATATTTATTTGTTGCTACAAAAGGCTTTTTTGTTGACCACTTTGATTATGTTCAAGATGCTATTCAGCGTGGTGCGGTTTGTGTTTTGACAGATCGTGATTGTGAGTGTGCTGTTCCTACAATTAAAGTGTCTGATGTTGATAAAGCGTTGATATCTGTTTGTGAGAAGTTTTATGATGTTAAAAGTTCTGATTTTCAATTCGTAGGAATTACAGGAACAGATGGTAAAACAACGACTGCCATTATGACGAGAAATTTATTGAATTTATATTTTCCTACTGCATATTTAGGAACAAATGGTTTATATTGTGGTGACAAGATTTATTCTACTACTAACACAACTCCTTGTGTAGAGGAACTTTATTATTATTTCTCAATTGTCAAAGAACACAATTGTAAAGTTATTGTTATGGAGGTGTCTAGTGAAGCTTTATTGCATCATCGTGTAGATTCTATTTTGTTTGATGTTGTTGGATATACTAATATTACAGAAGATCATTTAAATATTCATAAAACAATTGAAAACTATAGAAATTGTAAATTTCGTCTAACTGAATTATGCAGACCTAATGCTAAAGTTTTTTGCAATGGCGATGACGAAAATTGTCAATTATTGACTGTTAATTGTAAAGTTAATTATGGTGTAAATCTTTCTAATGATTGTGTCATTTCTGATATCAAAGAGCGTAAAGAAAATGTCTTATTTACAATTCTTTACAATCGTTCTTCTTATAGAGTTATTAGTTCGTTTTTAGGAAGATATAATGTTTATAATGTAGTTTTAGCATGGTTGATTGCTGGTAGTTTTTCTATTTCTTACGAACAATTAGCAAATGATATTAAGTCTCTTCCCAAAATTTTAGGTAGAAGAGAAATATTTCATGATTCTAGAGGCTTTGATGTTTTATTAGATTATGCACATACGGAAAACGGTATTTTAAATCTTTTAAAGAGTTTATCTAGCTATTCTAATGTTATTGTTGTTACTGGAGCTGCAGGTGGTAGAGAAAAAGAAAAACGACCTAGAATTGGTAATATATTATTTGAATATGCTGATTTTATTGTTTTTACGATGGATGATCCTAGATATGAAGACCCTAAAGAGATTGCTGATGATATGATAGGTTCTCATCAGGGAAAGTATACATTCATTGCCGAACGACAGAATGCGATAGATTATGCGTTTTCTAAGGCAAAAAAAGGTGATGTTGTCGCAGTTATTGGAAAAGGAAGAGATTCTTATATGGCTATTTTTGATCAGCGATTACCATATTCTGATTATGATGTTATTCAAAAATTATTAAAATAATCCACAGTTTTTGTGGATTTTTCTTTTCCTTGACAACGATTAGAAATAAAATTACAATAGAATTAGATTTAGGTATTAATCCTAATCTAGATGGAGGGAATTTATGGGTAATTATATTTTCTCCATTTTACTTGTAATTCTTGGATTACTTATTGGGCTTTTTATAGCGTTTGTTATAAATAGTATCAGAGTCAGTGTTGCTTCTAAGAAAATAGCAGCTTTACGTGAACAAACAAAAAAAGAACTTGAAAAAATGAAAAGAGATGCTGCTTTGGAGCAAAAAGAGGAAGCACATAAATTAAAGATGGATTTGGATAAAGAAATCCGTGAAAAAAAAGAAGAAATTAAAGAATCAGAAAATCGTTTATTACAAAGAGAAGCTAGTATTGACAAGAGAGATGAATTGTGTCAAAAAAGAGAAGCTTCTTTGGATGAACGTGAGGATAAACTTTCTCTTAGACAGAATGAAATCCAAAACGAAAAAAGTAAAGTGGATGAGATAAAAAAACAACAATTAGATTTACTGGAACAAATTTCTGGTTTTAGTAAAGAAAAAGCCAAGGATATGGTAATGAGTCAAGTAAAAGAAAATATGAGTAAAGAAATTGCTGAGTTTATTCGTGAAAGTGAAAACGAAGCTAAACTTACTGCAGATAGGACTGCTAGAGAACTAATTGTCACTTCTATGCAAAAATATGCTGCAGATATTGCTGGAGAACAAACCGTTACAGTCGTTGATTTACCTAATGATGAAATGAAAGGACGTATTATTGGTCGTGAAGGTCGAAATATACGAACTATTGAGTCTATTACTGGTGTTGATTTAATTATCGATGATACACCTGAAGCGGTTGTTTTATCTAGTTTTGATCCATTACGTCGTGAAATTGCTCGTGTGACATTGGAAACTTTAATTAAAGATGGACGTATTCATCCTACCCGTATTGAAGAACTTTATGATAAAGTATGTCAGGATATGAAACAACAAATTATAGAATATGGTCAAGATGCAACTTTTGAATTGGGATTAACAAAGTTTGATCCAGAATTAATAGAAATTATTGGTAAACTTCATTTTAGAACCAGTTATGGTCAGAATGCATTACAACATTCGTTAGAAGTTGCTCATTTATCAGGGTTACTTGCTGCTGAATTGGGTGAGAATGTAACTTTGGCAAAAAGAGCTGGTCTTTTACATGATATTGGTAAAGCTATTGATCATGAGGTAGAGGGTAGTCATGTAGAGATTGGTGTTAATATTGCTAAAAAGTATCATGAAGATCCTATTGTAATTAATGCTATTGCTTCTCATCACGGAGATGAACCTGCTACCAGTGTTATTGCTAGTATTGTTGCGATAGCAGATGCTTTATCAGCATCTCGTCCTGGTGCTAGAAATGATTCTTTGGAAAATTATATTAAACGTCTTTCTCAACTTGAAGAAGTTGGAAATCATATTGCAGGGGTTGAAAAAACTTATGCAGTTCAAGCTGGACGTGAATTAAGAGTTATTGTTAAACCTGAAGAGGTTGACGATTTAGAAGCTCATCGTGTTGCTAGAGAAGTTAAAGAGCAAATTGAAGCTAATATGAAGTATCCTGGAACTATTAAAATTACAGTTATACGTGAAACTAGAGCACAAGAAGAAGCAAAATAATGCTTCTTTTTTTATAGAAAAAAAATAGGCTTTGACCTATTTTTCTTTTTTAATATCTAAAATGATTGGTAGAATAATTGGCTTTCTACCTGTTAAATCATTAATAAATGGATATAAAGCTTCTGTTATATCATTTTTTAATGATTGGAATGTTGTTTTAGGTTTTGTTAACTCGGATTTAATAATTTCTTCAGCTTTGTCTTCTATTTTATGAATTAATTCTTCATTTTCGTTTACTAGGACAAATCCTCTTGTTGTAATATTTGGTTTAATTAGTAATTCTCTCTTTTTCATATTTACATTTACAATTACTACTAAAATACCATCGTTTGCCATTATCTTTCTATCTTTAATAACAGCACTACCAATTTCTCCAATTCGATTTCCATCTACGTAAACATCAGCTCCTGGCATGCTTTCTCCTTTTGTTATTACATGATTTTTAAGGACTAAGCTATCACCATTTTTTAGAATGAATGTATTTTCTTTAGGAATACCACAACTGATTCCAATATCTGCTTGTTTTTTTAACATTCTATAGTCTCCGTGGAATGGCATTAGGTATTTTGGTTTTATTAAACGTATCATTAATTTGATTTCTTCTTCATTGGCATGTCCTGATGTATGTAAGTCTGCTAAAGATGAATTTGTATATACTTTGACACCTTTTAAATATAATTTGTTAATTGTTTTTGAAATACTTAGTGCGTTACCAGGAATAGTACTTGATGAGAAGATAACGACATCATCTGGTCTCAATTTAATCTGTTTATGTGTACCATTTGAAATTCTAGATAGAGCCGCAAGAGGTTCTCCTTGACTTCCTGTACATAAGATTGTAACTTCTCCTGGTTTTAAATTGTTTGCTTCTTCTGCAGAAACAATTAATTCTTTATGATTAATGTATCCATTATTGATTGAAATATTGATATTATTTTCCATACTTCTACCAAAGATACATATTTTTCTGTTGTGTTTATAGCAGGTCTCAAAAATATGTTTTACACGATAGATGTTTGATGCAAAAGTGGCAATAATAATTCGGTTTGTCTTACATTTGTCAAACATTTCACCAAGTGTTTCATCTACAACAGATTCACTCGTTGAGAATCCTTCATTTAAAGCGTTGGTTGAATCTCCAATTAGTAAATCTACACCTTCTTCTCCTAGGCAGGCCATTTTATATAAGTCTGCCATTGGTCCAATTGGTGTTAAATCAAATTTATAGTCTCCTGTTGTTACAATTCTACCATCAGGTGTTTTAATACTAATTCCATGAGAATCAGGGATAGAGTGTGTTACTCTAAAAAATTCTACTTCTATGTCTTTAAATTTTAATTTTGTTTTGTCTGTATATACATATAAATTATCATATCTTATGTTTCTATCTTGTAATTTTACAGCAATTAATTCTTTGGCATGATTTGGTGCATAAATTGCAGGAATTTTTACATTCTGTAGTAAAAATGGAATTGTTCCTATATGATCTTCATGCCCGTGTGTAATTAATAAAGCTTTAATTTTATTTTCGTTTTCTTTTAAGAATGTAAAATCAGGTAGAACATAATCTACGCCCATTAAATCACTTTCTGGGAAACTTACTCCGGCATCAATAATTACAATTGCGTCGTTATGCATTACACAATACATATTTTTTCCGACTTCTCCGAGACCACCTAAAACAATAATCTTTGTTTCATTTGGTTTTTCCATAATAACTCCTTTCTTTTTTTATTTCGTTAAGCTGACTTAGAAATTATACTATAATTTTTATTTTTTGTCTAGATGTTGTATTTTGTTGTGGTTGTTTTTTTTCTTTCTTTTATGTATAATATAGTCAAAAATGTGTGGGGGCTATTGCATATGAAAAATAATGTTTCCGAAGATGTGTATCGTGTTGCGAAAGAAGCAGCTAAATGGTATCAAAAAATTGAAAATTTAGATTTAAGTCTTTTGACAATTGATTCAGAGCCTGAAAGTGCTGAGGCAGAGGCTTCTGAGTCTGAAGAATCTGAATCTAAAGAAAGTGTTACGGGTTTAAATCAGAAGGATAAAAGAGATTTGTCTTTGTTTTTAGCAATTCTTTCTGAGGAGAATCCAGCTAAAGATTTGTTTGGTGATTATGGTATTACTTTATCTCAGGTTTTAGAACAGTTTCCTGAAATTTTATTCATCTGTGATGATAATTGTGATGAGGCAGAAGCTGCAAAGTTATATGAAAAATATTTTTCTCCTACCGTTGATTTCTTTTCCAATGGTTGGGCCTATGTTTCTAGTTATGCGGTTGCGTTATCTTTATTAAATTCTAATATGTGTTCTAGTGTTATTTCTTATGTTGTTTCTAATGTGTTTGAACATTCTGGTTTTTCTGGTAATTTGATGGTAAATACTTTGGTTTCCCAGTATGGAAAATGTGTAGAGGATTTTTTTGAACGTTATCCAAAGGAGAGAAAAAGGTTTGAACAATTGCAGGCAGAACAAGCAAATAATAATGTACCTTCTTTTCTTAAAAGTATGATAGAAAATCAAGATGATGAGATTGGTAATTATTTGACAGATGTACCTTTTCTTAATAATCCTGCGATTGGTAGAAAAAAAGAGTTAGATTCTGCGATGGTTACTTTAATTACAAAATCTTTGTTATTACTTGGCCCATCTGGTGTGGGTAAGACTGCTTTGGTGGAAGGACTTGCTTATCGGTTGCAACACGGAATGGTTCCAAAGAGTTTAGAAGGGTATAGAATTTTACAAGTAAATACTTCTGAATTAGTTGCTGGAACTTCTTATCGAGGTGCCTTTGAAGAAAGAGTTAAAGCTTTACTTCAAGAATTAGAAGAAGATTCTAAAACTATTTTGTTTATTGATGAGATTCATACAGTAAAAGGAGCAGGGGCAGTCAATTCGGGATCTCAAGATTTTATGAATATATTGAAGCCGTATTTGTCAAGTGGTAAAGTTCGGATGATTGGAGCAACAACTACAGATGAATACGAAAATTATTTTGCTTATGATGATGCTTTTCGTAGAAGATTTGATACCATTACTTTAAAAGAACCTGAAGATTCTATTTTACATGACATTATGAATGGTTCTATTCCTAAGTATCGTGATATGACTGGTGTTGATTTTTCTTTTAATGATGATGATAGGGATAAAATATTTCATGTTCTTATTCAAGGGACAAATGAAAAAGCGCGTCGTTATGATGATAAACAATATAACCCTCATTTGGTATTATCTATATTAGAAAAGTCTTTTGCTTATGCTTCTTTTTATGACCATGATCAGGTTTTACTTCCTGATATTTGTGCTGCTGTACAAGATTGTGAAAGAATTTATCCAAGTAGAAGAGAAAAGATAGTTATGCAGTTAGAAAATTTAAAATTAACAGATGAAGATAGTAAAAGGTTAGTAAAAACTCCTAAGATGGGACAAGTCATTCCGTTTTGTCCTAGATAGCTTTGCTATCTTTTTTTATGTACAAGCGTTTTGTTGTATGCTAAAATAAAGTTGGTGATTATTATGGGATTTTTTAATAAATTAAAAACAATGTTTCAATCTAATAAAGCAGAGAATAATATAGAGACGAAAGAAGAGACTCAAACTCAAGAAGAAGTTAAAGTTTATGAGAAGGGCCTTACTAAATCTAGAGAAGGATTTGTTTCTAAACTTGCTAATTTAACTAATAAATATCGTACTATTAATGATGAGTATTTTGAGGAATTAGAAGAAATTCTTATTATGGCAGATATTGGTGTTAATACGGTTATGGAATTTATTGATAGGTTGAGGGATAGAGCTACTAAAGAAAAAATTAGTGATCCAGAACTTTTAAAGGAAATTATCGTTGATGAGTTATTCATTATTTATGTTAATGATGAAGTATTATCTAGTAAAATTAATTATCAAGAAAATGGTCCGACTGTGATTTTGTTTGTTGGTGTTAATGGGGTAGGAAAAACAACAACGATTGCTAAAATAGCTTGGAGAATGAAGCAAGAGAATAAAAAAGTTTTATTAGTTGCTGGTGATACCTTTAGAGCTGGTGCTGTTGAACAACTTCATGAGTGGAGTGAACGAATTGGTGTTGACTTCTATGGTAAAGAAGAAGGGGCTGATCCTTCTAGTGTTGTGTATGATGGTTGTCAAAAGGCTAAAGATGAAAATTATGATGTTGTTTTAATCGATACTGCTGGAAGACTTCAAAATAAAGTTAATTTGATGAAGGAACTTGAAAAAATGAATAAGGTTATCCAAAAACTTATTCCTGATGGACCACATGAAACTTTGTTGGTTATCGATGCTACAACTGGTCAAAATGGTATTAGTCAAGCAAAAGCTTTTCAGGAGATTACCGATATTACTGGTATTGTTTTAACTAAATTAGATGGAACTGCTAAAGGTGGTATTGTTTTGGCAATTAAAGAACAATTAGGATTGCCAGTTAAGTTTATTGGATTAGGTGAGGCAAAAGAGGATTTACAAGTATTTGATATTGAAAAATATATCTATGGTTTGTTTAAGGATATGATGTAATATGACGAAGAAAGAAAATATAAGTAAGCAAAAAAATAATGATATTCAACCAAGAAAGATTACTCGTTTTAATATTGTTTTTATTAATATTCAATTGTTTTTGACTTTTCTAACGATTGGATTATTTATTTGGTATATTATTGATAGTGATATTATCTATTTATTTCAATTCTTTTTAGGAATTACTTTATTGGTGATGGCTTATAATAATCAAATTATTTATCGAAGAAAATTAGCAACTGTTATTTATAGTATTGTAGGTGTTATTTTACTTATTTTAGATTTGATTATGTATATTGGTGTTCATGTTATAGGAGTGTAATATGGAAGATTTTGTGTATTATGGTGAATTGTTTGATCTTTATCATGATTTATTGACAGATAAACAAAAAAAATATTTTGAAGATTATTATTTTGAAAATTTAAGTTTAGGTGAAATGGCTGAAAACTATGATGTTAGTCGTAATGCTATTTTTAAGCAAGTACATCATACTGTAGAAAAATTACAAGAGTATGAAGAAATTTTACATTTATATGATAAGAGACAAAAATTAGAAAAAGCGTTACATAATAATCAAATAGAGGAAATAAAAAAGATAATTGAAGAAATTTTATAGAGCATTGTTTGCTCTTTTTTTGTTTTCTATCTTGTAAATCCATAAAAAAAACGGTATAATTTGAATTATGATAGGGAAATAAGAATAGAGGGGAATTATTATGTTTGATAAAATTGTGTACATTAGTGATCATTCAGCTAATATTCGTTTGAAGGATGCAGATCATTTAACAGTTAACTTAATGAATTTGCATCTTATTTTCGAAGATAAAGATAAAAAAGTATTAGGTGAAGTAGATGATTTGGATAAAGATATCGTTAAAGCAAGATTTTTAGGTGAAATTGTTAATGGTAAATTAATTGGTGGTACGATTCGTAAACCAGCATTGGATGCGTCTATTCGTGTTATTGATCCATCTGAAGTACCTATGATTTGTGGTGAAGATAAAGCTGGATATATGAGATTTGGAGTTAGTCCCTTTTATAATGATTTTCCAGTATACTTAGATGTTAATAATTTCTTTAGTAACCATTTTGCTATATTTGGTAACAGTGGTAGTGGTAAGTCTTGTGGTGTATCTCGTTTATTTCAAAATATGTTTCATGATCAAAGACTTTTTCCATATAAAGCAAATATTTTATTATTTGATTCTTCAGGTGAGTACTATAATGCGTTTCGTAATTTAAATTCTATTAATCCTAATTACAATTATCGTTTCTTTAGTACAAATGAGACAGATGGTATTGGTGAAAAATTACGTTTACCAATTTGGTTGCTTAATGCTAGTGATTTGGCCTTGTTATTACAAGCTACGAATCATTCACAATTACCAATTATTGAAAGAATGTTAAAATTAGCATTAATCTTTTCACAGACAGATATGGATGCAAATAACTATAAAAACCATTTGATTGCGAAAGCTATTATGACTATTTTATATACGAATGAAACATCTCCTAATAAGAGAAATGAAATATTTTCTATTTTAGCTAGTTGTTCTACTCCGCAATTTAATTTGGAGGCTCCAGTACAAGGTATTGGATATACTAGAAAGTTTCGTGAATGCTTCTTAATTGATTCTCAAGGTCAATTTTCTGAAAGTGTTTTACTTACAGAATATGTGTCTTCTTTTATTAAGAGTGAATATGATAATTATGAACCTAAAGGTGGAGTATTCTATACACTTGACACTTTGGAAAAAGCTCTTAATTTTACCTTGATTAGTGAAGGTTGGTTAAGAAATGAAAATACTTATGGTGATGCAGTTACCTTAAAGGTTCGTCTTCATTCTTTAATCGTTGGAGAAAATGCTAAATATTTTGATGTTCCTGATTATGTTTCTTTGGAAGCATATCTATCATCTTTGTTAATTAGTAATGGTAAAAAATATCAATTAGTTAATTTTAACTTGGATGATGTAGATGATGATTTTGCTAAAGTTATTACTAAGATTTATTCTCGTTTAGTTTTTGAATTTGCTAAAGGATTAAAAGATAGGGCAAGTATACCATTTCATATTATTGTTGAGGAAGCTCACCGTTATATTCAAAACGATACGGACCGTTTCTTAATTGGTTATAATATATTTGAACGTATTGCTAAGGAAGGTCGTAAATATGGTGTTATTTTAGGTCTTATTTCACAAAGACCAGTTGAACTTTCTGATACTGTTATTTCTCAATGTTCTAATTTCTTAATCTTTAAAATGAATCACCCTACAGATGTTGATTATATTCGTAAGATGGTTCCGAATATTAGTGATGAAATTGTTGAAAAGCAAAAGACATTGCAGGCTGGTACTTGTTTAGGATTTGGTATGGCTTTTAAAATACCATTGATTTGTAAATTGGAAATGCCTGATCCAGCTCCATGGAGTGGTAACTGTGATGTTGTTGCTGTATGGAATGGAAATGGTAATTCTAGACCAAGTAATACTAGTATGGCATATGCAGCTAGTAATTCTATGAATTCTATGCCAATGTCTACACCTAGTATATTTGGAGCTCCTACTAATACTATGAGTACTGGTATGAGTATGGGAATGGGTAGTGTCAATAATAATCCTTCACCTGCTCCAACTAATATGAATAGTTTTTCTATGAATAATAATCAGGGAATGTCAGAATTGAATACTACTCCGGTAGCATCTGTTCCTGCAGCATCTCCTGGTTTTCAAGATTTAAATGATTTAGATGACGATTTGGATGATAACGATGACGATGATGTTCCTGCTGGAGGATTTGTAAGTAATATTTCTGCAGAACCATCTATTGTTTCTAATAGTTCTCCATCAAAGCCATTAGTTGAGTTAAGTGATAACACTCCTACTTTAGGTAGTGCTAGCGTTAGTGTTGATGCATCTCAACCAACATTGACTCCATTGAATCAAGAGGTTATGCCTAATGGTTCTCCACTAGTTTCTATTACTCCAGAATCTAATAGTTAAAAACAGGGCAACCTGTTTTTTTGTTTACTTATACTTTCTTTTTTTGTATAATAAAACTTAGGTGATTATATGTTTGAAAGTTTAGGAGACCGCTTACAAAATGCTATTCATAAAATAAAAGGATATGGAAAAATTACAGAAGATAACATCTCTGATATGATGCGAGAGATTCGTTTGGCTTTGTTAGAGGCGGATGTTAATTATAAAGTTGTAAAAGAATTTACTAATACAGTAAAAGAAAAAGCACTTGGTGAAGAAGTTGCTAGTAGTATTAATCCAGGAGATTTATTTGTTAAGATTGTAAAAGATGAACTTACAGAATTATTGGGTGGAGAACAGGCAGATATATGTTTGAAAGGAAATCCAGCTGTTTTAATGTTAGTTGGTCTTCAAGGTTCTGGTAAAACTACTACCATTGGAAAGCTTGCTAATTTTTTGAGAAAAAAGCATGCCAAAAAGCCTTTATTAGTTGCTTGTGATGTTTATCGTCCTGCTGCTATTGATCAGTTAAAACAAATTGGAAAGCAATTAAATATAGAGGTTTATGAAGAGGGAAAAGGGAACCCTGTTGAAATCTCTAAAAACGCTATTTCTTATGCAAAAGAAAAAGGGTATGATTATGTTTTAATCGATACTGCTGGTCGTCTTCATATTGATGAAGAGTTGATGGATGAACTTGAAAATATTCGTACTGAAGTGAATCCAGATGAAATTTTGTTAGTTATTGATTCTATGATGGGACAAGATGCTATTAACGTTATTACTGGCTTCCATGATAAGTTACCTTTGACTGGTGTTATTCTTACAAAATTAGATGGTGATACTAGAGGTGGTGTTGCTTTATCTGTTCGTCATTTAACTCATGTACCAATTAAATTTATTGGTGTTTCTGAAAAACTTGATGGACTTGATTCTTTTGATCCTGAACGTATGGCCGGAAGAATCTTAGGTATGGGAGATATCATTTCTTTAGTAGAGAAAGCAACAGATGCTATTGACGAAAAAGAAGCAGAAAAGACTGCTAAAAGAATGCAACAAGGAAAGTTTGATTTGGAAGATTTTTTATCTACTATGAAACAAATGAAAAAACTTGGACCTTTGGAGAATCTTTTAAAATTAATTCCTGGTGCTAAAAAAATGGGGCTTAATAATGTTAAAATTGATCCAAAACAATTAGCTCATATTGAAGCCATTGTCTTGTCTATGACGCCAAAAGAGAGACGTCACCCTGAGATTATTAAAGCTAGTCGTAAGACGAGAATAGCTGCAGGAAGTGGAACTTCTGTACAAGAAGTTAATAAGTTGTTGCAGCAATTTGATCAGATGAAAAAGATGATGAAACAATTTTCTAATGGAAATATGAAATTACCATTTTAAAAAAGAACACTAATTTGTGTTCTTTTTTAGTAATTGGATACTGAAAGTAAATAGTAATAATAGGAAGAATTGATAGGACATAGAAAAATCAAATAGAGAGGTATATATTAATAATACTAGAATTAGAATAGTTTCAAAATTTTCTTTTTTCCATTTTTTTATGATTTCTATACTAATCATTATTAATAGCAGTATCCATATTAAAATTGAGATTATTCCGTTTTGTACACCTAAGGTCATAATTTGTGAATGTTCTACTAAAATATAATCTAGATTCGTATCTTTATTTGCTACTTTAAAATAGTCAAAACCATGTCCTAATAGTGGATTATCTTTTATAATTTGAAAACATAATTTATAGATATCTAATCTGCTTCCTATACTTGTACCATCATACTTTATTTGTTCTAATTGTTTTACATAGTTATATGGCCATAAATGATAATTTACTGGTATATTTTTTTTCGTTTCTTTATTTTCTATTTCTATATTTTCTATATTAAAATTTACTAAGTTATTACTTATTTTTAGTGAATAATATTCTGCATCTTTTTCCGTTTTAAATTTTATTTTTATTATGTTATTTAATTTTTCTTGCTTTACTAG
>USGP01000028.1 GCA_900554315.1 uncultured Mycoplasmatota bacterium
CATCACCAACTTCTAACGAATTGCGAACTTCCTCCTCTTCTTTTCTTCTTTTGTTTTGAGGACGTATCATAAAAAAATACAAAGCAACCAATAAAAGTCCCCATACACACACCATAAAAGCTGGACTTTGAGAAATGTTATTAAGGTTCACTACCATAACCTCCATTAATAAATTTTAAGTTTATACTATAAACTCTCCCCATTCCTTAATAAGGTACAGGTTTTCCTGCTCAAGAGTCTTAACCAACCCAGTATCAACAGGCTATCCCCACAGTTTAGCGGTTTAGTAATACGTCTAAACATTTATTTTTACTTAAGTGGACCGAATCCCTGTAAAATTTTCTTAAAAATAAATCATAGCGCTTTACATTAATATAAATAAAAAGGCTACTAGTTAGTAGTCTTTTTTAATTTTTTTAATAATTCTTTTGTATCATTATGCATATCAATATTTTTATTTTTTAATTTTTTTTCTTGCTTTTCTAAGCAATAAAGTAATGCTTTATCTATGTCTTTGTAGGCTAATTTTTTTACTGGTTCTAATTCTTTTGGAATTTCTTCTCGCCCAATTTTATCGGCAATGTATATAATTTTTGCTAATAAATTCATATTTTTATTTCCTATTGTATGATATTTTATTGCATTACAACAGTCATCATCTAAATGATATTTTTCTTTTGCTAAAACAGCTCCAATATCAGCATGTTTAATCTTTTGATTTCTTTCGTCTTTTAAATTTTTATCTAGATGATATTTTGTAATCCAAATATTATTTTCTTCTTCAGGTAATTCTTTTGCAACATCATGTAATAATCCGGTGATATACGCTTTTTCTTCATCTATATGATATTGTTTTGCTAACTTTTTTGCTTCTTCAGCTACTAAAATACTATGTTTATATCGATAGGTTGATAAACTATTTTTTAGGTCGTTTTTTATTTTTTCTATCATGATTTTCACATCCTTATATAAGTTTATTATAAGCTATTTTTTTTAATTTTGTATGGTTAATTTTTTAAAATAACTACTTCTCTAATTACAGTTTTTATGATACAATACTTTTATGATAGGAAGGGTAGGATAGTATGGCAAAAGAAATTTTGAAAAAAGTTAAATCTGGTGGTAGAAAAATTCCACGTAAATATGAATCTAAAGAAATGGATGAAGAACAAGTTTTAGAGGTTGAGAAAGAAGGTTGGTGGGTATATATCTTATTATTGTCAACTGTTGTTATTCTTGCACAAGCTTTAAAAGATTATACTTTCTCATTTGATAATGTAACATTAACTTATTCTATTTTTATTTTACCAATTATTTATTTTGTAACTAATTTTATTACAAAAAAATATGGATATGGAAAATCTGTTATTGGTATTTCAGTTTCTGGTGTGGCATTAGTTTTGTTCAGTTTCATTATGAGTTTTGTCATAGGACAAGATTTTAGCTTTTATGATATTTGTGGTGGCTTTTGTGCTTATGTAGTTAGCCAATTAGTTAACCTTACGATTTATCAATTTATATTAGTAAATACTAGTGGTTCATTTATTTTATTATTCTTAACTTATTTATTTGCATTTGTTGTTTTCTATTTATTCTATACATTAATTTATATGAATTTATTAGTATTAGATAATTATTGGGTATCATATTTTGCTACATTAATTCTTCAAGGCGTTTTATGTTTCTTATTGGTTTTCTTTGATATTAATATAAAACGTGGTATTGAAGTAGAGTAATTAAAAAGAACTTTTTGAAGTTCTTTTTTTTGTATATAAAAAAGCGATTTTCATCGCTTTATACTAATATGGATAATAAAATTAATGCTGTATTATGAAACATATGCATAGATATAGAAGTGAATATTGTATTTGTTTTTTGGTACATATATGCAAATGCTGCTCCAAGAGCTCCATAAGGAATGATATATAATAATTCAATTGGAGAAGTCATAGATGTGATTACATGTAATGATCCAAATACTAGTGCTGATAAAATTATAAATGCATATTTATTTGGAAATGCTTTTTTAAATCCTTTTCTAAATACGATTTCTTCTGTACAAGGAGCAATGAATCCAGCATTAATTAACATTAACCATGGTAGAGAAGTTATCATACCTTGTACGGCTTGTTCATTTGCTGCTTGACCTAGTTGTAAGAATACATTAATAAAAATATTAGATATCATCATAATTCCTAGACCAATTAGCCAATATTTAATTCCTATATCAATATTTTCTAAAAAGTTGTCTTTAAAAATTTTCCATTCTTTTTTTATATCTTTTCTAAAAATTAAGAGTAATATTAATAGTAATACAATATTTGAAAATGCCGATAGCATTACATTTTGTGCACCAGTTATTGATGCTATATCCATATTAAATAGTAATATAGGAATTAATTGTATGTAGGAACTAAAGTAGAATAATATAAATATTCCTATTCCAATTAAAAGCCCTTTAGGACTAACAAATTTTTCTTTTTCTTTCATACTATCACCTTATTAAAGAATAGCATAAAAAATGTTAAAATTAAAGATATTTGTTTGTATTTTATGAAAAGTATGCTATACTATGTACAGAAAGGAGTGGGAAAGAAAAAGTCCCACTCTTATTATTTCTAGGAGGTGAAGTATGAAAGAGCAAATTACAAATTTAGTAGAGGATAAGATTCGTGATTTGAATGTATTCGTAGATGATGTGTTTGTATCTACAGAGGAAGGAAAACAAGTACTTAATATTGTTTTGGATAGTGAAGATGTTATTGACTTAAAATTAATTACGGAAGCTTCTAGAATAATTAACAAACTTATTGATCAAAACAATGTATTAACTGATGATATTTATGAAGTAGATATTTATTCTAAGGAGAAGGGAGAGAATTAAAATGAATGGTAAAGAGTTTTTAAAAGCTTTAGATAATATCGTAAAGGAAAAAAATATTGATCCAGAAGTGGTTTATGATGCTATGGAATTAGCATTAACTTCTGCATATAAGAAGAATTTTAATTCAAAAACAAATGTTAAAGTACTATTTGATCGTACAACAGGTGAAATTAAA
Organism: uncultured Mycoplasmatota bacterium; assembly: GCA_900554315.1. GTDB lineage: Bacteria > Bacillota_I > Bacilli_A > RF39 > UBA660 > Faecimonas. The sequence goes on from USGP01000028.1 coordinate 3,060, forward strand.
GTATATTCTTATTTGACAGTAGTACCAGATGATAAAATGACAAAAGAAGAGTATGAGGATTATTTATTTGAACATTATTCTGACGATGATGATGAAGATGATGAAAATGTAGAAGAACAAGAAGAATATAGTTACTTTAATCCTGAGACTGAAATTAAATTAAGTGAAGCTAAAAAAATCGATAAGACTTTAGAAGTAGGGGATACTATTGATAAAGAGGTAACACCAAAAGATTTTGGTCGTGTTGCAACATCAACTGCTAAACAAGTAGTGGTACAAAAGATTCGTGAAGCTGAGAGAAATAGTATTATGGAAGAATTTGGTGATAAGCAAGATGAACTTTTAGTTGGTACTGTTGCTTTAGAGGATACCGATAACTATTTTATTGATTTAGGACGTACTAATGGAATTTTACCTAAAAAAGATATTATTCCTGGTGAGAAAATTGAGATGGGTTCTCAAATTAAAGTTTACGTTACTAAGGTTGATAACAATGGTAAAAATTTACTTATTTTATTGAGTAGAAAACATTATGGTTTTGTTAAAAGATTATTTGAACTTGAAATTCCTGAACTTTCAGATGGTACTATTATGATTTATAGTGTAGCAAGAGATCCAGGTAATAGAAGTAAGGTTGCTGTTTATTCAGAGTATTCTAATATTGATCCAATTGGAGCTTGTATTGGAGAAAAGGGTAGTAGAATTGCTCGTATTATTGAAGAATTACATGGAGAAAAATTGGATGTTGTAAAATATGATAAAGATCCAGCAGTATTTATTGAAAATGCTTTAAGTCCTGCTAAAGATTTGACTGTATGTATTACAGATCCTAAGAAGCAAGAAGCTATGGTTATTGCTGATGGTGATAATTTCTCATTAGCTATTGGTAAGAAAGGACAAAATGCTCGCCTTGCTAGTAAGTTAACTCATTATAAGATTGATATCAAAACAACAGAACAAGCAAGAGAGGCTGGAATTAACTTTAGATAATCGTTGTAAAGGAGGGATAGTATGAAAGTAAAGAAGATACCAATGAGGACTTGTGTTGTTACAAGAGAAAAATTACCTAAACAGGAATTACTTCGTGTTGTTCGTACTCCAGAAGGCAACGTAGTTGTTGATGAAAGTGGAAAGATGAATGGTAGAGGTGCATATATTAAAAAAGATGTAGTTGTTTTAGAGCAAGCAAAGAAGAAGAAAGTTCTAGAACGTCAATTAGAATGTACAATAGAAGAGAGTGTATATGATGATATAAGAGAAAAAATTGAAAAATAGTGGAGGTGGAGTAAAATGATGAATATCGAAGATTATGCATTAGATGTTGGTAAGACAGTAGAAGAAATAAAGGCTTTATGTGATAAGATTGGAATCGAATATAAAGATGAAACTACACCTTTAGATGAAACTGACATTATTTTACTTGATAATGAATTACAAGATCAGGAAGATTATGTTGAAGGAGATATTGAAGATTTAGAATCTAAATATGAAGAAGAGGTTATGGATAAAGCTGAAGAATTAGCCATGGATACAAAGTTTGACTTGGACAATTCTACTTCTTTTGAAAAAGTAAAACCTAAATCTCAGAAGAAAAATGATAGTAAAAAAGCAGATTTCTTTAAGGAAAGAAAGAAAATTTATAAACATCGTGAGAAGTTAAAGAAAAATGAAGCTACACAAGATGATAATGTTGTTTTATATAAAGATGGCATGACAGTTTCTGAACTTGCTGAAGTTTTAGGAGTTCCTGCAGTTGAATTAGTTAAAAAGTTGATGGGACTTGGAGTTATGGCTAATGTTAATCAATCTATTGATTTTGAAACTGCTGAAATTATTGTAGCTGATTATAATAAGACATTGAAGAAAGAAGAGACTGCTGATATTTCTAATTTTGAAAATTTTGAAATAGAAGACAAAGATGAAGATTTAGTAGAACGTCCACCAGTTGTTACTATTATGGGACATGTTGATCATGGTAAAACTACTTTGCTAGATTTTATTCGTAAAAGTAATGTAGCAAGTGGAGAAGCTGGTGGAATTACACAAGCTATTGGTGCTTATTCTGTTAACTATAATGGTAAAAAAATTACTTTTATTGATACACCAGGGCATGCTGCCTTTACTGAGATGAGAGCTCGTGGTGCATCTATTACTGATATTGTTATTATTATTGTTGCTGCAGATGATGGTGTAATGCCTCAAACTGTAGAAGCAATTGATCATGCGAAAGCAGCTGGCGTTCCAATTATTGTTGCTATTAATAAAATTGATAAGCCAGATGCTAATGTTGATCGTGTGATGACAGGATTAGTAGAGCATGGTTTAACTCCAGAAGAATGGGGTGGAGATGTTATTGTTAATAAGATTTCTGCTGCTACTGGTGAAGGGATTAACGAAGACAAAACCACCATTGTGGGCGGCAACTCCAATACAGAAAAAATCCAAAGCCGTGTGGCTGGGATTCGGGAAGAAATGCAAGAATATAAAGCCAATCCATCTCGTTATGCTAGTGGGGTTGTTATTGAATCTAAAAAGAATAGTAAGGTTGGTTCCGTTGCAACATTACTTATTCAAAATGGTACTTTACGTTTGGGTGATCCAATTGTTGTTGGAACTATTTATGGTAAAGTTCGTACATTGAAAAATGATTTGGGACAAAACATTGTAGAAGCAGCACCTTCTACTCCGGTGGAAGTTACTGGACTTAGTGATGTTCCAAATGCTGGTGATATGTTTATGGCTTTTGAGTCAGAAAAACAAGCAAAACATATTGCTGATGAGAGAGCTTTGCGTGCGAAAGAGAAAGATACTAATTTAAGTGGTATGTCATTAGAAGATTTGTTTGGACGTATTCAAGAAGGTGTTAAAGAAATCAATGTTGTATTGAAAGCAGATGTTAATGGTAGCTTGGAAGCTGTTAAAGGAGCTTTAGAAAAAATTGATGTTGAAGGTGTAAAAATTAATGTTATTCGTGGAGCTGTTGGTGGTATTACAGAAAGCGATATCGTATTAGCTAGAGCTAGTGATGCTATTATTATTGGATTTAATGTTCGAGCTAATAGTCAGGCCCAGGATGATGCAAAAGAATATGGCGTTGAAATAAGAACCTATGATATTATTTATAAAGTGGTGGAGGATATGGAAGATGCCATGAAAGGTATGCTTGATCCTGAATATGAAGAACAAATCACAGGAAAACTTGAAGTTCGCCAAATCTTTAAGTTCTCTAAAGTTGGTCTTATCGCTGGATGTCATGTTGTTAGTGGAGTTGTTAGAAATAATGAAAAAGCTCGTATTATTCGTGATGATGTAGTTGTTTATAATGGTTCTGTTAATACCTTGCAACATGAAAAAGATCAAGTTAAAGAAGTTACAAAAGGAATGGATTGTGGTATTACATTGACTAATTGTCAAGATTATAAAGAAGGAGATATCATCGAAATTTACGATTTGGTAGAAATTAAGAGATAGTTCCCAGTAGGAGGAAATGATATGGCAAATATTAAAATTGAAAGACTTAATCATTTGATTCAACAAGAGATTAGTGTGATATTAATGCAAGAAGTAAGAGATGAAGATTTAAAATTTGTAACCATTACTGGTTGTGATACAAGTAGTGATTATAGTTATTGTAAAGTTTATTTTACGATATTAGATGAAAGTAAAAAGGATACAGTGTTAGAAGCTTTAGATGGTGCTAGTCCATTTATTCGTAGTAAACTTGCAGAGCGTATTGATATTAGACATACTCCGGAACTTAAATTTATTTATGATACTTCTATTGAATATGGAGAACATATTGAAAAAATCATTGATAAAATCCATGAAGAAGATAAAGAGATTGCTTAGGTCTCTTTTTTTGTGTCATGTTTACTTTTTTTCTTTGATTTCTAGCCTTTTTTTTGATAACTTTTATTGTTTTATGGTATAATGCTTGTAGTAGGTGATGATATGAAAACAAATATTAGAGGAGTTAATGTCAATTACATACAATATGGTGAGGGAAAAGATATTTTGCTTCTTCATGGATGGGGACAAAATATTCAGATGATGAAATATCTAGGAGATTATTTTTGTGATCGTTTTCGTATTACTATTTTAGATTTTCCAGGTTTTGGAGAAAGTGATGAGCCTTCTAATCCTTGGACGTTAAATGATTATGTTTTATTATTAGAAGAATTGGTAAGAAAATTAAAAATTAAAAAGCCTATTGTTATGGGGCATTCATTTGGTGGAAGAGTTGCTATTAAGTATTCGGCAGATCACCCTATTGAAAAATTGGTGTTATTTGGTAGTCCTTGTATTCGTTTACAGAAAAAATTACCACTTACGACAAGAGTATTAAAAAAATTAAAAACATTACCTGGTTTAGATCAGATTGGTGAATATATGAAAAAGTATATTGGTTCTCGTGATTATAAGGCGGCTAGTCCTATTATGAGACAGACTTTAGTAGAAGTTGTCAATGAGGATTTATCTTCATGTGCTAAAAAAATAGAAGAACCTACTTTATTAATATGGGGAGATCATGATGATGAGGCCCCAGTAGAAGAGGCTAAATTATTAGAAGAAATTATGTATGATGCGGCTTTAATTGTTTTACCTGGAACACATTATGCATATATTGAAAACTTACCTCAGGTTGTTTCTATTCTTAATCAATTTATTTAGGAGGAGTTTATGATTATTTTATATTTGTTTTTACTACTTTGTATTTTTGTTTGCTTAGTATGTAAGTCAAGAAGATATTTACATATGTTGCAACAGAATTTATATAATGAAAATAATCGTTACCTAAAATGGGTGATGAAAAATGGTAAATTATTTTTAGATTTAGATTTATCAGCTATACTTTTATGTTTAGTTGGTTTAATGGTTGTATATGATGTAGAAAAATTTGCTATTGTTTTATCACTTATTCTTGGTGGAGTTTATATTTTCATGTCGTATGTATGGCGTAATCGTTTGGCTGATGACCAGAATAAAAAGCCGTTAGTTGTGACAGCGAGAATTAAAAGATTGATTGTTACGGTAAGTATTTTATATTTGATACCAGTTGTTTTCTTATTATGGAAAAATACAGATGCTCAGTTTGTGTGGGCTATGTTTACAATACTTTCTGTTATGGTAGTGTTGAATCCAATTATTGTTTTTATTGCTAATATTATTAATTTTCCTATTGAAAGAGGAGTATATTATTACTATAAACATAAAGCTCAGAGTAAATTAAAAAGTATGCCTAATTTAAAAATAATAGGTATTACTGGTAGTTATGGTAAAACTAGTAGTAAAAATATTTTGAGTGATATTTTAAATATTCGTTATAATGCTTTACCAACACCAAGAAATTTAAATACTTATAATGGATTAATTATGACAATTAATAATCATTTAACGAAGTTTAACGATATTTTTATTGCTGAAATGGGTGCTTATGTAAAAGGTGAAATTAAAGGTTTGTGTAAGCTAGTAAAACCTCAGTATGGAATTTTAACTCGGATTGGAACTGCTCATTTAGAGACGTTTGGTAGTGAACAAAATATTATTGATGGAAAATTTGAACTTATTGAATCATTGCCAAGTGATGGATTTGCTGTTTTAAATGGTGATGATCCAAAGCAGGTTCACTATCAATTGAAAAATAAAGTTAGAGTTATTTGGATTGGTATTGATAATCCTGATGTTGATGTTCGAGCGACAGATATTCGGTGTTCTAACAAAGGAACAGAATTTAATGTTGTTTTCCCAGGAGATGATAAAAAATATCATTTTGAAACTAAATTATTAGGAAATCATAATGTTTATAATATTTTAGCTGGTCTTGCTTTTGGTTATGAATTTGGAATTACAATCCCAGAGCTACAACAGGCTGTGAAAGGAGTAAGACCTGTAGAGCATCGTTTGGAATTAAAACGATTAGGTAATTTTTATCAGATTGATGATGCTTATAATTCTAATCCAGTTGGAGCAGAAAATGCTGTAAAAGTTTTAGGAATGATGCCTGGATTGAAAGTTGTTGTTACTCCTGGTATGATTGAACTTGGAGATAAGGAAGATGAGTATAATAAAAAATTTGGTGAGCAGATTGCCAGAGTTGCAGACTATGCTATTTTGATTGGTGAACACAAAACAAAACCTATTCGAGAAGGTTTGCTTTCTAAAGGTTTTGAAAAAGATAGAATAATTGTGTTTAATGATGTACGTAATGCATATCCTTTTATTGGAAACTTAGCTAATAATCATGAGGTTTATGCATTATTTGAAAATGATTTACCAGATACATATAATGAATAGGAGTGTAAAGTATGAGAATTAAAGTTGGAGTTATTTTTGGAGGAGAAACTGTAGAGCATGAAGTTAGTATTATTTCTGCTATGCAAGCAATGAATAAATTGGATCAAGAAAAATATGATATTATTCCAATTTATATTACAAAGGATAGAGAGTGGTATACTGGAGATATGTTAAAAGATATTGAAGTATATCAAGATTTGTCTTTAATTAGAAAGTATGGAAAGAATGTTGTTTTATATTGTCGTAAAGGTTCTTTCGTTTTACAAAAGAAAAACTTTCCTAGAACGATTGTTAGTGATATTGATATTATTTTACCAGTTGTTCATGGTACTAATGTAGAGGATGGAGGTTTGCAAGGATATTTACAAACAATTGGTGTTCCTTTTGTAGGTAGTGATGTTTATGCATCTGTTGTTGGACAAGATAAAGTATTTATGAAAGATATCTGGAAAAATGCAAAACTTCCAATGACTGATTATACTTGGTTTTATGATGTTGATTATAAACAAGATAGTGATGTTGTTGTAGAAAAAGTTGAAAAGCTTAAATATCCAGTTATTGTTAAACCTGCTACTACGGGTTCTAGTGTTGGTATTGCAGTGTGTGCAAATCGTGAAGAATTAATTGATGCTATTGATGATGCGATTCAATACGATAAAAAGATTTTGGTTGAAGAAGTTGTTCAAAACTTAAAAGAAGTAAATATTGCTGTTATGGGTAATTATGAACGACAAAAAGTAAGTGAGATTGAGGAAGTTCTTTCAGGTCATAAATTCTTAACTTATGCTGATAAATATATAGGTGGAGGAAAAGGTAAGTTAAAAGGTGTTAAAGTTCCTGTAAAAGGTACTTCAAAAGGAATGGCCTCTGCTAATAGAAAATTACCTGCTGATTTAACAGATAAAGAGAGAAAAGAAGTAGAAGAAGTTGCAGTAAAAGCGTTTAGAGCATTGGGGTCTTCTGGAAATAGTAGAATTGATTTCTTAATTGATGAGAAAACGAATAAAGTTTATATTAATGAAATTAATTCGATTCCTGGTAGTTTAGCATTTTATTTATGGGAAGCTAAAGGTGTAGATTTTTCTTCTGTTCTTGATGAAATGATTAATATTGGTGTTAAAGATTATAAAAAACGTGTTAGTAAAACTCATTCTTTTGAAACAAATATTTTACAGGGATTTGCAGCTCATGGTGGTGTAAAAGGAATGAAAGGAGTAAAAGGAAAGTTAAGATAACCTTCCTTTCTTTTTTATGAAAGTTTTATTGTTGATTCGTCCTGAAAATGGCGAGGAAAGAGACTATTATTATCAAAAAGCTATTAGAGATTTCGGTGGAGAAGTTGTAACTGTTTGTGATAGTGATTCAGAGGAAGTTATTTTGAATCGATTACGTGATATAGATGGTATTTTGTTGCCTGGTGGAGATGTAGTTGGTCCTTGGGATTTTTTCTTAATTGATTATGCAGTTAAAAATAAGTTAAGACTTCTTGGGATTTGTCAAGGAATGCAATCGATGGCTCTTTGGAAGACAGGTAGAGATTTGGTTGGTCTTGGGGATGTGGAACATAATTTAGAACATGATGAATATCATCACTTTGTTACTCTTAAAAAGGGAAGTCACTTGCATGAAATTATGGGAGAAGATTATATTAGAGTGAATTCTTTTCATAATTATACAGTGTTAGATGGCGGTAACTTTGATGTTGTTGCTAAATCAGATGATGGTTTGATAGAGGCTGTTGAGAGTCAAGATCATCCTTTTCAAATTGGGGTACAATGGCATCCTGAAAGAATGCTAGAGCTTAATCATGATTTATATAGTGAGAAGTTATTTCGCGCATTTTTAAAAAAATAAAAACTCAAAATTGTTTGAGTTTTTTTGTGCTATAATATGGGTAAAAGGATGTGTTGTTATGGGAAAAGATAATGGAATTGAAGTAAGAAAAATTATTGATATTGATGAGGACAGTATTGAAAAGTATAGTTTTGTATTAGAGGAAGAGGGATTGGTTTCTGGGAAACATGATGTTAGATATGATCCTATTTATTTGTATCAATTAGAAGATATGATATATGGTGCTTTTGTTGATTATCGTTTAGAAGATAATCATTTGGATGTTACATTTTGTTCTTATTTAAAGGAGCATGCTGATGATGACTTTGAAATTATTTATGAACTACCTGAAAAAGAAGAAGATTATTTGCAGCATATGATGGATAGTGATGAAGTACAGGAACGTTTGACTGATTTGGAAGAAAAGACTGATCTTTTGTCTGATAGAATTAGAGATTTCAATGAGGAAATGAATACTTCTCTTAATCTGGATAATATTTCTATGGAAGAGTTAGAGGAGAGAAAGCAATGTTATTTAGAATTAAAAGATGAATTTTCTACTTTTTCTTTGTTAGAAGCTAGAATGTTAGGAAATTGGGGAATTGAACTTTCTAGTTTTGTTAATCGTATTTTACAGGCATTACATACTTTAGATAAGGAACAATATCAGTTGCAGATTCAACAGGATAAGTTGTTGAAAGAAAAGAATAAGCGTGATGTTGCACGTGCTAATTTGTATCAAGAACTTGGTATTCCTCTAGATTTTGTTATGACGAATCCTAAGTTTTTGGTTAAGACTTTTGTTGATGAGAAAAATGGGGGATTTTCGGCATTTAAATTGGAGTTAGTTATTAATTATTATTATGAAAATGGTTGGAAATTATATAAGATTTTTACAAATACTTTAGGTGTAAACTCTCAAAATACTAGTATTAATGGTTTTGGAGTTGGTAATAATTCTACTATTGAAGAAACTGTTGTAGTATTTGAGAGAATGGATTCAGAAGTATAAAAAAACCTAACATTTATTGTTAGGTTTTTTAATTTCAATATGGTGGACTGTTAGGGATTCGAACCCTAGACCCACTGATTAAGAGTCAGTTGCTCTACCAACTGAGCTAACAGTCCAACTACAAGTTACTTATAGAGTATAACACAAAAAGAAAGAAAAGGGAATACCTAAATTGTAAATTTCCCTTTTCTTTTTATTGTTTATTGTATAGTGTTGTATCTTTTTTTAAAATTGTGTTGGATTTTGTCCATTTGTTGTTTGTTGATTTATTTCTTGTTCAGGTGTTGCCATAGGTTGTTGAAGATTTGCAATGTCTGGTTGTGGTGTTGTCATAGGTTGTTGAAGATTTGCAATGTCTGGTTGTGGTGTTGCTATAGGTTGTTGAAGATTTGCAATGTCTGGTTGTGGTGTTGCCATAGGTTGTTGATTTGCTACTTCTTGTTCTGGCATTGTCATAGGTTGTGGTGGATTTGCAATGTCTGGTTGTTGGAATGCCATAGATTGTTGACTTACTTCTCCTTGTTCAGGTGTTGTCATAGGTTGTGCCATTTGATTATTAGCTATTTCTGGAGCAGGGGATGCATTCATAGTTGTTGGCTCTGAAGCAACTGCTGTATTCGTTTGTGGAATTTCATTTGTTGTAGTTTGGCTTGTTGTTGCTTTTGCTTTTTTCTTTCTTTTTGCTTTAGAAATTACTATTATGATAATAATTAAAATTATGATTAATCCAGCACCAATTGTTAAATAAATATTTGTTAAATTATATAATTCAAATTCAAAATTAATTGCTTCTTCACCAGATGTTTGTAAGTTCCAAGATAATGTTTTGTTATCATTTTTTGTAGATGTTGCATTATTACTTAGAGCAGAATATGGTAGCGTTACATTTAAGCTTAAATCCATGTTTGTTGTCATATTTGAAAAATCTCCCATGGTAGAATCATCTATTGTAGTGCTGTCATCGTATGTCGTTGTGTCGTCTATTGTTGTAGTGTCATTGTATATTGTTGCATCGTCTGTAGTAGTGTCGTTATATATATCTGAATCATCTGTTGTTGTATCATCTCCTGTTGATAGTCCACTGTCTGATGAATCAAATTTAAAGTTAGCTATATATTTGTTTTTGAAAAATCCTTTTTCTACTTTAAACATTTTTTCATCAGAATCTTCTTCCATAATTCCTGATAAGCTATAATCTTCATCTTTTTCTGTACTAAGATCATCAATATTTTTTACAGAACGTGAAATTGTAAAACCTTTCATTGTTCCATCTTCATAATTTGATACTTCAAATCCTTCTTTGGTTAAGTTATCTCTGTCTTCTGAGGTTAGAATTTCTTGATCACCAAAATACTGGGTATCCATGGCATATATAATTGAAAAATCCATGGATTTATCTTTTTTAATGTCTATATTAGCATTGTATTTAACACATCCAGATAGTCCTAGTGTCAATACTAATATTCCTAAAATATATAAACTCTTTTTCATTTTACTTTTACTCCTTACTCCTTATTTTTATTCTTATAACAACACTTCCAATAAATTAGGACTAGCATCCTATGATTTCATTATAACATTAAATATGTGTATTTGTAGGAGTATTGAGTTGTTTTTATGTAAAATGTTAGATATTTTATTTAAATTTTACTTTTTTATAAATTATTGCTTGACTTTATACCTTTATTTATAGTATTCTATATTTGCGACTGAAAAAAGTATTCATTTAATTGAAATTTTTTCTTGCAATTGTTAAAAAAATAGTGTATATTGAATAAGTACTGTTAGTTATGGACCTGTAGCTCAGTTGGTTAGAGC
>USGP01000029.1 GCA_900554315.1 uncultured Mycoplasmatota bacterium
TCTTTCCCAACCCAAATCTACTAAATCTGTGCAGGATATTAAATAATTTAAATAGCCTTGATATTGCTTTCTTTCTTCTTCTAATTCTGAAATTGATTTTTTACCACTTTGATAATCTATTTTTGCTTGGAATGCAGTAGCTTGGACTGCTTCTTTTTCTTTTTCTACTAAGAGAGAGGCCCAAGTCATTTTTAGTCTTTCTAGATTAATAGTTAGAGAGCTATCGTTTAGACTTTTAATATAGTCTATTTCTAGTGGAATGGTCTCTATTAATATATCTCTTAAAATACTATATAAATCATATTTTTCATCATCTTCTACAATATAATTTGATACTTCATCTGCTAAGTCAAATATTATTTCTGTAATTGGTATGTCTTCTTTTGTTGGATGCTTTTGATTCTTGGGGTTGAAGGTGCTTATATGTTCTACATATTTTTTGGCATTTGCAATGCTTTCTTGAATTACTTCTGTTCTTTCTTTTTTTGGAAGAGTTTGATAGGCTTCGTTTAATAATTCTAATTCTTCTCCTTCTATTTCTCTATCCTCTATTAATATTTGAATGGCAGCAATTATTTCTTCTTTTATCATGGCTTTCCTCTTTTCTTGGTTTTAGTATATCATTTTTTTATGAAAAGAGAAAATGATTATTATTTATATGGTCTTTTTATCATTGGTTGAATTTGTTTTTCTGTGTTTAAATCTATAATGACATCTAAGGCTTGACCCATTGTTTTATTTGCTTCTTCTTGAGATATAGATCCTTGTAGTAGGCTTAGTTTGGCTTGATAGATTGTGGTGATGCTTTCTTGGTAGCTGATGGCATTATTTATTTGATCTTGTTCTTCTTCACTCATAATTGGGGCTCTTGATGATATGGTGTATGCTTCTCCATACTGAAGAAGTTTTTTGGACTTATTTGTTTTTAATTGTTGTAATTCTTGTTTTGCTGTTAAATAGGTTCCTCTTACTTGTTCTGTTTTTAATATGTGATGATATTCTACTGATGAAATGTTTCCATTTTCATAGTCTTTTTTCGCTTGTTCTACAGTAGTTGCGATAGTATTTAAAGCTTCACTTGTTAGGATATCTGTTACTTGTTGTTGTAAATCTAGTTTTTCTATGGCTAAACTAATTCTTTGACTATCAGATAATGGATAAGATTTTGTGTTTGCATACATATTTACAACATCTATTTGTTGTATTTCTGCTTGTGTTGCGGCAATGATTGCTGTACTTAATAATGATATTAGTTCTTTTTCGGTGCTGTTTTGGGTTGTTTGTTCTATTACTGTTATTAGATGTTTTGCTAATTGCTTTGATAATGGTGTTGTGTTTGTAATCTCGTTTCCTTTTTTATATGGTGTTTCGTCTTTTATTAATTTTGTTATATCAGAAAGTAGTGCTTGTTGTAGGTGTTGTTGATCTTCTTCTGATAATGCAAGATAGCCTTCACTTATTTTGTTTATTGTTTCGTTTGTTACTTTTCCTTCTTTTAATAATTTTATTAATATTTTTTGATTCATATTTTTTCCTCCTTTTTTCATTAAAAAACCTATGCTTGTATTGCATAGGTCTATTTATTATCAAATGAGATATTTATGACTTTTGCAGATACAAGCATGACAATAACACTTGCATCTGCGACATTTTATCGCGTCCTCAAGTGTCTTCGCAATCTGCGTCTACGGATAATATTTGTCATAAATATTTTCATATCTTTCTTCCTTTCATATCACGAGGTCCCCCGTGTATGCATGATTTTATCATGTTATGCTTGGTTTGTCAACTTTTGATATTGAACGCCTGGTGTAGATGGGGTAAAACCTGATTCATTGGCTGAAGCAATCTCGTGGTATTGTCTACTTTTTTCTGCTTCTGTTTCTCTTAATCTTTGAACGTTTTGTTTCCAAGTACTTAATTCTTCTTTTGTTATGGAACAAGAAATTCCAAGACTTTTGGCTAGATTTTGTTGTAATATGCTTTCATTGTAGTAATTCCAAGCTGTTTGATACTCTAATTGCGCATATAAATATTCAATGTGCGCTTGTTGTTCGATTGGTTTAGATTGGTCTTTTTCATACATAGATGGGAATTGAATTTGTCTTTGTAGTTGTAATTTTTCTTTTTCGATTCTATCTTGAATTCTTAATTGTTCTCTAAGACCTTTTAAATGTTGTTCATTGTAGGATAATCCCGCCATAAAATAATTGCTTTCTCTTTTGCTATTTTGATTTTGTTCTTTAGCTTTTGCAATTAAAGATAATTCTGTTTCGATGGATGCTAATTCTACTTTTCTTACTAAGTGTTGTAGAAAAGGATTATTTATATTTTGTTGTAATGTGCCATCTAGTTTTTTTATTATTTGTTCTACGATAGATGGTAGTATTTCAGATTGATATTTTTCTCTATTATGTAAGCCAATTATTCTATAGTTACTATTTTCTTTGATATAGTCGCTTGCTCTACTTTGAATTTCTTCAATAATTTTCTTTTCTGTTCCTCTACTAATGCTGTCAGGAGTTTCTTGAATTCCTTTTGTTGTTATGTTTTTAATTGTTTCTTCTTGTGTTGCATATAGTAATTTTGTAAAATTTGTTATTAAATCTTCGTATTTCATATGTCCTCCTCTATTGCTTTTTTATTGTATCACATAAATTATATTTTTTCATAAAAAAACTAGATAAACTAGTTATCACATTTTGTTCCAAATTGTTCTGCAAATTCTAACCAGTCATCTAATTTTACTTTTCCGTCTTTAATTACGTTGTCTTCTTCTCCTTCTATTTCTAGAAGTTTATTGGTATCTATCTTACCATAATTGATTACAGTATCATTTGTAACACTATCGTCTGTTCTAATTACAGATGTATCATAATAATCTAGGTCTTTATAGTGCTCGTAAATGCCTTTATAAGCGTTTTCATATTCATCTAGGGTGTCTTGGTCATCTGTAATGATTTCTTCCATAGAATGAAGAATTTGTATGTAATCTCCATCTACGTATAATTCATAATTTAACTTTACGTCAGAATTATTTTCTCCTTCTGCTTCTCTTGTACATGTTATCTTTTTTAGTCCTGCTGTTTCTTCTTCTGGTATTGTGATTTTTTCTGTTCCAGCACTGGATTCTACGATTGTATCTTCTTTAGCAGGAACGGATTGATTTTTCTTTTCTGTGTCATTACAACCTGTCAATAATATAATAGCTAATAATATAAAAAGTATTTTACTTATCTTCTTTTTCTGCATTTTTTGATTCCTCCTGTTCTTTTATATATTTTATTATTTGTTTTTGATTTTTTAAAATAGTATTCATCTGATCATGAAGTGATTCTAGTATTAGTTCACTTTTTAAGTCTGTACGATAGTCATTTTGGTTTCTTAGACTGTCTTTTTCTGCTTGACGATTTTGACTCATCATAATGATTGGTGCTTGTAAGGCAGAAATACATGATAATACTAGATTTAGTAGAATAAATGGATATGGGTCAATTGCTTCTTCACTTGTTAATACGAAGGTATTTAGTGCTACCCAGGCTAGTAAAAACAATACAAATATGATAATAAATGTCCAGCTACCACATATTTCACTTAATTTATCTGCAAATCTATCACTTTGTGTCATTTTAGCTTCTTCTTGTTTATCGACATCAATGGCGATTGGTTGATCAATTAACAAATTTAATAATTCTTCTTCATCTTGTTCTTCTAGTTCATTATTTCTAAGTAACATTTTTACGATATCTTTTTTTGTTCTTCTTCTTTCCATTTCTTCACCTTTTTAGTATAGCATACTACCTTTCTTTTTTCGCAATGAATTTTTTCATTTCTTTCATACATTCTTCTATAGATTCTTCATCTTTACTGTTTAGAAAACCATGAGATGCAAATTTTATATTTAGTCCTCGTGATTGTTTGTTTTCTTTTCTTAATTTTGTTACTAGTTCTAATCCTTCATCTCTTAATGGATCTAGGTCTCCAGTAATTACTAAAGTCATAGGCCAATTGGTATAATTCTTTGCATGTAATGGAGATTGGTATGTTTTTTTATCTATATAATTTTTTTGAAATACTAACATGTGTTTTAATGTTAATAGGTCTATTTTATTGTTTTGTTCTAAGGATGGATAATTTTCTTTGTTTTCAAATGTTAAGTTTAATGCTGGATATAATAGAATTTGTCTTGGATATGATTCTGTTAGTAGTAAAGATATATTGGCTAAAATACTTGCTCCTATAGAATCTCCTATTAAGGTGATTTTTTCTTTTTCTATTTCTAGTCTTAATAACCCATGAATTAAATAGTCAATTGTTTTTTTACATTTTTCTATTAGATCATTATAAGTGATGTTTTCTTTATCATAATCTAGAGCAATTACAATGGTGTCTGTTTGTTCTACAAGAAAATTACATACGTCAGCATAATTTTTATTTCCGTTTACCATCCATGCTTTTCCTGGTACATAGATAATAGCTTTTGATAATTTAGATATTTTTTTGGGATAAAAAATTCGTAATGGAATTAAATCTTCTTGCATCATAATTTTATAGTTTGATATATTTTTCTTTGATATTGTTGGATGAATAATTTCGTAGACACTTCTGTATAATTTATATGTATCTTCTGTTCCGAAATCATCCATACTTATTTTTCTGTTCATACTATCACCAGTTTCATAATAACATAAAAAGAAAGTTACATTCTCGGTAACTTTCTTTATTTGACACTATTTACCACTGTTTTTTAAGTTTTCTTTCATTAGACTTCCTACAATGCTTTCTAATTTTTTATTTTCTGTTTCTAGATCCTGCTCTATTTTATAGGGTTTACCAAAACGTATTGTTAAGTTTTTACTTCTAAATTTGTAATCTCCTGTAATACCAAATGGAACGATGGTTGCGTTTGTTTTCTTTGCCATTGATACAGCTCCAAATTTAAATGGAAGTAAAAATTCTTTTGTTTTGTTTCTTGTTCCTTCTGGAAATAGACCTAAAGCCCATCCGTTATTTAATACTTTTAATGCTTCTTCTGTTGCATGCGGATCTTTTTTACTTCTATCTACTGGAATACATCCTACTAATTTAAAGAACCAAGCAAATTTACCATCGAAGTATTCTTTTTTTGCCATATAGTGAATGAGTCTTTTGGTGGAAATGATTGCTAGACATTGATCATATAAGTGTTTGTGATTTCCTACAATCAAAATTGGTCCTTCTTTTGGAATGTTTTCTTTTCCTATGATAGTAGGATGGTAATACCATTTAAATATCGGACCTAATATTGGTCTTAATATTTTATACGTTAACATTTTTTCATTTTGTTTTGTTTTCATTTTCTTTTTTCCTATTTTCTTCTTGTAGTTTTTTGAAGTCTACTTTTCCAATTAGGGTTTTTGGAAGTGATTTTCGATATTCAAAATCATATGGAATAGCATAGCTTGCTAGATTCTTTTTACAGTGTTCTTTAATGCTTTTTCTTACTGTTAATGGGCTATAGCCATTTTTTAAAACGATATAGGCCTTTGGTACTTCTATTTTATATGGATGTGGTATTCCTATTACTGTACATTTTAAGACAGCGGGGTGTTCTTCTATTACTTGTTCTACGTAGGCTGGATAGATGTTGTAACCGCTTGAGATAATCATACGTTTGATTCTTTGTTTATAGAAGATAATACCATCTTCATCCATCATTCCCATATCTCCAGTATGTAACCATACTAGGCCATCTTTATGAATTTGTAACATTTCATTTGTTTCTTTTTCGTTATCTAGATATCCTAACATTACGGTTGGCCCGTTAATACAGATTTCTCCATCTTCTCCATATGGTACTTCTTCCTGGGTTCCAGGTTTTACAATTTTGATATAGTTTCCTGGGAATGGGATTCCAATACTGCCAGGTTTATTGGCTTCTCCATATGCTAGCGCAACAGCGGCTAGAGATTCCGTCATACCATATCCTTGAGAAATCGTAATTTTTGCTTTATGATTTTGTAAATAAACATTGATTCTTCTTTCTAAGGATGGTGATAGGCTATCTCCTCCGCTGATAATATATTTTAATTGACTTAAATCTAAATGATCATTTTTGGTATTGATTAGTGCTTCGTATAGTGTTGGTACTCCAAATAAAATATTTGGTTTGTATTTTTCTAGTAGTTTATCAAACTTTTTGGCATTAAATTGAGGAATTAGGATTACTTCGCATCCTAAATCTAATGGGGCATTTATGGATACTCCTAGTCCAAAGCCATGAAAAATCGGCATGATTGCTAATACTTTTTCACCTACACCTAAATGTTTAAAAATAATTTTTGCTTGTTCTGTTAGGGCATTAAAGTTACCATTTGTTAATACAATTCCTTTTGGACTTCCTGTTGTTCCTCCACTATGTAAGATAACTGCTGGGGTGTCTTTGGTTGTTGCAGCATCTTCTTTGGAGTGATAGTTTAGACCTTTTCTAATAAAGTCTTTCCAATATACGTATTCTTCGCTTTTCTTTGGCTTTTTTGTTTTATATCCTTGTGTTACTTGGTATCCAAAGGCTAATAAGAAATTCATAGAATCACTTGCTGATGTGACGATTGTCTTATAGACGTCTGTTTCTTTGATAATATTTTTTACTTTTTCATAACAAATGTCTATCATAATTAACATGACACTATGAGTTGATGTTAAATAGTCTTTGATTTCTTGTTCTCCAGATAATGGATGAATCATATTGGCAATAGCACCAATTTTATTTAGTGCGTAAAAAGCAACTAATGCTTCTGGTGTATTTGGCATACAGATGGTTACAACATCTCCTTGCCTTATTCCTTGACTTTTAAAGGCGTTTGCTGCTTGATTTATCTTATGGTGAAATTCTTTATATGTTATTAATTTTCCAAAATAATTAAGTGCAATATTTTTTTCTCTTCCAACACTGCAATTTTCAAGCATTTTATAGATAGATATGTCTTCTACTTTGATTTTTCTATCTTCTTTTTTGTAATATTTTAACCAGGGTGCTTTTAACATTTTCTGTCTAATTAGATTGATTATATTCATAATTTTCCTCCAATTTTTTATCTATTTCTTCACGTAGTCTTTCGTTTTCTTTTTCTAAGTTGTCTTTTATTTTTCTTGGTTTTAAGAATTCGATAGTTACGCTTGAAGAAAATATTTTATACTTCCCTGTGATGACAAAAGGAACTA
This sequence comes from uncultured Mycoplasmatota bacterium, assembly GCA_900554315.1. Classification (GTDB taxonomy): domain Bacteria; phylum Bacillota_I; class Bacilli_A; order RF39; family UBA660; genus Faecimonas. The sequence continues at coordinate 7,204 of USGP01000029.1, forward strand.
GTGTTGTATTTGTTTCATTTGCCATTTTTACAGCCCCTATTTTAAATGGTAAAGTAGGAGTCTTTTTTTCTCTATTAATGGTTCCTTCTGGAAAGATACCAATGACAGCATTCTTTTTTAATGCCACTATAGCACTTTCTAGGGCTTGGTGATCATGAATCTTTCTGTTTACTGGTATTGCTCCTACTCCTTTTAATATGGGTTTTGTAATGCCTTTAAATAAGGAGTCTTTAGCAAGAAAATGTATTTGTTTTGGAACAATCGCAATTAACATGATTGGGTCTAACCATTTTGTATGATTTCCGGCTAGTACATAGTTTGTTTCTATAGGTATATTTTCTTTTCCTTTTACTTTAGGATGAAATAAAAGATAAAATAAACCTTTTACAATTGGTCTAATTATTTTATAGAACCATGTATTCATAGTATCACCTTTTATTATTATATTACAAAAAAGAACAAGAGTAAAACATTTAATTGTTTTTGGAATCTATCCATTTTATACTTCCTGTTCCTTTTGTATTTCGTAAATTGTTGATTTCTAATTGTCTTTTTACTTCTTTTGCAACTCCATATGATCCATCTAATTGTGGAATGTTAGGAAAAAATTCGTTGATTTCTTCTTTGATTAAAGGATAATGTGTGCATCCTAGAACAATAGAATCTATTTCTTTTTCTCTTACAGAATTTTTTATCTGTTGTAGAATTTTATGTATTTTTTCTTTGTTATTGGTTTCTATTGCATTGGCTAGTCCGTCGCAAGAAATTAATGTGATTTCCTGGTCTTCTTTTTTATTTTCTTCAATTAATTCTTTTGTTCTTTCTGAGTCGATTGTTGAAGGCGTTGCTAGGACTAGTGTATGTTTAAAATTGTGATCACATGCTACTTTAATGGCAGGTACAGTTCCAACAAAGATGATATTTGGATATTCTTTTTTTAGTTTTTTCATACAACGTGTGGTTGCTGTATTACATGCTAGAATAATTAGTTTACAGTTTTCTTTTATGAAAAATTTTACTATGTTTTCTACAATTTGATAGATTTCTTCTGGTGTTTTTTCTCCATAGGGATTGTTTTTACCATCTGCATAGTAAATATAGTCTTCGGTAGGAAGAAGTTTTTTCACTTCATTTAAAATGGTTGTACCACCTATTCCGGAATCTAATACTCCAATTTTTTGATTCATTTTTCTCTTCCTTTCTGTCTTCTTGTCTTTTGTAGTTGATAATTTACTTCTTCAATTCCTTGATTTCTTTGAAAGGATAATTTATCTTGATATTGATAATATAGAAGATGTTTTATGACATCAATATAGGCATAATATTTCGATAGTATTTGGTCTACTTCTTCTTCAGTTAAAGCATAGCCTATGATAAATCGTTTCATAGCTTCATCTGATTTTTTCATCATGGTATCCATAATCTCATCTCTTGTCATAATATGATTGATTTGTAATACTCTTGTATTTTGAATATCATAATAGCCTGAATATTCATCGTTAAAGCCTACCCTTTCTCCTAAGGAAGATACTTTTGCTATTTGAATAGGATTTTCTCTTCCATCTACATATCTTAGTGTGTCTTCTAAATAAGGAGTGTAATGAAATCCTTTTTCTGTTGGTCCTGGAATTAATGGAATGGTGTCTGGAAGTGTGTAGATTTTTCCTTCTTCAAAGTGTTGACCATAATTATTTGTCATATTATCATAAAATGCTTTGTATCCTTTTGCTTTATCCATATATTACCTTCATTTTAAAAATTTATTATTTATTTTTTTGATAAAATTATAATCTTTTTTACGATAAACTTGTATTCTTCTATCTTCGATTTTTATTTTTATTTCTTCTACATTATTATACTCATTATTATCTCCATCTATAGTAATTAATAAGTCTTTTGTTCTGTTTTCCGGGGTTATTTTGATTTCTTTGTTACTTGGAATAATAACAGAGTTTAATAGATTTCGATAACTTTTATTATTTAGAGGAGCAATGGGTGTGATTTGTAGTGTATGAAAGGTATTATAGACAATACTTCCTCCAAAACTTAAGTTATAGGCAGTGGAACCAAATGAAGTAGATATCAGTATACCGTCTCCTACATAGTGTTCTAGAAGGTTATCTTCTACTTTTATCTCTAAATTTGTAGTGTTTAAATTTAAATCTCGAATGACTACTTCATTTAGTGATAATTGTTTAGAGATACTGTCTGGTGTTTTGATTTCTATTTCTTCTATTCCAATAGTTTCTATTTTATAGTCTTCTTTTTCTAAATCCTCGATAAAAGAATTGATTTCGTCTATATTAATTTCTTGGGCAAACCCTAATGTCCCAGTATTAATACCAACATAAATACAATTTTCTTTAAAATTCGTTTCTTTTATCATTCTTAGAAAAGAGCCATCTCCTCCTAAGGCAATGGCTATTTCATATTCGTCTTCTGATTCTATAAAGTTTTTATTTAATAATTTCTTTTTGATTTCTCTACCAATTTCAAGTGATTTTTCATTATGATTTATAAATAATCTAAATTTATTCATATTTTATCCTTTGTATTTGAATAATGCAGATGGACGATGTCCTTCTCCTGTCTTCATTTTACTCGTTTTTTCTACTTTACTAGCAATAATTCTTCTGAATGCTGGGTCTAATAGTTTTTTATTTAATATGACTTCATATACTTGTTGTAGTTCTCCTAAAGTGAAATATTTTGGCATCATATTAAATACTATATCGGTATAAGAAAGTTTGTTTCTTAATCTTTCAATACCAGAGACAATTACTAAATCATGATCAAATGCTAAATCTTTGTCTTTTTCTGATTGAAATTGATAACGGTCTGTTGTTTTTTCACGTAGAATTTTTTTCACATTTATTTTTATAGTGTCTGTTCCGTTATCTAGGACAATTTCTATTTTGTCATTTGTTTCTTCTTGTAATACTACATCAAACCAAGAGGCATTTTCATTTATTATATCTGTTAACTTTTCTTTGTCTACTAATGCCATATAAGATGTTGAAACTACTCTAGTACGCGGATCTCTTTTAGGATCATCATAAGTATATAGTTGCTCTAAAAAGATGTTTTGTAGGTTTGTTTCTCTTTTTAGAACTCTTTTTGCACATTCCTCTAGTGTTTCTCCGTTTGGATTTAAAAATCCTCCAGGTAGGCACCATTTGCCTTTAAATGGAAAGTCTGTTCTTTTGACTAATAAAATACTCATGGCTTTTTTGCTAGTTTTTCTGTAATTTTTTCTTTTGTGGTCAGAGACACTAATTAATAGTATGTCTGCTGTCATTGATAATTGATCAAATTGTTTTGGATCATAATGTTTTAAAAATTCTTCTTCTGTTTGATATGTTGTTTCCATAATCTCACCTCTTTTTGATAGTTTGATTATAACATAATTGAAATTATTTTACTATATTTAATAGCATTTCACCTATTTTTCTAATAATAAATTCTTTGTTTTCTCTTCTTGTTTGGTTGTCTACTTCTAACTTTAAGTTATGATAAGTATTTGTTTTTCTTTCGTAGATTGTAACATATACGACATTGTCATCTCCTGCTGGATTGGCAGGATCTTTTTTATTTAATTTACCAGTTATTCCTACACCATAACTACTATTAGCAAAGTCTGATATAGCTTTTGCCATTGCATCAGCGGTCTCTTGACTATAGACTGTATATTTATCAATAGTTTCTTTTGAGACTCCCATTTTGATTTTGTATTCGTTTGAGTATGTTACTGCACTGTATTTTAAAACGGCACTTGCTCCTGGCTGGTTGGTGATAGCGTTAGCTACACCTCCTCCTGTACATGATTCCATAGTAGCAATTGTTTCATTGTTTTTTGTAAGTCGTTTAATAATTTCTTTTCTTATCATAGTTATTCTCCTTTTTTATATTGTTTTTGTGTAAAATATCTTGATTTTAACAATTCTTGTTTGTCTTTATCTAAAAGATGATAGACTTCCTTTTTAATTGTTTCTGGTATGCCATAGTAGGCTTCTGCAAGAGATCCGGCGATACTGGCGATGGTATCCGAATCCCCTCCAATAGATAAAGAGGTTCTTATGGTGTTTTCAAAGTCTTTTCCTTGAAAAAAACAAAATAGAGCTTGGGGAACAGATTCTTCAGCGGTTGAGTGGAAAGTGTAGTTATGTCTTAAATCTTCTAAGTCAAAGTCTAAATTATAATAATTTTTTTCAATATATTTTTTGACAGCTTCTTTTGATGCTCCTGTTCTAAGTAGATAGATACTAACCGCAACACTTTCTGCTCCTTTTATAGCTTCTTGTGAATGATGAGATGGTATGGTTGCTAAGAAAGATTCTCTTTTTACTTCTTCTAGGGAATTGAATAAAAATCCTACTGGGCTAATTCTCATAGCAGAACCATTTCCTTTGCTTGTACCATCTGTTTTTTGTTGTAGCCATTTTACTGAACCTGGCCCAAATCTATTTCTTCCATATCTATCTTTCCCTTTTTTTAGTTCTTCTAGTCCATATTTTCTTAAATATTCTTCATAGTTATTGTTACCATTGATAATGGCATCGTATATTGCACATGTCCAACAAGTATCGTCTGTAAACGATGAATTTTCTGCGAAAAGTGGCGTATTTGGATTCATGATTTTCATCCTTTCCTCATACGGACGGATTCTTTTTTCTTTGTACCAACAATTGATTTCTTCTACTTCGTAATTTGATCCAGCTCTATCACCAATGATTGCTCCTAACATATTATCACCCTCTTATACTTTACCATGTTTTTAGCCATATAGATTATATTTTTTTATATATTTATAAATTCCGATTGGAAGTTGAAATAAAACCTTTTTATCTTTCTTTTTTAACTGTTCTCTGATGTTTGTAGATGATGTTTTCTTTTCTTTTAATGAGGTTATGATAATATTTTCTTTTACATCTTTGTACTTTTGTAATACATCATTTAAATTATCTGTTTTTCGTTTAATTAATAGGATTTTATAGTTTTGTAAGATTTCATTTCCATGCTCCCATTTGTCTATGTAACTTAAATTGTCTAGTCCGCAGATAAAGTAGATTTCGTCATTTGGATATCTTTTTTGAAAATGTTTTAATGTTTGATAAGTGTATTTTGGAGTACTTGAAAATTCATATTTACTAATTGACATATTTTTTTCTTTTTTTATTAAAATAGATAACATATCATACCTTGTTTTATTTGGTAAAAGATTAGTTTTATACTGATATGTGGTACCAGTTGGAACAAAGATAATCTTGTCTATATATTTTCTTTTTAATAGCATTTTGGCTATTTTTTTATGCATTTTATGAGGTGGATTAAAACTCCCTCCAAAGATTCCTATTTTCATAGCTTCACCTTCATTCTTGGATTGCTGTTTCTATTAGTTTGGAGCAATCAATTTCTTCTATCCATTTTTCTTTTTTTATTTCTTTTGGAATGTAAGATAAATTAGTGGTATATAATTTTGTGAATATTTTTTTATTATGATACTCTTGGAACTTTTTTATTCCTTCTGTAAATAGAGAAAAGGTTGTGATAAAGTAAATTCTTTTTGCTCCTTTTTCTTTTAATATTTTAGCAACTTCTAACATAGAAGTACCGCTTGCTATCATATCATCTATAATGATGATATCTTTTCCTTTTACCTCTTGCCCTAGATAAGTGTGTTCTATAATCGGGTTCTTACCATTTACGATTTTTGTTAAATCTCTTCTTTTATAAAATAATCCAACATTAGTATGTAGTTTTCCTGCTAGATTTTTGGCTCTTTCTTTGGCTCCTAAATCAGGACTTATTACTAATACGTTTTGGGGTTTTTCTCTTTTTAAAAATACTTTTAATATTTCATCTGTTGGATTTAGGTTTTCGAATTGTATATTTATAATAGCGTTGGCGATACTAGGATCATGAACATCACAAGTTATAATTTTATTTACACCAAGCATTTCTAATTCTTTTAATGCTAAAACGCAATCTGTTGATTCATATTTATTTTTCTTATGTTGTCTAGATTGATATAGTAAGGGCATAATCACAGTTTTAGAATTTGGATATCCAGATAAGGCTGTTAGTGTTCTTTTTAAATCGGTAAGTGATCATCTGGAGAATAATGATTTTTTGTATTGTAGTAAGAATAAGTCTCCTCATAATTTCCTACATCTGTTAGAATATAAACATCTTCTTTTTTAATCTCTTCTTTTATTTTTATTTTTCCTTCTCCATTAGAAAAGCGTATTTCTTCTATTGGAATAATAGGAAATTTTTTCTTTAACTTTTCTTTTAATTTATTAGCACTTTTTAAAACAATTAATCTATTTTTTCTCATATTATTTTCTCCTATTTACTTTTTCTTTTGTTTCTACGCAGATTCCATTAAATACTGGTTCATAGTGCTCGTTCATTCCATATCCTTGCCATTCCATTGATGAGTCTACTCTTACGGAGCTTACTTCATAACCTGCATTTTCAAAAATATCTGTAAATATAGTGCTAATTTCCTCGTCTGATATTTCTTTTTCTAGCTTTGTTTTAATTCCGGCAATTTCTTGGTCTGCTTTCCATACTATTTTTGTAGTTGCTGCATAATGTTCATCAGTATAATACCCTACTAACATTTGAGTTGTAGTAATATCTACTATTCCTCTTAAATCATAAGTATTTAAATAGTAACTTTCTATTGCTTTTTTTGTTTCTTCTTTACTAATATTTATTTTCATTTTTTACACCTCTTATTAATATTTTATTAATAACAT
>USGP01000030.1 GCA_900554315.1 uncultured Mycoplasmatota bacterium
ATAAACTGTATTAAGAAATAAGCTAGGTTATTGAAAGCATAGTACCATCTTTCATACTTTCTAACTTGAGATGTGTGTCCAAATAACTTATCAATTACTTTATTAATTCTATTTTCTATAATTTTAGCTATACCAAGGGACTTTATTTCTCTGATACCTGTCATGTTTTCTGTTGCTTCTTTTACATAGGCGTCACTTTCTTTTTTTATTTGTTCTTGACTCTTTTTAATTCTTGGAAAGAATTTAGTAGAAATAAATCCCATAATTACTGCTAACAAAATAATTTCTACAAATAAAATCCATGATACTCTAATTGCAATTACAATTACTACGATTACTACAATTGCTTTACAGATGAGCCTTACCATTTTTGATAGTAGTTCCATTACTCTATCTGGATCTGTATATAATCTATTGATAAACTCGCCTACCCCTATTTCTTCGAAAGCTATCGCTGGTAATTTATCCATCTTTTTATATAGATCTTTGCTTACATTTTTCGTAAATTTTATTTCAAAATACGTATATAAGTAGTCTCTTGGTAGTTGTAAGAATGTATAAAGTAATATATAAATACTAGAATAACATATTAAATATGTAGCAAACTCATTAAAGTCTTTGGCTGTTAGGGCATCTACTGCTTGTCCCCATAAATAGACTGCTAATAAAGCAGGTAAATAAGTTAAGGCTACTAAGAGTATATATAAGAATAATTTTAGTTTATCATCTTTTATATAGTTCCATAGTATTTTAAAATGTTGTAATTTTTTCATAACTTCTCCTTTCTTTACATAAATACACAAAAAAACTACTGATTGCAGTAGTTTCCTTTTTTTGATTTTTTATACCGTTAAAAGACGTGGAAAACACCTGGTTTTTCCACTACTACTGCTATATTATATTTTGATTTCATTTTTTGTGTAAATAAATATCTCATGTTTTCCACTCCTTTCTTTGTTTGACTGGCTTTAAAATATCATAAGTTTGTTGTTTTGTCAACGATTATTAACGGAATATATACTTCATCATCAGAATATCCTGCATGTTGAGAGTATAAAACATCATCATAAGGAGCTACTAAGCTTTTGTCAGAATCTTCTGCTATTGCTATAAAATCTCCTAGTGAACTTCTAAATAAAGGATGTTCTTCTCCATCTCCAAATAATTTACTTTCTATTACCTCTTCTTTGGTATAAAGCGTAAAGTCTTGTCCAAAATATTGGTTAAATAACTTTTTAAATTTATCTTGTTTTCCATCTTTTACATGAAAAGATACCGCTCTTTGTTCTAAGGATGTTGTTGTTTTTAATAACGAAAATAAGTCTTCATAATCTTCTAAATAGACATTATTTATTTTTTTATGACCGTGGTCAGCAATTACAAATAGAATAGTATTGTCTAATTTCTTGGATAATGCTTCTATTTTGTCATTTCTTTCTTGAATTAATGCTTTGGCTTCTTTGCTATCTGGTCCTAGTCTATGCATTGTACTGTCTGGCTCTGTGTTGTAAGCATAAATATATTTTTTACCAGGTTCCTTGGTATAGTTTTTTATTTTTTCTAGCATATCATCTAGGCCTTGATAAATATCTTTTTGAAATGGAAATAGTTCTATTCCTCTGCCTTTTTTCTCTTCTTCTATTCTTTCTGGAATTGTATGGAGTTTGTAATATTGGTCTTTGATGTTTAGAAAGTCTTGGTCTGGTACTTCTTTTCCTTTTTCGGTGTTCATGTAAATCGTGATTACTTTATCAATTGGTTCCATGTAAATATTCCATCCTAAGTAACCATGCTCTACTGGATTTAGACCTGTTTGCATAGATGATGTTGCAGCTGTTGTAGTAGCTGGGAAGACAGAAGTAATTTCTTTTACTTTGTGTTTTCTTAAGAATGCATTTTCATCTAATGATCTATCTAGGATTCTTGATCCTAATCCATCTAGTAATATTACTACTACATTTTCTGGTTTCTTTTCTTCTAATAATTTATCTACATAAGATAATGTATTATGTTTTGGTGTTAAGTCAAAATACTTTTCTATAGAACAAGCTAAATTTGTTATACATTCCTGATAATTATTTTTTACTTTCATAGTCTCTCCTTATTTTTTTCTTCCTTGTGTAACTGTTGGTGTTTCTTTTTCATCTAATAAATCTGCTGCGGTTATAGTTTGTTCTAATGGCGTATCTTCATTTGGTTCGTTGTTTGGATTTGGTTGAATTGATGGTGTAGGTATTTTTTCTTTAGGGGCTATTAACAATTTGTAATAATCTTTATAGAATTTGTGTTCTATTGGATTTTTATCTTTTTGTAAAAACTCACTTCTTCTCTTTACTTCTTCTGAAGATAAAAACTCTCCATTCGGATTAGTTATATAGCCTAAAATTGGGAATTTTTCTCTTATCTGTCTTACTTGTCCTTTAGGTGTTATTTGAACAAAATATTGTACTAAATTTCCGGAACTATCTGGTTTATATGCCTTTCTCATTCGTTTTCTCTCTTGTTTAGCAGATGCTAATACAGAATTATTTTCTATATATTCTTCGTGTACTTCTGGACTATATTTTCGTAAAAAGAATCTCGTTAGTAATGTTTCTGCACGTCGTGCATCTCTTTCTTCATTGATGTTTCTATAATTATTTGTATAATAGTCTGCTCCAAAAGAAGAATCAATCGCATACAATAAATTATCGATTGATAATGTGTTTTTCTTCATTCTTTGTTGATGGTGTCTGCTTTCATGAAAAATTGTTTCAATATTTTTTACTAATGAAAATGGTTCTTGTCTTAGATGCATAATATTCATTTTTATTTCTGCTGGTTGATTTTTACTTGGGTTTTCTGGTAAATATAGGCCTTCTGTTTTTGGATTTAATAATTCAAAAGATACTTCTGGTGCTGGTAAAGCATTCTCTTTTGCTACTCTTTTTGCAAGTTGACTTAAGAATAGTTCTGAATATAAATCAGAAAAATGTTCTTCACTATTTAAAAGAGAAGTTGCTATTGAATCGAAATATTCTGGTTGATAATCTAAATTAATTAAATCTGGTACAATTGATTGAAATGCTTCATCTGGTTTTTCTAATTGAATTACTTTTTGAAAACTTTCTTGTATGATACTGTTTACTCTTTCTTCAGTTGTTTGTCCTTCGTGACGTTTACTTTCGTCTGGATAAGATTTATTTAATATTTTTGTTATATCTTGTTCTGTTAATGGCATTAGAGGTTCTAAAGGACCAAACTTTGCTAAATAAAAGGTAGCTTTTTCATAAGTAAATCCTAATTCTGGTAATCGTTCTAAATTACCAAATGGTCTAAATTTATTTGATTCTTTTTTTAGAATAAAAACTGGTAGAAATCCATGAATTAGTTCACAAGAACAGTTGGCTAATAATGTTTTTGTTTGTTCTTCTGTTCTCATATCTTCTGGTAATGCTGCATAACGAAGCCCTGTAAACATTTTTACTCGGTCAGATGATCCTCGAAATAGAAAGGGTTTCGTTAATAAAATTTCTTTTTCTGTTATTTGATTATATAAAGAAGCTATTATTCCTGGATGTATGGATAGATTAGATATGCATATTTTTTTTAATATTTCAATCAGAAAACTGTTTTTTGCTTCCGTATTTTCATAATCATTATAATATAATTCTTGGACATAAGAGAAAAAGTTAGGACGATGTATTACTTTATACTTTGCCTTATCATTCATGGATAGAAAGATTTTTATAGTATCGTATTTAAGATCTCTTGCTTCTAACGATCTGTTTAGATAAGAATAGAATAACTCTACTTGTTTTTCTTCTGGGATTTTACTTAAATTTTCTAAATCTTGTTTTTCCATCTTGTCACCTTCTCTTATCATTATAGCAAAATCAAAAAGAAAAAGACAGTTTATTACTGTCTTTTTAATGTTACGGTATCTGTTTCTACATTCTGTTTTATTGATGATTTTTGATGATGTGTTTCTTGGCATTTCTTTTTAAATTCTGTTTTATCATAATTTGTATAGCAATCTACTAGCTTAGTGGCAGTAGAAATTAAGTCTTGAGCTGCGGTTGTTCTTAACTGGCTTCTATCTAATGTTGCAGACTCATTATGAAATCTTACCCTATCTAGAGCATCAGCATCTTTTAGACAAGTTGCTATTTGTTTGGTTCTTTCTTTTTGGTCTTCTGAAATATGATAATCTTTACATATTTTATCAAATGTTTTTTCATCATCTTCATATTCATGATATTCTACTGCTACCTGCATCATATGGATTTGATCTTTAGAATAACCTTGTTGTTCTAGATATGGTTCCATTTTTTGAGCACTTCTTTTTCCATGACTACTGTCTGCTACATCGTTTTCTCGACCACAATCATGATATTTTGCACATTGCAAAAGCATATCCATTGCTTCTTGATCTATAGCAGCTTCCTCTGTTTTTAAAGTGCTTGCTCCTATTGCTTGTGATAATACCATAACTCTTTCAATATGACCCATATTATGATTCTTAGAATCTTCTTGATATAATTCTGGTAAATTTTTAGTTGCTTCTAATAGATTACTAGAAGCTGCTGTTAAAATTGTTTTTCGTTCGTTTTCATCCGTTGGATTATCTTCTAAAGCTTTTACAATCCTTTCTAATTTTGGACTATTATCATGCCCTAATTGATTATCCACGACTTGCATTAATTTATTTTCATATTCTTCTATTGGTAAGTCAATGTCGTTACTTCTAGAAGTTGCTTCGTAAGCAATATGAAATTTTCTTTGTTCTTGGTCTAAAATATCCATTAAACGTTTGCTGGATTTATAATAAGTTTCTATGTCTCCTGTTACAAAATAATTACTTTGGATTTCTGATATGCTTTGTTCTATGATAGCGTCTAACTTAGATGTTGGAAAGTATTCTTCTACCCATTCTGGATTAGTCATACGTAGACCACTTCTATTGTTTTCGTGTGATACTAAAATTTGTTCTAACAAAGCAAACTTCCCATCCATATCAGAGGTTTCTTTCCATAAAGCTATTTTGTTGTCTAACTTTTCTTGTTCATGAGAGACAATTTTTTCTTTATCTAAATAAACAATAGGAATATTCATGTCTTCGGAACATTTTACGGCTTTGGCTTTAATTTCTTCTTCCATATCACTGTAGACAATTACATAGCTAGGTTGGATATTAGGGCATTCTTTTGTTTTCCTTTCTGGCCTTAACTCTACTCTTTCTAGCGTTTGTTCGTTGTGCGTGTGTCTAGTTGTATCTATGATATCTTGTGGAGTTAAAAACATCATATTATGTCCTTCTTGAAGGTTATAGCCATCATTATAAGTATGTAAATCATATGGTGATGATTGGCTGATAGCTTTTTTATCCCAGCTATCGAAGCCGAGTAATACATCTTTTACTGCGGCCATTCCTAAATTATCATTGGCAATTAAGGAACAACAGATTCCATGATTTGCTGTCCTTAGACTTTTATTCCATGAATCAAAATAGTTATTATTTAATAATTCCATTTCTCCATAAGCTGCGGTACTATGAATTAGCATTTTAAAATCAAAACCCGGTTCATAAACAGGTACCTGTTTTGTTGTAGTAATACCATTTTCTTCTATTCTAAAAGACATCATTTTGGGTTTATTTTCTACTAAGTTTCCATGTTCATCTACTATTTTATCCGTTATTTTATAGACGCTTTCTGACATTTCTTCACTAAACATTTGTCTAATAGATTGATCCATATAGATATAATCGTCAAAATTTATTGCTTTTTTATTTTGATATATTTCTTGTAGTCCTTGAAGAGATGTGGTATTTAGAGCTTTTATAATTCCTAATATATAAGAAGTTTGGAGATTATATTTTTCGTTTTTAGATAAAGATTCTATACTTCCACTGTACATAGAGACAATTGCTTTTGCTTCTTCTATGTTGATACTATAATATTTATTTAAGTAAGCATTTTGGGCTTGTTTCAAGTCCTTGCTATCTAGGGCTTTTATAAAATATGTGTCACATAAAGCCTGACGTCTTTGTTCATAGTCTTTTAAGTCATCATTTGTCACTACATCTGGTAAAATATTTAGAGTAATGTCTATTTCGTCCTTTATGGGACCTACCATTGTCATTCTTATTTTTTGATAATAGTTACTTTGATCTCTAAAACCGATATAAGCTAAGGTCTTCCAATCTTCTTTTGTTAAGGTACTTAAATCTAATTTTCCTTCATAACAAATTGTAGAAAATTTGGTTCTTTTTTTTGGGTCTTCGTAGAAGTAGGAATTATCGGCTGCAATTGTTAGTATTTTAGGTATTAAAGATTCTATCATCATTTTATTAGCATTTCTTGTGTCATTTAATGTTTGTAATATATGTTCGAACATGAAGGACTCTGAGTTTCTAAAACCATTATAAGCCATAGAAACAGAAGTTCCCAGATAATGATATTTACTTATTTTTTCTATTAAATCAAAGCCTAAATCTAGTATTTTATCATCTAATAAATCCATACATAAAGTTTTAGCTATATTAGGATTTTTTTGATATAGAAGTTTTACATATTCATATTTATCATACTTAAACGGACCTTTTTTAGAGCCCTCTGGGTTGTATTCTGGATGGTACTCATTTATTAATCTATAAAACAAACTTTTATCAAATAATACTTTTGTTGCCATGTCTATAGATACTTGGGAATCTGATAAGAATTTTTCTATGGTAACGGAAGATAATCCTTCTATTATTCTTTTATCTGTTAGAATTGCTAGTTTTTCTTCTGGAGTAAGAGCATTATCGTAACTATGATTTTCTGCAATTAAATTAGTATTATTATGAAAAGTTGCTGGATTATAAATTGCGGTTGCGATTCTTTGGTCTTGAAATAAAATTTTTCGTTCTTCTTCAGTAAAAACTGAAGAAATAAATATACTGGTCACATTTACATCATTGAGTTTGGAAAATATTCTTTCGTCAAATAGTAATTTTTTTCTATCTTCAAATGGAAGATGAGATGTAATGATAATTCTAGCTAGGTCTGGTTCATTTATTTTTAAATATCTATTATCTGTAAATAGCAATGTTTCTAATTCTTCTAACGATAGATGATTACCTTGAAAAAGATAATTTATATTTACTCTTTCATCTTGTATTGCTTTTTCATAATCTTCTAGTGTAGTACAGGAAGAAGCAATGATTTGAGTATAATCCCTAGTTGGTAATTGAGCTAATATAGTAGGATTATTTAATAATTGTTGACGTTCTGATATTGTCAATTCTCCTATATTTTTTATAGCAGTTGTTATTGTATATCCTGACAAATATAAAGAAATTTCTTCTTGTTCTAATAGACGAAGTTTAAAATTTTTGGAAAGTGTTTTTGATTTAGTAATGGTTTCTATAACACATTCTATTGAATTATAAAACATAGAATTTTCTTCAGAAGATTTTACTCTATTTCTAGGATTTTTTGTTTCTTCTAAGACTACTTGTTCTAATAAATTTTCATCTGTTGCATTTTGAAAAATTATTTGCATAACTGGTACATTGTTATTCGCAAATACAGTTTCCATAAATTTTTTATTTTGTAACAATTGATTGGCATAGTCTGGATTTTGTTCTGATATTTCTTGAATCATACCTTGTAAAATTAATGAAATGTAATCATAACCATGAAAACCAATTTTATTTTCTTGTATAAAATTAGAATTTATAAAAGATATTATTTCTTCCATGTCTTGTGTTTTCAAAGAACTGATTACTTCTTGTGTCATTTCATCAACCCATATTTCTTGTTTTTGGTCTAATGCATCTAATTTTTTTTGATCTTCTTCTGTGCGAGTCATCTTTACCAATATTTTACTTATTTCTTCATCAACAGCTTTAAATTCTTCTGTTTCTTCAAAAGCCTCTGCTTTATTTTCTAAGTTAGAAATTAATTCTTTTACTATTCTAGCTGCATCTTTTTCTTGCATATTTTTACCCCCTTATTCCTATGGAACATAATATCAATGTTATTAGTAAAATACCTATTACGATTATAATTAATAAAATAGATATGACACTGGAATAACCAGGTGAAATTTTTTGATTCAATAATACTGTTTTTAATTTTTTCAAGTCTTCTACTAATTCTTGTTTTTGATAACGAATTGGTACTTGCTTTAATACTTTTTGTTGCTCTTCTTTTATGATGTTTTCTTTTAAATGATATTTTTTTTCAAAACAAATCTCTTCATAAGATATTATTTTTCTTGAAATAAATATAGGAACTCTAGATAAAATAATTTCCATTTTATTATTTAAAATTAGATTTCTTGATTCTGTATTATTTAGTTGTCCTAATGTTATCATAAATATTTCTTTGTAACCTAATGTATTAGGTAAATAGAAAATATTATATTTTTTACTAATTCTTCTGGCTTCTGTTTCTATTATGATAGGATTCCAAAATGTTCCTTTCTTTTCTATATCCATACCAAGAATATTTTGATAAGTCATCGTCTTATTATCTACTATATCTATTAATTTTGAAAGATAAGCATATAAAAATTTACTTTTTATAAAATCTTCTATTGGTATTTGCTTAAAATATATAAGAGAAGATTGGTCTTCTTCTG
Source organism: uncultured Mycoplasmatota bacterium (assembly GCA_900554315.1). Lineage (GTDB taxonomy): Bacteria > Bacillota_I > Bacilli_A > RF39 > UBA660 > Faecimonas. The sequence goes on from USGP01000030.1 coordinate 8,611, forward strand.
TAAAATTATTATAAAAATCATTTTCATATTTATTTATAACATTTACATTCATTTTAGGTTTTGTTATAAAGGTACGATATTGTTGGATGATGGAAGATAAAGATATTTTAAATTTATTAATGTATTTGTCATAAGTTATAAAATTTTCTTCTTTACAAGAAATAATGTCTTTATCAAAGTCTATCTCTAAAAGATTGGAATTATTTAATAGTTGGAACTCTTCTTTTATGATAGGTGCTATCTTATTATAAAATTGATAGATTTCATTTATTACTTGTTCTTCTGTTATATCTTTTATTCTCATCCTACTCACCTATTATCATTATAGCAAAAATTCATAAAAAAAACAGTTTGAAAACTGTTTTAATCTATAAAGTGACCAAATTTTGCTTTTTCTTCATAACAAGTATGAAGTAAATTTAAGTCTTCTATTATTCTTTGTGGGGTGCATTCTTCATAAACAGAGGCATCTACTTCTATATTTCCTTCATCACTATCTATATAAATAGCAAGAGGATGTACAACACCAATGGCATAACTTAGTTGAACTGTGCACCATCTTAAGTTGTATTTTTTTAAATAGTGTTTGGCTAGTTCTCTTGCTTTGTAGGCGCCACTTCTATCCACTTTAGATGGATCTTTTCCACTAAACGCTCCTCCACCTACTTTAGCAAATGATTGATAACTGTCTACTACTATTTTTCTTCCTGTTAGTCCTGCATCTCCAGTAAAACCACCAATTAAGAATTTTCCTGTTGGATTGATTAAAAACTCTTCTATCTCAATTTCATATTCTTCACATATTTCACGACATTTTTTCTTGATTTTTTTATCCATTTCTTCACGATGTTGTTCATCATTTTGATACGAAATAGTAAAATATTTGATTTTTTGTAGTTTCATATCTTCATCGTAATATCCAGTAATTTGAGCTTTTCCATCTGGATAAAGATAAGGACATGTTTTTCTTTCTTCATCATACCATCTACTTAATCTTTGGAGAATGACCATAGCGGTAGGAAGTAATTCTTCTGTATCATCACAGGCAAATCCAAACATCATACCTTGGTCTCCTGCTCCTCCTACTTTTTCATTGGTACCTAAAGCAATATCCCTACTTTGTGCGCCTAGATTATTTACAATTTCATATTCATCAGAATAACCAATATCTCTTAATACCCTTTTTACTACACTTTCTATATCTACTTTGGCAGTTGAAGTTACTTCACCTGTTATAAAGATTTTACCTTTTCCTCCCATTACTTCGATTGCACATCTAGAATGTTTATCTTCTTTTAAATAAGCATCTAATAAGGCATCACTAATTTGATCACAGACTTTGTCTGGATGTCCACGAAAGACAATTTCATTTGAATATAATTTCATTTTTTCCTCCTTCTATGAAACCAAAGGAAATAAAAAAACAAGTTCTAGGAACTTGTTTTAAGCTCCTTATCATACAGGCTTTAGCACCTAACTTAATAGGTTGCTGTAGGATCACAAGGCCAGTCCTTCCCCTACTCTTTATAAGGTTTCATATTAATAGTATAGCATATGTTTTTTATTTTGTGTGGGTAAATTTTATTTCTACAGTTACATTCTCTTATTAATAAATCAAAAAATAACTTTCTATAGCTTTAGGTCCAGATTGTAATTCATTATTTTAATCGATTCACACATATTTATCAACTTCATTAAGAATTTGAATATTTCCTTCTGAGTCAGTAGTAATTCTACCCAAATAATAATTTTCAATAAAATTCCATCTGTCTGTATCTGTTTTTAAACAAGTAAAAAAATATTTTAGAATGGCCACATCATTTTTATGCCTTTCTCTGGCCTGATATATGATTGCGTTATTGTATCTTACTGTTCCTTTAACAAATTGTCTTATTTTGTCAGGATTATTTATACGAATAAATATTTCTGGCTTATTTCCACCAGAGATTTCAAAAGAAACTAATCCAAATAATAATGCCAGATTAATTGCATCATATCTACTATCACGTTTAAAGGATTTTATTTTTGCTGCATCATATGCAGTATATTCTTCACTTTGAATGTATTTTAGCTTTTTCAATATATGAGATGTATTTATGATTTTTTCTGCAATTCCTCTAAAACTACCTTTGGTTATTAGATATTTAATTTCGCCTTTAATTGTTCTTTGATCATAAAAGTTTTGTGAATATTCGTCTTTATATTCTGCTAACATTTCAATATAAGAATTTGCTATTATATTTGATTTAAACTCATCTTGATAAAATTCATTTAATTTGTTAGCAAAATCATCTTTACTAAAATATTGCCCTGAAATTTGAAAGTTATTTAAGACTTTTGAAATAATATCCACTTCCTCTAATAATATCTCTTTTAAGGCACTTAAATTTTCTCCATTTAACATTTTTATTGTTATTTTATTTCTTAAATGAATATATGATTGAAACTCTCCAAAAACCATTTCATTATTATTTAAATGATATTTAAATTCTCCAAATGTTATTGAATTATTTTCTTCTTCCCATAATTCTTTTAAATTTACAACAAATACATCACCAAAATCAGAAACTTTTAAATTTTGATCTTTATAATATGACTCTTTTTCTCTACCTTTACTAATTTTCTTTAGATATTTTCCATACTTCGAATTTAGAATGTTATTTTCTTGATCTTTATCAATATCTACATAGCACTCTGTAAAAAGGTTTCTTGCTCGTGTAACGATTGGTCTGCATCCTCTATATCTACTTGTTAAATCCTTTTCAATTGTTAATAATGCTGATTTTATTTTATTTTCAAGTTGATCTTCGCTGCAATTTGGAAAGACTGGTTTAAACATATCTGGGGTTACCATTAAATTATATTTTTTCTTTGCATCATATATATTTATTATAATACTTAATATTTTTTGAACTTGATAATTATGTAACGCAGACATACCATATAGTGTTTTCATATAATTTAAATCTCTATCATAATAATCAGCACTTGCAATTCCATACTCTATACTTTTACTTCTAGCAACTCTACCAATCTCTTGAACATAATCATTTAAATTTCCGCTTGCAGCATAATGATAAACACAGCTAATATCTTTTATATCTATTCCCATTCCAAATGCTTTTGTAGCAAACATAATACTTTTTTTATTATCGCGAAAATTCAGCATATTTCTTAATTTATCATTTGATGTTAAACTTTCTCCACCTATATAAATTGAAAAATTGTCTTTTAAATCATTTAATAATTTAAAGCCTTTTTGTTCATTTGCATTGTAAGCAGCATTAGCAGTACTTGCAAAAGGAAAATATACAATAGCCTTTTGATTGTTTTTTATAAATTGTTCAAGCCTATATTTTAAAGTCCTATTTTTTTGTTCCTCGTAATCATCTCTATTTTTTGTTGGAAACATACTATAGTCTTCAATATCGAATTTTATATTATCTCTTATAACCTTTCCATAATATGTAATGGTATCTCGTAGATTTAAACTAATTTTTATGTCACTTACATCATCATACTTGCCTCCATTTACCGCCGTTGCAGTAAATGTACATATTGGAAAACAATATATTTTTTTCTTTTCATCTTTTAATCCTTTAGAATTCCTAATTTTTCTTAATTTATCTAAATATGCTCCTAAATACCAATAATCTGGTCTGAATCCTTTTCCCCACGTTGATACAATATGTGCTTCATCGATAATAATTAATCCTATTTTTCTATCACCGATTAATTGCTCAATTGAATATGATAGTAATGTTTCTGGGGCTAAATATAACAGATTGATTTTCTGTTCAGAAACTTTTTTTACAATATTTTTCTTTTCTATTGGATTAATAGAAGAATTTAACCTTTCGGCGGCAAAATATCCTCGCTCATGTAAATTTCTAACTTGGTCATTCATCAATTCAATTAAAGGGGTTACTATTATCGTTAGAAGCGAACTTTTTTCCGCTAAATATATTGCAGGAATTTGAAACATTAGAGATTTTCCAGCACCTGTTGGAGCAGTAACAAATATATCCCTATATCCCGTTATTCTTTTACCATTGCTTTCAATTATTTCTTTTTCACATTTTTGAGCTGCAAGTGCTTGTTCAACCATGTCAGTCATTATTTGTGTTTGATTGATTTTAATTAATTTATTATTTAAATTGGGATTCTCATAAAATTCTAAATCCCTAAACGATTTAAAATCAGGGACTTTTAATGTATCCGTAACAATTTGTTGAAAGCTCTTTATTAAGTTCTCTTTTATTCCATATTTTTCGTATGAAGTTAAAATATAATCTTTATTTGTATTAATAAATGCACAAAAGCACTCAAATATCTCTTTTATTCTAGGAGTATTTCCCATTATTTTTACTCCTATGTATCTGTAATTATTATTTTTAATTTCTTCTATCTTTTCAATATATTCTTGTTCATCTTCATTTATTTCATAAATAAAATCACTAACTTTTTCTTCATCTTTTTTCGGTATTTCTATACTATACTTTTTCTCTTTTTCTATTGTTGGCATATCATATTCGATGTTATTATAACTAATATAAAATTTATCATTTATTAAATATACTTTATTATAAAACTTTATTACATTTTTTATTTCAGGATCAGGCTCTTTATTATCGCTATCGGTATATTCCAAAAATCTTTCTAAAATCTCTTGGTTAGTAAA
>USGP01000031.1 GCA_900554315.1 uncultured Mycoplasmatota bacterium
GTACTAGGAATAGTAACTGTAGACATATTGGTACTGTATATTATAAAGAAATATAAAAATGTATTAAAAAAGATGAATAAATATTTTATTATTATCTTACTATTAACTTTTCTTTGGTTTTTTCTAACGAAAAGTTTAATTATTACAACCTATATAATACCTATACTATGTATAATTATATTTTTATTTAATAGCATTACAATGCTAGTATTAAAAGATTCATATATCAGTCGTTTTCTAGGACAACTATTACTAGATTGTGTAATAGGATTAATTCCAGGGTTATTGATAATACTTCATTTAACAACAACAAATATTTTATCTTATATCTGTTTATTATTAGATGTATTAGTATTATTAGGGTTAATTATTTTTTGCCATGATAGAGTAATAGAAGAGTTAACAAAAAGATTTAATATATAATGGAGGAAAGAATGAGTTTAATAAATAAAATAATATTTAAAATTTATGACAACCAATTAAAAAGTGTAGAAAAAAGGCAAAAAGACTTAATATGGGATAAAGACGTACAAATAGAAGAAAATATACCATATCGAAAAACAAAAGATGTTCTAGACACCTATGATTATATTTTTACAGAAAACAATACCGAAAATAGACCAATGATTATTAATATTCATGGAGGCGCTTTTGCTGGTGGAGATAAGAGTTGTAATAAATATTATGCAGCTTATCTTGCTAAAAATGGATACACAGTTACAACCATAAATTATCATTATTTACCAGAAGCTAATTTAAAAAAGCAAGTTCAAGACTGTATGCTTGCAATTAATGAAATAACAAAAAAATATAATAGACAAGAAATTTTTTTAACAGGAGATTCTTCAGGTTCTGATTTAGTATTGCTAATTAGTTTACTTTGGAAAAATGAAAAAATGCAAAGAGCCTATGAAGTAGAAGTCCCAAAAGTAAAAATAAAAGCTTTAGGATTAACAGGAACACAAGCATCAATCGATATGTTCCCACCAATGATGAAAGCATTTAATAAAGAAAATCGAAGAATGCTTTTAAACAACTGCAAAGAAATAGAAAATTATGTAGATATAAAGAAATTATGGAATAAAGACATGCCACCAATATATATTATGAGTGCTGAAGAAGATGTAAATTATATGAATTGCAAAGAGTTTGATTCTTGGTTAACAAAAATAAATCACCCACATAGTAGTTATTATTGCAAAAAGAAAGAAGAAGGGAAATTATATCATTGCTTTAATGTAGTAAGACCAGATTTAAATTGTAGTAAAAAAATGAATAACTCTATGTTAGAGTATTTTAAGGAAGTGAATTAAATGCCAAAAGTAAGTGTTATTGTTCCAGTTTATAATATGGAAACCGAAGTAAGGGATTGTTTAGATTCATTAGTGGCTCAAACAGAAAAAGAAATAGAAATAATTGCAATTGATGATAACTCTACTGATCAAAGTTTGGAAGTATTAAAGGAATATGCTAGAAAATATTCAAATATAAAAGTGTATCACAATCCAGAAAATGTTGGACAAAGTGAAACACGTAATAGGGGAATTGAAGTAGCCGGAGGAGATTACATTGCTTTCCTAGATAGTGATGATTATGTAAATCCAGGTATGTATAAAGAGTTATATGAGGTAGCAGAAAAATATAATTTTCCAGAATTAATCACAACAGGACTAAGCTTTGTAAAAGGAAGAGAATTTCTAGGAAAAGATTTAAGTTATTTTTCAAAAGGAATTCCAGAGGTAATTCATCCAGCACAAGACAAAGATGCTATTTTTAATCAAAGTCCATCACCATGTAACAAGTTATTTAGAAAAGATACTATAAAAAATTATAAGTTTTTAAAAGGTCGTATGTGGGAAGATATTGCATTTTGTACGACTAAGTTTTTAGAAGCAGAGACTGTGGTAGATGTAAATACTTCAAATTACTTCTATAGAAGAGATTTAAGTAGTGGTGTCTCAGCAAGAAACTACCACGATAATGATAGTATTGATGATATTTTTGCTGTAGCGGATGAAATAGAAAATGAATTAAAAAGAGTAGGTAAGTATGAGACCTTTGAAAGCCAAATTAGGACCTTACAACTTGCGATTTGTTTACAAAGAGTAGATGAAGTAAAAGAATGGGATTCCTCATCTGAGAGAAAAGAAGAAGTGATAAATCATATTTTTTCTACAATGCAAGAAAAGTATGGAACATTAGAAGGAACAGATAATATTGCAATACAGTGTAAAGCAGGGTTTAGAGTAGTGGATGAATATAGAGCATTTACAGAAAGAGAAGCGACTAAAGGTGCCAGAAAATAAAATACAACAACTAGCAAGCATAATAAAGACTTCTAAAAGTACTGTTTTCTTTGGTGGAGCAGGAGTATCAACAGAAAGTGGATTAAAAGATTTTAGAAGTAAAGATGGACTCTATTATGAAAAATATAAATATCCACCAGAAGAAATATTATCCCATCACTTCTTTATAGAGCACCCAGAAGAATTTTATAAATTTTATAAAGAAAAATTAAATAGTTTAGCCTATAAACCTAATATTACTCACCAAGTACTAAGTAAATTAGAACAAATGAATTTATTAAAAGGAATTATTACTCAAAATATAGATGGATTCCATCAAATGGCAGGCTCTAAAAATGTAGTGGAGTTACATGGTTCAATATTAAGAAATCACTGTGTAAAATGTCATAAATTTTACGAAGCAAAAAAAGTCTTTAATAGTAATGATATTCCTAGATGTGAATGTGGCGGTATGATAAAGCCTGATGTTGTATTGTATGAGGAACCCTTAAATGAAAAAGATATAGAAAAAGCCATCCATTTAATTTCTAACGCTGAGGTTTTGATAATTGGAGGAACCTCTCTAAATGTATATCCAGCAGCAGGATTAATTCACTATTTTAAAGGAAAGCACTTAGTATTAATTAATAAAGAAAAAACACCTCTAGATAATATATGTGAAATAACAATTTATGATAGTATTGGTAAAGTAATGCAAGGCGTTATGGACATAATAAAAAGAAGATAGCAAAACTATCTTCTTATTTGTTTTGGCAAACCATAAATATCTTTTCTTTTTTCTGAATGATAATCATAATATTGTTGAATGGAACTAGGTAAAAATTCCATCTTATTATGTATAATTTCGTTAGCCACTTGATTATATTTTTCAACATCATCTAGATATTTTAATTCTTCTTGTTTAAGAACTTCATCATCAACACCTGGAATCTGCCCAACTTGATAATATGCTTCATCTGCATCAACAGGAGCACCAGGTAAGTTTAAAACTCTAGCATACATTGGAGGACAACTTGGTAAATGATATTCTTCTTCAATAGAAATAACTGGCAAATCCCAATAGTTTTCTTCTTTATATTGAGAAAATAAAGGAACTTCTTTTGAAATACCATACAAAATAGAATTTGTTGGGAATTCGTTTTTCTGAGAGTTAGAAGTACGAATTTCAACACTGCCTATTCTAGGGATCGCTTCTACAGAAAAAACAACACCGGAATTAGGATCAAACATCAAACGTTGAAATCCTTGATTTTCTCCTCCTTTAAACACAGTTTTGCAACCAACACTTTTTAATAATTGTTCATATTCTATAACACGTGCTAGTTTTTGTTCATTATTCATATAATTATTAACCTCCCTAAGCCCTTATAGTATATCACAAAAATTGACAAAGACAATATAATATGTTATAATTTAGAACGCAAGCGAGGAGGTATAGTATTTAATACGAGCTACCTCGGGTAATCAAGCCTACACGAGTGATAAAAAGCACGGAGTCGCTTATAAGAAAGCAATTTCTGTGCTTTTTTCTTTGGTGAAGCATAGAATAGAAAAGAGGCGAAAACATGAAAAAGAAAAAACAAACAGAACTCCTAACATTAGATACTTCTATTCATAGACTAAATCATTGCCCTTGGCTTTATGATAGATTACACGAAATATATTGGTCTGGCAGAATTTATGGTTTTGATCAATATGACTTAACAGATTATCAAAAACAAGATTTAGATATTTTATATTTATTAGAAGAATTAGGCTTTTCTTTAAACGAAACAGGGACTTTTTTATATAAGGAAATGATTGCTGAAGCAATCAATAAATTATCAACGGCAACAGATAGAGAAAGTAAAGAAATAATATATCAACAGATGTACCAACCATTCTCTCAGTTTTATGTAGATGTTGCAAGAAATAATTTAGATATGGGAATCAAGACCTATCATTCATTTGTAAGTTTGGCATATAGACATAGAGAAAAAGACTGTATAAATAGACGATTAGCAAGAGAAATGAAATTGAATATACAAGAAGAAAATTATGCTCACCAAGCCTATAAAATTGCCAATTATTATATTAGAACAAAACAAAATCAAGAAACCATTTTAATACCAGAAACAACGGAAAAACAAAGAACAATAAAATACTGAGTATTCAGTATTTTTTTTATGATATAATATAGGCAAATATAGGAAAGGTTGGAGGAAAATGGAAGGTCTTTATAATGAAATGTTACATATAGAGCCCGAAGATGATAAACAGATAAAAAGTATCATAAAAAATATTACTTTAGGTGAAAGAGAAGATATCATGGAACTCTCCCAAGACCTAGGAATGTTTTCTAACTTTTTAATTACAGAAATAAAATCTAAACTAGATGAATATGGAATTGATAATACTTTAATAGATTTAGATGATGTAATAGGAATTACACATACTATTATAATTGCAGAATATTCAACACCAAGTGATAAAAAAATTTTAGTAGATCCTTCCTATATACAAGTAAGAACAGCAACCATACCAGAATTCGAGGAATTAGAAAAAGATGGGATAACAGAAATAAATGATACAAGTTGGAATACTTATTTAACAAGTATATCAAGCACTCATAAGAATAGAAATTTAGGAGAATTATTAATAGCTCAAAAGAAAGGAAAATAATATGAAATTTGAAGAAAATAGATTAGTATATGAACAAGATGGAGTAGAAATTGGAGAAGTAGAATTTAAAGAATTAGATAATAATCAAGTAGATATCTATCATACATATGTAGATCCAGATTATCAAGGACAACAGATTGCTTCTAAGATGGTAGAGACAGTAATCCAAAAATTTCAAAAAGAAAATAAAGAAATCATAGCAAGTTGTAGTTATGTAGATCACTGGTTAAAAAAGCATCCAGAATATCAAAAGGAAGATTAAAAATCTTTCTTTTTTTTTAAAATAAATTGACAAGCGTATGTTAATACGCATATAATAAAATTGTAGAAAGGATAAGGTTATGGAAGTAAACAATGCAAAGTATAAAAATCAAGGAATTCATGTTATTGCAACAATATTTACCATTGAAAAAGGAATATTAAAAGTATTATTAATCAAACGAAAGAATGAACCATTCAAAGACTACTGGGCCTTAACTGGCGGTGCTTTGTATAATGATGAAGACTTAGAAGATGGATTAAATAGAGAAATCTATGAAAAAACAGGACTAAAAAATACAGAAGTAAAATTATCCAATGTCTTCGGGAAAAAAGATAGATCACCAGTCATGAGAATGATTGCTGTAGGATATATTGGAATGGTAGATATTAACAAAGTAAATATTTTAAAAGACACCTTAAAAACCAGTAATGCGGCCTGGTTTTCACTTGAAGAAATACCAAAATTAGCATATGACCATAATGAGATTATAGAAGATGCAATAAAGACATTAAAAAAATCAATTTTAACAACAGACATACTAAAAGTATTTTTTCCAAAAGGATTCACATTACCAGAACTGCAAAAAATATATGAATGTATTTTAAACAAAAAATTAGATAGACGTAATTTCCGTAAAAAAATACTTAGTATGAATCAAATTGTTCCAACTGAAGAAGAACAAGTTTTTGAAGGAAAAAAGAAAGCAAAAATTTATAAATTTAAAGAAGAAAGTGAAAAGTAATATGCAAGAAAAATTTATCTTTTATTATAGTGCCATGAAAGGTGGTAAAACGACTAGAATATTTCAAAAGATTCATGATTTAGAAGAAAATGGACAAAGTGTTATTGTTATAAAACCAGCAACAGATACCAAAGGTGAAAAACAGATTATCAATCGAAAAAAAGAAAAAAGACCTGTAGATATTTTACTAGACAAAAAAGATAGTTTGTTTTCTGAAAAATATATTAAAAAGATTTGGTACTGCAATCATATATTAGTAGATGAAGCTCAATTTTTAGAGCCAAGTCAAGTAGAAGACTTATGGGAGATAAATAAAAAGACCAAAATACCAGTAACTTGTTTTGGGTTAAAATCAAATTTTAAAGGAGAACTATTTCCAGGTTCTAATAGATTACTTGCTTTAGCAGATGAAATAATAGAGTTAGACAGTAATTCATTATGTATCTGTGGAGCACCAGCAAAATTTAATGCTAGGAAAGTAAATGGTACCTTTACCATGGAAGGAGATGAAATAGAAATTGATGGAAAGCACAAAGAGGTAGAATATGTACCACTTTGTGGAAGTTGCTTTTTTAAAGAAGTTTATAGTAAAGGAAGGAGAAAAGAATGAAACCTAAAAAGATAGTTTTAACAGGAGGTCCATGTGCAGGTAAAACAACATCTATACAAGCAATAGAAAAGGAATTTACTGAGAAAGGATACCAAGTATTAATTGTACCTGAGGCTGCTACTATATTGATTAATAGTGGTATTCGTTGCTTTGGAAATTATGCATTAAGTAAATTAGACTTTCAAAGCCAAGTCATTACATTACAAATGACATTAGAATCTTTAGCAGAAGAGACTGCTTCAAAAAGTGCTGCTCAAACGATTATATTGTGTGATAGAGGAGTATTAGATGATAAGGCCTATGTAACCAAAGAAGAATGGCAAAAAATATTAAGTCAGTTTGGTACTACAGACCTACAATTAATGAATCGTTATGATTTAGTTATTCACCTACGAACTGCAGCATTAGGAAAAGAAGAATTCTATACTTTAGACAACAATAGTGCTAGAACAGAAACAAAAGAACAAGCGCGAGAGCAAGATAAAAAGACACTAGACTCCTGGTTAGGCCATGAAAAATTAACTATCATAGGAAACGAAACATCCTTCGAAGAAAAAATAGGAAAAGTAATCAGAGAAATCTATCATAGTCTTTCCAAACCATATCCAATTCAAATCCAAAGAAAATACCTAGTAGAAAATATTGATTTAACCAAAATAGAAGAAATTAAATTAGTAAAACTAGATATTGAACAATACATGATGAAAAGTGGAAAAGTAGAATATATTTATAGAAAGACAGGAAAAGAAGATGACGTAAAATATACAGTCATTACTAAAATAGATACAGATATCAATAATGAAAGAATTACAACCCAAAGACAAATAACAGAAGAAGAATATAATAGATATTATCCTACAGAAGAAATTCCAATTAGAAAAACAAGATATTGTTTTGAATATCAAAATGAATATTTTCGTCTAGATATTTTTGAACATGGATTAAAAATGCTAGAAATAGAAATAACTTCACAAAATCAAGAGATTGTAATACCAGATTTTATTGATATAGAAAAAGAAGTAACAGCTGATAAACAATATCGAAATGGATCAATTTATAAAGCACTAAATTCTAAAGAAAAAGGAGTAGTAAAAACTAAGAAAAAGTAGTATAATGATATGGCACAAAAGGAAGGGTAAAAATGGATCGTTATAAACAAGCAAATAGAGCAAGTATTTTAGGAATAGTTGGAAATATTATATTACTTATTTTAAAAGCATTCATAGGATTTTTAACAGGAAGTAGGGCTATGATTGCTGATGCTACCAATAGTGCAGGAGATATATTTTCTTCTTTTATGACTTTAATTGGTAATAAGATTGCTTCTCGTCCATCAGACGAAGATCATAACTTAGGTCATGGAAAGGCTGAATATATTTATTCTTTATTAATTAGTATTGCTATGATGGTAATGGGGTTAACCGTTGCTATAGACTCCATAAAATCTTTAATTAATCAAGAAGAATTTACTTTTTCAATTTGGTTAGTTATTATCTGTATCATAACAATAATAACAAAGTTTGCATTATACATGTATACGAAAAAAATAGCTAAAAAATATAATAATTTATTAATGAAAGCAAACTGTATCGATCACAGAAATGACTGTATTGTAACAACAGTAAACTTAATTGCTATTTTATTTGGGTATATAGGAATATATTTTATCGATGGTGTAGTAGGATTTATTATTTCCATTTGGATTATTATAACAGGAATTTCTATTTTTAAAGAAAGCTATGACATTTTGATGGATAAATCTATGGATGAAAATACTAAGAAAAAAGTATATGAGATTGTTATGAGCCATGACAATGTCCTAGGAATGACAAACTTTCATTCTGCTCCAGTAGGATACCAATATCAAATCTTTTTTACCATTCAAGTAGATGGTAACCTAAAAACATTTGAAAGTCATAAAATTGCGAATCACTTGGAAAAAGAAGTAACAAAAAGTATGCCAGAAGTATTTTTAACCATTATTCATGTCGACCCAGTTACTGTCAATCGTAAGAAGAGATAACTCTTCTTTTTTATATACAAGTTTTTTAAAAATGTTATAATAGAAGAAAGGAGCTTGAAGCAGTATGAATCAAGAAAAAATAGGAAAATTCATTTTAGAACTACGAAAACAACATAATTTAACACAAAAAGAATTCGCAGATAAATTAAACGTAACTGCTCAAGCAGTTTCAAAATGGGAAAATGGTAGGGGAATACCAGATATCGAAATTATGCATAAAATAAGCACAGAATTTCATGTAGAAATTGATAATATTATCAATGGAACAAAAGAAAAGAAAAATAAAAAAAAGAACATAATGCTAATCATAATAAGTATTTTAATTTTTATCGTAATCTTACTAGGAATTGTACTATATACAATGAACCAAGAAGATTATAGTTTTACAGATGTAACATCGACTAGCAAAAAATTTAATGTCAGTGGAGTAGCTGCATATTCCAAAGATAAAAATTCTATCTATATATCAAACATTGAATATTTAGAAAAAGAAAAAGAAGAAAAATATGTAAGTATGGAGTGTATTTTATATGAAAGCCACGATAATTTAGAAGAAAAAGTATCTCAATGTGGATCATTAAAGGAAAAGAATATTCCACAGACTTTAACCGAATTATTAAAAAGTACAGAATTTAAAGTAGAAAATTTCTCTTGTACCAATAGTAATATTAAAAACAGTAATTTATACATTAGCATTAATGCAAAAGATGAAAATAATAAAATAACAACTTATAAAATACCATTACAATTAACAGGTAGTTGTAACTAAACGCATCGTTTACTAAATTAAACGGTACGTTTATTTTTTTTATAAAGAAAAAGAGTTATACTGAAAAAAAGGAGAGAAAATTATGGTAAAAAAGAAGATACAAAAGAAAAATACTAAGAAAAAATGGGTATTAGTAATTATAACTATAATCGTAATAGGAATAATCATATCACTTTTAATACTCAATCATAAATCAACAGAAACCAATCTTTTAGCAATAACACCAAGTCTAAGAACAGAACAAGAAAAATTAGAAAAGAATTATAATGCAGAAGGCTACACAATAGAAGATCCTAAAATAGTAGTAGATCCATACAATAATTCCCCATTAACGGCATTAGTGATGTTTGAAACAAAAGAAGAGGTATCTCCAAAAGTAACCATTGAAGGAGAAGATGAATTAACCACTTATACACATACATTTGAAAAAACAAAAGAACATTATTTAGCAATATATGGACTATATCCAGACAAGAAAAATAAAGTAACAATTGAATATGGAAATACCAAAAAAGAAATTACAATTACCACGAGCCCATTACCAGAAGATTTTATTCTACCAACATCAGTAGAAAAAGAAGAGGATAAATTAACGAATGATTTATATTTCTTTACACCATCTAGTGGTGGATATACTTGTGCTTATGATACCAATGGAGATGTAAGATGGTATTTATCTCACACTGCTACCTGGGAAATCAATCGTCTTGAAAATGGCCATTTGTTAGTAAGTACTGAAAGAGTAGTTAACCAACCATATTATTTGACAGGATTATATGAAATGGATATGTTAGGTAAAATATATGTGGAATATAGCTTGCCAGGAGGATACCATCACGATTACTTTGAAATGCCTAATGGTAATTTATTAGTCGCAAGTGATGACTTCAACAATGAAGCTGGAACAGTAGAGGATTATATTGTAGAATTAGATAGAAAAACAGGAGATATTGTAAAAACAATAGACTTAAAAGATATTTTAAACATGGAAGATGGAAAAAGTGAAAATTGGGTAGAATATGACTGGTTCCATAATAATTCAGTTTGGTATGATGAGAAAACAAATTCCATTACATTATCTGGAAGACACCAAGACGCTGTAATTAATATTGATTATGATACAGAACAATTAAATTGGATTATTGGAGATCCAACAAATTGGAGTGAAGAATACCAAAAATATTTCTTTACACCAGTAGGAAAAAATTTTGAATGGCAATGGAGTCAACATGCCGCTATGATTACACCAGAAGGATATGTATTCATTTTTGATAATGGTAATAATAAATCTAAAATAAAGAAAGACTATGTTAGTGCAGAAGATAGCTATTCTAGAGGTGTAATGTACAAAATAGATACCAAAAAGATGACCATAGAACAAGTATGGGAATATGGAAAAGAAAGAGGTAGTGAATTTTATTCACCATATATTTCTGATGTTGATTATCTAGCAAAAGATCACTATATTGTTCACTCAGGAGGAATTGTTTACGTAGATGGTAAAAATTCTAATCAACCAGCAGGATTAGGGGGAGCAGACAAATTAGTAAATGACACTGTAGAAATTCTAGATGATGAAGTAATATTTGAAATAAAACTTTCAACTAACAATTATCGAGTAGAGAAAATGCCTCTATATGGAAAAGATGAATATCAAAAAGAAACGCCAAAAGCAAAAGGAACTTTAGGAGAAACTAAAGTAGATAAAACAAGATTCGGTTTTATTACCAATGCTAAAAAAATAGATAAAGAATATCAATCACATGATATCACTTTAACCAACGAAGAAG
Source organism: uncultured Mycoplasmatota bacterium (assembly GCA_900554315.1). Taxonomy (GTDB): domain Bacteria; phylum Bacillota_I; class Bacilli_A; order RF39; family UBA660; genus Faecimonas. The sequence continues at coordinate 11,164 of USGP01000031.1, forward strand.
ACAGATTAACAGTAAAAGGAAGATTTACTAGAGAAACAGAAGTAAAAGTTATTTTATATCAAAATGGAAAAATAAAAGAATACAATGTTCCAATCAGTAAAAAACCATATACGGCTATGTGTGTAGATATCTTTACCGAAGAAGAAAATAAAAATGGAATTGTTGTTACAAAATACATAAATAAAGAAAATCTATCAGGAAAGTATTCCATTTATCTACAAATTAATGATACAATATATAAGACAGGAAAATACATAGAAGGGTAGGACAGTGAAGTATGGCAAAGAATAATAAAAAAGAGACTACAGAAAAAACACAAAGTACAAATAAAAAAGAAACATTATTTTTAATCATAGGAATCTGTATTATCATTGTGATTGCTGCAATTGCCTTAATAATAAGTGGAAACAAGCCTAAAGAAGTAAAAAGAATACTTACAGAACAAACAGAAAAAGATATTAAACACAATGCTAAAAAATTAAATGTTTATTTATTCTATGGAGATGGTTGTCCACATTGTGAAGAACTAATTAATTTCTTAGATAATTTACCAGAAAAATATGATTCTTATTTTGATTTATATACTTTTGAAGTATGGTATAATCAAGATAATAGTGAGTTAATGGATAGTACATTAAAGAAATTAGATGAAACTCCATCTGGAGTACCATGTCTAATTGTAGGTGACCAAGTATTCTTTGGATATGATACTTCAATGGATACAGAATTGAAAAAAGCCATTAAAGATGAATATTTAAAAGCAGATCGCTTTGATATATTTGAACAAGAATAATAGATAGCATGATGAAAATCATGCTTTTTTATGTTATAATTTGAACTAGAAAGTAGGAAAACATATGCACGTAATAAAACATTTTATAACAATAACTTCTTATCGGTTTAGAGTAATGAAAAATTGTTTTAAGTGTGGCCTATATTGGAGAGGGTTGACCCACGATTTATCAAAATATTCTCCAACTGAATTTATAGAAGGAGCTAAATATTATGTAGGAACCCGTTCTCCAATATCAGAATGTCGAAAGAAAACAGGAAAAAGTGAAGCTTGGTTACATCATAAAGGGAGAAATCCTCACCATCCAGAATATTGGATAGATGGAAAAGAAGAAATTATGATGCCATATAAATATGTAGTAGAAAGTGTCTGTGATAAAATAGCAGCAGGGCAAACTTATCATAAGAAAGATTACGATACTAGAGAACCATTAACCTTCTGGTACAAGAAACTATCCACAACAAGAGTTCATCCCAAAACAGCAGATTTTTTTGAACATGTCTTAACCGATTTAGCTATTCATGGTGAAAATTATATTTTAAATAAAAAATATATGCAAAATGCCTACCAAAAAATTTGTGGGCCGATTAAAAATAAGCGTTGGTAAAAGAAAGTGATGTATATGCATATCCTAAAACATTTCATGACTGTAACATCTCATAGAAGACGAGTTAGAAAACTTTGTTTTAAGTGTGGCCTATATTGGAGAGGCTTGACCCATGACTTATCAAAATATACCCCAACTGAATTTATAGAAGGAGCCATCTTTTATAATGGAAAAGTATCCCCAATTACAAACGCCAGAAACCAAACAGGAAAAAGTCTAGCCTGTCTTCATCATCGAGGAAGAAATCCACATCATACAGAATACTGGATTGACAACAACAAACCGATTATGATGCCATACCAATATGCTGTAGAAAGTATCTGTGATAGAATTGCTGCAGGAAAAGGTTACCAAAAAGAAAAATACACCAATGCTCAACCATTACAGTATTGGCATAAAAAATTAGAAACTATTCAAGTAGATAAACGAACCAAAGATTTTTTTGAACGAGTTTTAACTGACCTATCCATTCATGGAGAAGATTATATTTTAAACAAAAAATATATGAAAAAAACATACCAAGAAATATGTGGAAAGTAGGATATATATGTTAGAAGAATTATATAAGCAATACGATAAATTACAACGAAAATATGGAGATAAAAATTTAAATTCTATTTATTTTGGAGGAAAAAAAGAAAATCCAGATTTATGCTTTGTTTTTATGAATCCGACTGCT
>USGP01000032.1 GCA_900554315.1 uncultured Mycoplasmatota bacterium
AGACGTTTTTCTTGTTCGTCTTTAAAATTTGGGGCTACTAAATAATATGTATCTATATCTGAACAATGAATAAAACCAAACTTTTCTATACTTTCATTTCCATAATATCTTTTGTTTATATCAAAGTCAGATTTTTTAACACTATGTAAAATGTACATTACAAAACACCTCTTTATTAGTTATTATTTAATATTATATCATTAAATAAAAAAAAGTGGAGCCTTGCGGCTCCTTCCGGGGGGTCGGTTGAATATACTCTCACATTTAAACACCGTGAGAGATATCGGCGTGATATGTATCACGCATCTTAATCATAAGGTATAATCTATAAAAAGTCAATTGCATTTTGATAAATTCTATTGTCTATTGACAGTCCTATTTTTTAGGAACACTTATTTCATATTGATATGACAAGACTTTTAAATTTTGTGATTCAAAAAAATTCTTTGCTTCAGATGTAAAGTTATAGACAGTTACTGTTACTCGATCACATTGCTCTTTTTGGGAAATTGCAAGTATTTCTTTATATAATTTTGTTGCGATATGCTGTCTTCTTTTTTCTTTTACCACAAATAGTTTTTCAATATTCATAACTCTATTTCCTCTTAATGTTTCTAGTTTGTCTGTATAAATTATTTTTCCTTCAATAAAGCCTAGTAATTGATTGTTTTCTTCATATACTAATAAAATTTGCAAACTATGTGGATTACACAATTTATTATATTCTTCTTTTGGATAGGATACTCTTATATCAAAGATATCTGGTCTACTTTTTCTATATAGAGTTGGGTAATCTTTAGACATATGAATAAATTTTGAATATTCATTTTCTTTTGGAGGCCGTATTTTCCAAGTACTTTGTTGTTCTTGTTGCTGCCAATAATAACATGTCATTTGATTTAGAATCATTAATTGAGTATTTTTTAATTCTTTAATTAGATTTTCTATACTCTTTTCTATTGTTTCTACTGTATTAATTTCTACATAAATATATTTTTTCTCTTTTATTGTAGATTGCCTTATTAGTCTATTTATTAATTCTTTTATTGTTTGATAGTGTCCTAATCCTGTTGGTAAAAAAGAATAGGCTTTTATTTCTTCTTGTTCATTTAATTGCTTTATAATTTCTTTTTGAGTTTCTTCTATATTTTGTTTTCCTTTCGTTATTGATATTTTTTGTAAATTTAAATTTAAGGGTTGTTCTGTAGTTACATTTATCAATATCGTAGTGTTATAGTCTTCTACTCTTTCTGAATTAATTAAATATAGACTTTGTTTTATATATTTTAATATGTCATCTGTCGTTTTGATCTTTTCTTTCAATTACCATCACCTAGTTTTATTATAGCAAAATAAAAGAATAATACCATAGTTGTATTATCCTTTTGTAATAGATTCGATTAATCTAATTTTTAGTGGATCATTATCTGTCTCTTTATTCAATAGATATTCTTTAGAATCTTTTTTCGCTTGTAATAAGATTTTGTAGTCAGATCTAATATTTGCTATTTTAAATGACATATCTCCACTTTGTTTCGTTCCAAATAAATCTCCATGTCCACGAAGTTTAAAATCTTCTTCACTGATTTTAAATCCATCATCAACCTGTTCCATAATCTTTAAGCGTTCTGCATCACTATCACTAATTAAAATACATTGTGATTTTGAGCTTCCTCTTCCTACACGACCACGTAATTGGTGTAAGGTAGATAGTCCAAAACGGTCTGCATCAAAAATAACCATTGTTGTAGCATTAGGAACATCTACTCCTACTTCTATTACTGTTGTAGAAATTAATATTTGAATTTTATTTTCTGAGAATTGTTCCATAATCATATCTTTTGCAGCACTAGCCATTTTTCCATGAACAATATCGATTTTATAATGTTCGCCAAAGGCTAATTTCATTTGGTCTCTTAATTTACATACTGTTGTTAAATCTGAATTTTCACTTTCTTCAATTAATGGAGCAATTACATATACTTGATGATTTTGTTTTAATTCTTTATACATCATTTCGAGTACATCTTTTATTTCACTATTTTTCTTTACAACTGTTGTAATTTTTTGTCTACCCTTTGGACGTTCTTTAATAGTAGAGACATCCATATCTCCAAAGATTGTTAAAGCATAAGTTCTTGGAATTGGTGTTGCACTCATGTATAAAACATCTGGTTTTTTACCTTTATTTTGAAGATTTGCTCTTTGATGAACACCAAAACGATGTTGCTCATCTGTAATTACTAAACCTAAATTATGATACTCTACTTCTTCTTGAATTAAAGCATGAGTACCCACTATCATACTGATTGTTCCATCTTTTAATTCTTCATAGATTTTTTGTTTATCTTTCTTTGAGGTAGAACCCGTCAATAAAGCTATTTTGATGTCAGTTCCCTTTAAAAAGTTTTCTAAATTGTGATAATGTTGTGTTGCTAGAATTTCTGTTGGAGCCATTAATGCGCTTTGAAAACCACTCAAGTGATTGGCTACCATAGCTAAGAAAGATACAATTGTCTTACCACTACCAACATCACCTTGTAGCAATCTATTCATTCTATGATTTGCTTCTAAATCATCTACTATTTCTTTGGTTGCAGTTAATTGATCATTTGTTAATTCAAATGGTAAATTTTTAATAAATTCTTGTAATTTTTCTCTATCTATCTTTCTTTCTAAACCTTGTTTTTTCTTTTTATTTTCTATTTTTAAATAATTTATTTTAAACATAAAAGCAAATAGTTCCTCATATTTTAGTCGAATGGTTACTTCTTTTAATTTTTCTTCTGTTGATGGATTATGAATTAAGTTTAGAGATGTTTTCTTATTAGAAAAGTGATATCTTTCTATATATTCTTCTGGAATATAATCTGGTATTTCTTTTCCAAATTGTAATAGTGCCATATTAATATATGTAGAAATATTTTTGTTTGTAAGGCCACTAGTTGCATGATATACTGGCTCTATTTTTACTTTATTAGAAAGTGTTTCTAGTTTGATATCTGCTGCAGTAATTACATTTTTCTTTTTGTCTAGTTTTCCTATTACTGTAACCCCTGTACCAACTGCTAATTGGCTTTTTAGAAAAGCTCTATTAAAGATAGAAACTCCTACTACTCCAGATGGAGTAACTAATCTAAAGTTCATCTTATTTAGTCCAGCCTTAAATCGCATTAAAATTGGTACACTTTCTACTCGTCCATCAATAACAATTTTTTCTCCATCCTCTACTTCTTGTAAGTTGTTTCTTTCTAATATTTCATAGCGAAATGGATAATGAGTTACTAAATCTTCTACGGTGTAAATTCCTATTTTATTTAATAAAGCAAGAGATTTCGGTCCTATACCTTTTACGTCTTTTAGTTCTGCCACTCGATCACTTCCTTCTTGCATATTATAACATATTTTGACTGACATTTTCCAATCTTTTTTACAATTTTATACACTTTTCTTTATTCTATTTTATCTGTATGTTTTTTTGTATTTTGCTTAGTCTTTTCTTGAATTGCTGCATATTATATCATATTTTATAAAAGATTGCTAATAGTTTTTATTTTTTTGCTTTTTTTCAAAATTTTTTCACTTTTTTATTGACAAATTAAGTACTTTCGGTTAGTATAGGAACTACCAATTCGGAATTAGGCGAATTGGTCGCTAGTATCACACTAGCCAACCCCTTTTTATTCTTTTTAGAGGTTGCCCTTCAGGGGGTGCAACCTCTTAGATGAAAAGTAAAAGAAGCCCTTTGCCGGGGGCTTCTTTTTTCGTTATAAACTATCTTCTGTGTCCTTGTGGTTTTTCTTGTGTATAGTCTGTAGATTGTTGTTCATGGCTTGGAAACATTTCAGGGTCTAAACCATTTTCTGATGAGGCATTATTGATTTCTGAAAGATTTGCACTTAAAGTTTCTAGTGGATCTGGTTGATTATTATCTGATACTGACGATTGCTTTTGCCTTGCATCATTCTGTTTAGCTTTTTCCATCTCTTCAATCTTTTCATCAAAATTATCAAGCATGTACCCAGTACCAAATGTCATTGCATTTTTGAATGCTATATCATTTCTTTGCTGTACTTTTTTTGCTTGTGGCGATGACGGTTTATTAAAACCGGTATGAACTCTACTTTCTTCACAGCATTTTGCATCTATTCTTCCAGAGTCTGTTCCATAAACTCTTAACCTGTCCTAAATTTCTGTATGTGCAATACAATAATAATCATTATTCTCAGGCTTTAAGGTTTTTATATCATCGGCTTCCTCCATGGTACTTGAATTCTTTAGAAATTGGTATTCCATCATATTCTTTTGGTGGTATAGTTGTACCATAAAGCATTTTACATGCTGCTTGTCCTACTATTGTTGTATATGGTTTATCTGGATATCGTTCATTTATATTTTCATTCATTATAATCACATCCTATTATTTTTATTTTATCATACAAAAGAAAAAAGGTCACGATGACCTTTTATTCTTGTCCTTTATTAGCTAAAGACTCATAATACTCATATCTAGCTTCGGCATTTTCTTTGTTTTTTGTTAGTAGTTGTTTGTAGTTTTTAGATAGTTTTTCTAGGGAACGATATCTATCTTCTCCAAGGATAAATTCTTCATATCTTGAGAAGTCTCCTTTACTATCCATTTTAAATTCTTTTGTTTCTGGATTGTAGTGGAAGATTGGGAAGTAACCTGAATGGGTTGCTTCTTTTTCTTCTGCTATGGAGTTTTTCATTCCTTTGATAATGCCTTGAGCAATACATGGTGCATAAGCAATAATAATGGATGGTCCATTATAACTTTCTGCTTCCTGTAATACTTTTACTGCTTGTTGTGGATTAGCTCCTAGTGAGATTGTTGCGACATATACGTGTGGATATGTTAGAGCAATTTTTGCTAAATCTTTTTTCGCAGTTTCTTTTCCTGCTGCGGCAAATTTTGCAACAGCACCTTCTCTTGTTGATTTTGAAGCTTGACCACCAGTATTTGAATATACTTCTGTATCTAGGACTAAAATATTTACATTTTCATTGTTTGCTAGAACATGATCAATTCCGTTGTAACCGATGTCGTATGCCCAACCATCTCCTCCTATCATCCAAACTGATTTTGGTCTGATAAAGTTCTTTAGTGGCAATAATTCTTCTATTTTTGTTTCATCAATTACTTTTAGTAATTCATCTGCTGTTTCCATAGTAATGTTTTCTACATAGTTCTTGTATGTTTCTTGTTGTGATTTTTTTACATCTTTTATGTTTTCTGTAATTAAATTTTTAATTCTTGCTTTGATTGTTTCATCGGCAATTTTCATACCATAACCAAATTCAGCGTTATCTTCAAATAGTGAATTTGCCCATGGAATAGAATAAGGCATAGATGGTGTTGATGCTCCATAAATAGAAGAACATCCAGTAGCGTTTGCCACTATCATTCTGTCTCCAAATAATTGAGTCAACAATTTTAGATATGGTGTTTCTCCACATCCAGCACAAGCACCAGAAAATTCAAATTTTGGTGTTTTAAACTGACTACCTTTTACAGTTGTTGTTGGCATAACATCTTTTTCTGTTACTTCATTAAATAGATATTCATATTCTTCTTTTAATTTATCTTGTTCTAGTTCTTCTTTCATTTTCATAACGATAGCCTTGGCACCCTTTTTACCAGGGCAAATATTTTCACATAGTCCACAACCTGTACAATCTGGTACACTAACACCAATTGTATACATTAAGTTTTGGTCCTTGATATTTGCAGGTATTAACTTTTCTCTTAGACTGTCTGGTGCATCCATTACTTCTTTTTCATCTAGTAAGAATGGTCTTATTACAGCATGTGGACAAACTAGTGAACAAAGATTGCAGGAAATACAGTTTTCACTATTAAAACATGGAATAAAGTCAGATATACTTCTCTTTTCTCTTTTTGTTGTACCAGCCTCAAATGTACCATCAGGATTTTTTAAGAAACTACTTACTGGTAAGGTATCTCCTTCCATACTACTGATAATTTCAAACATATCTTTTTTCTTAGGAAATTCTTCTACATAATCTACTACAGGTAATTTTACTTGTACTAAACTATTGATACTAAATTCCATAGCTTTAATATTTTTCTCTACAATTCCACCACTCTTATTCGCAAATTTTGCTGCTAGTGACTCTTTTATCTTTTGGACTGTAAAGTCAAAATCCATAATTTTACCTAATTTAAAGATTAATGTTTCCATAATGGCACTAATTTTACCTGAGATACCGTTATCGGCTGCAATTTTACTTGCATCTACGATATAGAATTTAATATTTCTAGATTGAAGAATCTTTTTGTCATGAGATGTCATTTCTTTTAATACTTCATCTTTTGTCTTTGGTGTATTTAATAAGAAAATTCCATTCTTTTTAATTTTATCTAACATTTTTAATTTTTGTAAATAAGATTCTTTGGTACAAACTACCATGCTTGGGTTTTCTACGTAGTAGGCAGCTTTAATTGGTTTATTTCCCATTCTTAAATGTGACATTGTAATTCCGCCTGATTTTTTAGAATCATATTGGAAATATCCTTGTACATAGGCTCTTGTATATGTTCCTGTTAATTTCATAATATCTTTACAGGCACTTACCATTCCATCACTACCATATCCATAGACTAAGAATTCTACATTTTGATTTGGTAGGCGGAAATCTTTATCATATTCAATAGATAAATTAGTTACATCATCTTCAATTCCTACAGTAAAGTTTGTATGGGCATCCTTTTTATCCATATATTCATAGATTCCTTTGATCATAGCTGGCGTTGTATTTTTACTTGATAGACCATATCGACCACCTAATACTTTTACTTTTCCTTCTACTTCTTTGATTGTTTTTACAACATCTAGGTATAAAGGTTCTCCTGCTGATCCTGGTTCTTTTGTACGATCTAATACTACGATTTTCTTTACTGATTTTGGTAATGCTTTCAAGAAATACTTAGCACTAAATGGACGATATAGATGTACTTCTAATAATCCCAAATCATTTCTTTTCTTTCCTAAATATTCTAGTGTTTCTTTGATGGTTTCACATACACTTCCCATGGCAACAATTACTTTGTTGGCGGTTTCACTACCATAGTAATTAAATGGAGCATAGTGTTCTCCTGTGATTTTATTAATTTCTTGCATATAATCGTTTACTATATCTGGGATTTTATCATAGTAAGTATTTCTTACTTCTGCTGCTTGGAAATAAATGTCTTCATTTTGTGATGTACCTCTTGTGACAGGATTCTGTGGGTCTAGAGCTCTATCTCTAAATTCTTGTAATGCCTTTTTATCAATTAAATCTTTTAATTTATCAGTATCAATTACTTCTACTTTTTGTAGTTCATGACTCGTTCTAAATCCATCAAAAAAGTTTACGAATGGGACTCTACCTTTGATAGCAGATAAATGTGCTACCCCTGTTAAATCCATTACTTGTTGTACAGAAGAAGATGCTAGCATAGCAAAACCAGTTCCTCTTACGGCATAAATATCTTGATGATCTCCAAATATGGATAAAGCATGAGTTGCTAGTGAACGAGCAGCAACATTAATTACACATGGTAATAATTCTCCTGCTATTTTATACATGTTAGGAATCATTAATAATAGACCTTGACTAGCTGTATAAGTTGTTGTTAGACAACCGGCTTGTAAAGATCCATGAACCATTCCAGCTGCTCCTGCTTCTGATTCCATTTCTACAACTTTTACTGGCATTCCAAAATAGTTTTTCTTACCTTCACTGGCCCATTTATCTGTAAGTTCTGCCATTGGAGAGGCAGGTGTTATTGGATAAATTCCTGCTACATCTGTAAAATTATAAGATACGTAGCTACAAGCTTCATTTCCATCCATTATTTTCTTCATTGTATTTCCTCCCTTACTTTTTCATTATATCGCATTTTTCTTTGTTTTTGAAATAAAAACTATATAGATTTGTCTATATAGCTATAAATTTGATTTTATATAATTATATATTTTTCTGTAAGTATCACTAGTATAGTGTAATCCATCTGTTGTAGAGTATCCATTTTGTTTTAAATAAGAGTTTGTATCTATATATTTGGCATTGGTTAAACCGCTTCTTAACTTTTGATTAAATGTATCTATATCACTATTTAGATTTGAATAACTTCCGTCTGTTGGATTTACAGAGACAAAATATGTAGTTGCTCCTTTTGATTTCCATGAAGCTGATTTTTCATTGATATAAGATATATAACTATCTGGATGATATAGGTCATTTACTCCCATTAATATTACTACTGCAGAACCATTTTGAATGTTATTTTCTACATTTGGTACTCCACTTGATTTCATCCAATCAAGCCCTGCTGATACTTTTCCACTCCATGTATCATTTCCACCAACTGCCTGTTGCATTCCTACTGTTCTAGAGTCTCCAATAAAAACAATATTATTTACTGAACTGCTACTAGAATTTGTTGTGCTATCACTTTCGGCTACACTAGGGAGTTTCGTATTCATCACCATCAATAATCATGTCTTTTGGTTCATCATCTGTTGTTGGAACATAAGTACTTTCTTCTCCCGATGAAGCTACTGCTTCCGCATTATTCCAACATTTTGCTAAATCAAATGATTCATCAGCTAAGGACATTGTCAAATTAATTAAAAATGGAATCATAAATAACAATACCAAAGCGATTAAACTGTTTTTTAAACCTGCTTTATATTTTTTTTCATCAGGATTTACGGTTAATCTTGTAAAACATACTGCTAAAGCAACAATTGATAAGATTGGTCCAACAATTTGAATGATATTAAGGATTGTTTTTGTAATACTTAATATGTTAGCGATTCCAATATTACCACATGCTTCAATAATATCTTTACTTATTCTTTCATAGGCTATATACATACTATTCCTTCTTTCCTAATTCTTTTTTATATACAAGGTAATATGTACCATCTAAAGGAATGGTCTCATATTCTTTTCCAAAGATATGCTCTATTCCTTTTTTGGATGGAATATTAGTATATTCACAAGCAATTACTAATTCTTCTATTTCATATTCTTGTGCTAATGTAATTGCGATGTTTAATATTTCTTTATAATAACCTTTGTGTCTTTCTGTAGGTCTTATATCAATTCCAATATGTCCATATATATTACCATGTTCAAACTCTAAAGAATGTCTAATGTCTAATAATGCTATTAGTTTATCTTCTTCTTTCGTTAAAATCAAGTATGTACTACAACCAACTTGCCCTTTTTTTAGTTTTTCTTCGGTACTTAAATTTTCTTCTTCTTTAAACCAGTCATAGAAGTTTTCATAATCCATATATGATTTTCCAAGTATTAAAGAACAGTCTCCGGCTTCTACTTTTTCTCCGATTGCTTCATGTTCTCTTACAAAATCATCTACTAATTCTTCATCAAATATGGTGACATTTCTTGCATATAGTTCCATATAATCCCTCTTTTTTATTATAGCATATTATTCTTTTACTATCCAAAATGTTGACATATCTCTTAGTCCATTTTCTCCACCAGCAACAGGGGTATTAATAATTTTGTTGTTGATTACTAATTCACTAGATGATCCTCCATCTAGGTTGGCTGCATTGTAGGCTCCATAATTTTCCATTATTTCTGTTAAGTCTACCATGTCTGCACCAATACTACTAGGAAGACGTCCATTAATTACTAAGAATAATACGATTCCATCTTTTCTTTGACCAATTGCTGTACGAGGAGCAATTCCCCATCCACCATTTCCTTTTATAAAGGAACTTTTTCCATTTACAATTAAGAATGGTCCAAATTCGATGGCATCACGATAACCAACTTCTAAGGCTTCTTCTTTTGTCATCTTTCCTAATACTAATTTATTATCTTTGGTAAATCCAATAAATCCTCCACCCATATTAGCATCTTGGAAATCACTGACTATTTTTCCATTTTGAATCACAGTACCATGTGGTATTGCCCCATTAGAATTCCAGTCTGGGTCATAGAAGCCACCGGCATTCATGGCAATTACGGCATTTTCTCTTTCAGCAACTGTAGTAATGGCTTCTCCTTTTTTTCCTAGATATTGTGTTGTGGCAATAGATATTTTAGAAGGATCATAGATAGCTACTAAAAATCCTTGATAGGTTTTTCCTTTAATATTAATTACTTTATATAAGTCATTTCCTGGATTTTTTGTTAATATTTCTTTTTCATACTTATTTTTATATATCATCATATTGCCACTGTATTTTTTAAATTTGATTAAGTCTGGATTTGATATTTCTCCTACTTCAATAATTTTATTTTCTGCTAATACTTTTTCTATCGTTTCGTCACTATAAAACCAAGTTGCTAGATACTGATGCGACATAGTTGTCATAGCACTTGTAATCCAAAAATTACGAAAACCTGGCCATGGACCATAGAATAAAAATAAGAATGTAGCAAGTCCTACTATAAAAGTACTTCCTCCAACAATAGCAAGTTTTTTCTTAAATTTGATTTTTTGATTTTTTGCTTTCTTGTTCTTTTCTTTCTTTTTTTGAATTGGCGGAATACTATATAGTGGTGTTACTTTTATTTCTTCTTGATTTTTCATACACTAAAAGTCTTCCTTTCCTGCATATTCTTTATCATTGTTAAAATCTATATATTTTTTTGTTGTATTATATTTTTGTATTGGTGGAATTCCAGTATTATTTTCTTCATTGTATTTATTGTAATCTTCTATATTTTGATTTACTTGCTTAATATCATTGATAAATGAATTTACCATTTCTTCATATGTTATGGCATATGTTTGACATTTGGTATTAGTATCGGCATTAGGAAAATAAACATCCTTACAGTTTTCTTTTAATTTATTTACTGTTGGTTCTAGTTTGTCTAATACCTCTTCATATTTTTGTAATTCTGTTAAGCAATTATCTATTGTTAAATTTAAGGTTTCAAAATATAATTCTGAAAATACGTTATCATATAAGTTATCTCTTGTTGTACTGAAATCCTGTACTTCTCTTTTGAATATTTTATAAGTTGAGTTTACAGTAGTCATTCTTTTCTTTACTTCTTTTTTATCTTGACGTAGTCCTACTGTAAAATTTGTGATAAGACCTAATGTAATGCAAATAACGCCTAAACTTATTAATATTTTAGCTGGTTTTTTCATCTTATCACCTACTCTATCTTTTATAATCATAACATTTTTATATTTGTTAGTCTAGTTTTTGTCATAATAAAAAGCGATTTTCATCGCTTTCTTTTAGTTAACTTTCTGTTTCTTTAATTCTATTACTTTTAGGATAATTGCTCCTCCTATTAGGATTGTAATAATTCCTATAATTGTATAGGTTGTTACTGTTTGAAGAGTATTAGGCACTTCTACTGTTTCAGGGTTTACAACAACGTCTATTCTTAAATTAATATTATCTCCTGTTCCAATAATTGTTGTAGTTCCTGCTTTTAAAGCAACTATTTTACCATTTTCTATTTTAGCTATACTTTCATCTTCTACTCTCCATGAAATTGATGGAGGTATATCTATATTAGAAAATATTTCATTAATAGATGTTTCGGACTTTATATTCACATTAATTAGTTTAGCATCTTCTATGCTATCAGCTGGTTCTTCTTTATAAGTATTTGTTATCGTTAAAGTATAGTCAGCACTTCTTGATAAAGTAGTATTTTTTACCATATCATAACTTACACTATATCCTTCTGGAACAGATACTTCTTCTATTATTAATTTCATATCCTTATTTAATGTACCACCAAAACCTTGCTCTGGTGTTTGAATTGTAGTTGTCCAATTATTTTCTTTCGTTAGAGAAATAGTTTTTTCTATTTCTTTTTCAGTTTCAGTAGTTTGTCCCATGTGTATTGTTTCTGTTGTATAAGTATATTTATATTTTATATCAATTTTTTCTGGCCTATTTTCTGATTTGTTCTCATTATCATCCCAAACTTTATTTACTTGAATACTTGAACCATAGGTGCTTGGATTAATATCAAATTGATTATTTTCTCCTGTAGCATATACTGTTAAACCGGTAATAGATAGTAGTGTTATAAATAAAAATATAAAGCCCATTAATTTTATTTTATTTTTCATAATACTCCTCCTACTCTCATTATCAATAGTATACATTATATTTTTTTCCTTTTCAATTGCTAAAAGATTTGATTTACTATTTTTTACACAAAGTAAAAATGCAAAAGATTTTGCTTTTTTTCGTTTTTCAAAACATTAATTTTAGGATAATTGTTACTCTTATTTTTATTATATATCGTATAAACTATTTTTTCCTTTTTTAATAATTCTTTACATTATCTAATTCTTTATTTACTTTTTTTACTATGTCTTTTATCTTACTTTCTAGGTATGGTCCTGGACACTCTGTATTCTTTTTAAACATTTTATGAAGCGTTACATTTCCTTTTTTATCTCCGGTATAGTTTAATTTTTTAATCTTGTTTCTTTTACAGATATCAATACATAAATTGATTAAAGCATTATATGATTTATCGCTAATATGCCAGTTACCACCTATTTCATCATTAGCAACTTCAATAGTTATTGCTTGATGGTCATTTTCTGGACTACTTGAAGTCCAAGCTCTGTTTTTTTCTTCTACATATAGACCTATTTTTCCTTCTTTATCAATTGCATAGTTAGCTGAAGTTTTTCTTTCTTTTATAGAAAATAGTTTACCAACTTCTTCTAATGATAAGTCTGCTGCCATATGATGTATAGTTATTTTTTTTATTTTATTTTGTCTAGGAAAGGTTGCATTTTTGGTTAAATATACATAACTTGTCAGTGGACTATTTTCTGATATTATTTTATCTTTTTGTTGGTTTGTTAATTTGTTTTCTAATAAAGATTCGTTCTTATTTTCTTTATACCATATAAAAATAATACTAATCGCTAACAATAATAATACTATTAACATTATCCATATCATTAAATTGTTTTTTTCTTTCATCTTGTCCTCCTTTATATGTATGCTATTA
>USGP01000033.1 GCA_900554315.1 uncultured Mycoplasmatota bacterium
CGGCTTAGAACCACGAAAACGGTAGATGGACTGATCATCATCTCCCACAATAAACTCTATTTCATTAGGGCAATAATTACCGCTAATAGGCTCTGCATAACTACTCTTGCTAATAACTAATATTCCAGAAACAACTAAAACAAGAACCGCAATTACAACTACTACTCTTCTCTTCATATTAACCTCCAACCACTACTATTATTGCAATATTCTAAGTATCTTAATTATATAATATTATCTCCCTTTTTACAATCTGTATACAAAAAAGAAATAGTCAAAACTATTTCTTTATCTTATGTATTAACTTCATCAAATAATAGTGCCAAGTAATTGGAAGTTCAAACTCACCAATTAATTCTTCCACAATTCCATTAAAACCACGTTTAAATTCATAAATTCCATAATCTTTAGGGTGTTCATTGATATTAGCTGGAATGCCATAAAAATTATGCTTTTTAAAACCATGTTCAATACCATATTGAATCATCATCCATTGCAATAAATATTGCGAATTAAACTTTAAAAACTCTTCATAATTACCACTAGATAAATAAATAATTTCTGGTTGAATAATCATAAACATAGAACCAGACAACGTAATAACATCTGTTCCTTTTTCTTTACGAATATCCTCAGCATCTTGAATTCTTTTATCAAAAGAAACAATCTCATTTTCCAGGTTTTTCTTCTGACCATCATTATATTTAGCATCACTCAAACTAGACAATTTATCTTCTAATTCTTTCTTTTCATCATGTAATTTTTTTAAATACTGAACCAAATCCAACTCTGTTACATAATATTTAACTTCACCTTTATCATGAAAAAGTTGATACATCTTCTGAAAATAATCAACACTACGAACAGAGAAGTTCTTTCTTTCACCAGTTTCTACCATAATATTTTGAAAACGATCCAATTCATTATAGCTAAGTTCTTTCACAGTAATACCAAACTTTTCAGTCTTACGAATTTTATTTCTAGTTCCCGCTTTCATCTCTTTTAAAATTTGCTCTTTTGTCTTTCCCTCTAATGGTAAAGAAAACATCCACCCAACTTGCTCCATATTAGAAACAGGAACCTTCTTAAAACCAAATTTTAACAAATCAGAAACAACTTTACTATGGTCTACACCACCTTCAACAATATTACCATCAATATCTCTTTCTTTATATATAACATAAGGATCCATTCTAAAGATATACCCATGATGTTTTTTGACAAATTTCTTTATTTCATCTAAGAAATAATGTAATAAATCTTCATTTTCATAATCAACAAGAACACCTCTTGGAGAATAAAACTCATATTTTCCAAAATGACGTTTATGAGAAACAATCATAGCAGCTGCAACAAGTTTTTTATTATCTTCTACGCCAACATAATAAACATCCCAACCACTACTTTTTCTCAAGTCACCAATTTCAGGAGCAGATAAAAAAGTTTTTAGAGGATGATTTTCCCAAAACTTGCGATATCTCTCTTTTGTAATTTCTATAAATTGCATAACTATCACCTTCTTTAATAGTATATAAGAAATTAATAATTTTATCAAATGAACTATTTGTGAACAGAAAATAATTTCTTTTTCTTACCATAATAAACAGTTTCCATTTTACGATATACTTTTTTATCTTGATCAAAAATAGTAAGTAAAAACATAATAACTACAATAATTAATGTAATAATTACTAAAAACAATGGCAAACTAAACTCTTCTTTTTGAGGAATCGTAGTATCCAAATAACTATTAGTTAAATAAATATTAAAATTATCTTTAGTAATAACAACTTCATTTTCAGCTGGTACAAAGTTAGCAATATTTTGAATTGCTAAATCTTTAAGACTATCATCTATCACAACAGGATAACCATATACTTTAATTGGTTTAGGAACTTCTGTTGTTCTCTCATAAGTATAATCAATAATAGGTTTATATTTATCATAATCATCAGCATCAATAGCAATCAAATAAGTATGCCATTGACCAGTATCTTCTTCTTCAATAACAAAATGAATCTCTTTATTAGCCTTTTCATAATAAGCAAATTTCTCACTCATTTTAGAAATGGTAATATAAGTATAATCATCAACTGTTTTAGCCTGTTCCCATGGAACAATCTCTTCTTTTTTTTCATATAATTGATAAATACAAACAACTAAAATAGTAATAACGATTAAATAGACAAGACAAATAAAAGTCTTAAAAACCAATCTTTTTTCATACCATTTTTCATGAATAGGATGATTTATATTTTTCTTAATGTTCAATAACTTCTTCATATACTTCCCTCTATTATAAGAATATCACATATCAAAGAAAAGAAATAGACAAACCATTTATATTATAGTTTCTTTTAAAATAATCCTTAATAAAAAAAGACTATTTAAATAAATAAATAGTCTGGTTTTTGATAAGTTTCATTATAATCTTTATCTTTCATATATTTATCGACAAGTACAACTTGTTCTTGTTCCAAACTTTTTGGAACATCAATGATTCTTTGATTTCTAGAACCTCTAAAATAAATATCATAGCTTTTTTCTTCTTGAATAAATTTTCCATCTACTAAGACATCAATTTGATCAAGTAATCTTCTAGCTTTTGGATTAGCAAGCATCTGTTCATATGTAAAACCTGTATAACACCATACATTTAATCCCATCTCATGAGCAGCCTTACTAATCTCATAACAAGCATCACTTTGACAAACAGGATCCCCACCAGAAAGAGTAATACCATCTTGGTTTTTAATTTTCTTTAGTTCTTCAATGACTTCATCTACATCAATTAATGCACCATCATCAAAGTCCCAAGTACTAGCATTATGGCATCCAGGACAGTGATGTGGACAGCCCTGTGTCCAAACCACTGTTCTAATCCCTTCTCCATCTACAATAGAATCCGGCTGCAAATAAGCAGCCAATCTAATTTTCATCTTATTTACCTTCTCTAGCCATAATTTCTTTCATACCAGAATGTTTAACACGATCTCTTTCTTCAGCACGTTTTCCATTATTAAATCTAGAAACATCTCCTGCTAAATATCCTGTAACACGTCTAATTCTTTCAAATTTTTGTCCTTCACCAATAATTTTTTCCATAATATATTCACTCCTCTTTTCTTTCATCTATATAAAACTATTCACAACAATTGTTATCAATAGATGTAATCTTTTCCATTGGAACCCCTTCGAACTCATGACGTCCACACTTAGGACATACATCATTAATAACTCCAACATATCCACAAACAGGGTCACGATCAACTGGGTGGTTAATAGCACCATAACCAATTCCAGATTCTTTCATTAAACGAATAACACTTTCAAAAGCATCTACATTAGAAGCAGTATCACCATCTAATTCAATATAAGAAATATGTCCACCATTTGTAAGTTCATGATATGGAGCCTCTTTATGAATCTTGTCACTGATACTAATATGATAATAAACAGGTACATGGAATGAGTTGGTATAATACTCTCTATCAGTAACTCCTTTAATCTTTCCATAAATAGCTCTATCGATTGCAGTAAATCTACCAGCCAATCCTTCAGCAGGTGTTGCTAAACAAGTAAAGTTCAAATTGTATTTTTTAGAATTCTCATCACAACGATGACGAATAAATTTAATAATTTCTAATCCAAGTTTTTGACTTTCTTCACTTTCTCCATGATGTTTGCCAGTCAAAGCTTTTAAACATTCAGCAAGACCAATAAATCCAGTAGATAAAGTTCCATGTTTCCATACCTTTCTAAGTCTATCAGTAGGTTTTAACTTTTCACCATTAGTCCAAACACCTTGTCCAAGTAAGAATGGGAAATTATAATTATGTTTACTACATTGTACTTCGAAACGTTCTAGTAATTGATCACGAACCATATCTAAAACATCACTAAGTTCTTGATAGAAACCTTTCATATCAGGTTTTTCTCTTTCTTTCAATGCAATTCCATATTTAATTCCAAGTCTTGGTAAATTAATCGTTGTAAATGATAAGTTACCACGACCTGTAACAACTTCATTATCAGGAGATGTAACATCACCAATTACTCTTGTACGACATCCCATATATGCAATTTCTGTATTGAAATCTCCCTCTTTATAATATTTTTTATTAAATGGAGCATCAATAAATGCAAAGTTAGGGAAAAGTCTCTTAGCAGAAACTTTACAAGCTAATCTAAATAAATCATAGTTTGGATCTTCCTTATTATAATTAACTCCTTCTTTTACTTTAAAGATAGATACAGGGAAAATTGGAGTTTCTCCTTTACCTAATCCTCTATCAGCTGAAAGTAAGAAGTTTTTAATAACCATTCTTCCTTCTGGAGAAGTATCTGTACCAAAGTTAACAGATGAAAATGGAACTTGTGCTCCAGCTCTAGAATGCATGGTATTTAAATTATGAATAAATGCTTCCATTGCTTGTTGTGTAGCTCTATCTGTTTTTTGTAATGCTTTTTCATAACTCTTTTCAAAGATTTCATGAATTCTACTAGAACCTTTTTGATAATCACTAAATTCTTTAACATCTAAATCAATAGATTCAACTTTATCAATTTCACGAATAATACGATCAATATTAATAATTGGAATAAATCCTTCTAAATCTAAGAAATCATAGATTGTTTGCTTAAATTGTTTTTTAAATGTTTTTAAAACTCCTGGTGCTAAATAATAATCAAGTGCTGGAATAGCTTGACCACCATGTTGATCATTTTGATTTGCTTGAACTACGATACAAGCAAGAGATGCATAAGTAGAGATATCTTGAGGTGGACGAATATAACCATGACCAGTATCAAATCCATTTTTAAATAATTTTGATAAATCAATTTGACAACAAGTCGTTGTTCCCATTGCTAAGAAGTCCATATCATGAATATGAATTGTTCCATTATCATGAGCTTCAGCATATTCTTTTTTCATCAAATAAGCTTTTGCAAACTCTTTAGAAACAGTTGCTCCATATTGAAGCATAGTTCCCATTGGACTATTACCATCAATATTAGCATTTTCTCTTTTAGCATCTTCTTCATTAGCAGATTTCAATCCTAAGTTCTCTAAAGATTTTAAAAATTTATGCGTCTTATTATCTCCAAAGAAACTTTCTCTTGATTGATTTCTTCTTTCTCTATAAGAAGAAAATGATTGATATACATCTTCATAACCTTTACTAGATAATTCATTTTCAATATAATCTTGAATTTCTTCAATCTTAAATTTTTTATTTTTAGCTTCGGCATCTTTTTCTATTTTCTTTAAAACTGCTTGATAAACTTTTTGAATATCTTGAGAAGTATACTTTCTTTCCTTCTCATCTTCTTCATCGTTTACTTCAACACTATCAAACCCCTTTTTTATAGCTAAAGCAATTTTTGCTCCATCAAAAGGAACTTTTTTACCATTTCTCTTAATAACAGTAAGTTCCTCTAAGATATCATTTACTTCTGCCATTTTTTTACCTCCCACAACTCTTTTTCTAAATCCATTGTATGAAACAAAATTGTAAAAATCAATAGACAAAAATATAAAAAATCGACCACTTTTTTTAAAACTGTTGATATAGCTACATTTACTCAAAAAAACTTTTTTGTTCGATTTACGACAATTGACAAAAGTTAGACATTTTACATTTTTTACAAAAACGATTTTTTATTTTTTTATAAAAAATAATTAATTCAAAGCAACGATTTCCTTATTTTTCAACAAATTTTAGAAAAACATTTACAAAAAAATTAATTTTTTCAAAAAAACACTTTTTAAATTTTTGGTATTTTTTTCAATTTTTTAATCAGTAGAACCGAAACCACCTACACGTTCCCCATCCGCATTATCATCATCTGCAATCAAGAATTTTTGGAAGATTGCTTGGCATACCGCATCTCCCTTCTTAATTTGTACATCTTCATCTTTTAAATTAATACATTGAACAAAAATGTGACCTTCATTATCCACGTTATTATAATAATCCGCATCTATAATTCCAGCACTATGTGGAAAACTAATTCCTTGTTTCTTAGGACCAGAACTTCTAGGAACAAGCACCAATACTTCATCATCTTGCATATAAGCTTTAAGCCCTGTTGGAATTAGCGTTGGTTTCATTCCTTTCTTAAAACTTGGTAAAGTTATATCTTCTGCCGCTTCCAAATCATAAGCAGCAGAACGTGCTGTTTTTCTAACAGGAATATGAATTCCCTTTCCCTCATATTCTTTTACTACTTCAAAACCTCTTATTTTCATACTTCTTCTCCTTCTAATATCTTTTTGTTGTCTATATATAAAATTTTATTATTTTCTTCTAAACTTTTTCTAACATCTATAATACATTGATTGGTACTTCCAACATATTCTGCTTTTTCACTAGCAAGTTTTAAAACAAATTTACCATCTAATAAAACATCAATATGTTGTAAGATACACTCTAAATCTTTATCAGTTTCTTTCTGTTTTAATAAATCTTCCCATAAATAACCTGTATAAAGCCAAATTGTTTTATGAGGGTACTTTTCATCCACCTCTCTCACCAGTTTAGCAATCTCACTACGATTCCCACAAAATAGTGGATCTCCTCCCGATAAAGTAAGACCACTACACCAATCATTTTCTAACTCACGAAAGATTTCTTCTTTGGCAGAATCATCAAATACAACCCCTTCATTAGGATCCCAAGTAAAAGCATTTTGACAAGCATGACAGTGATGAGAACAGCCACTTACCCACAAAACAACACGTAACCCCTCTCCATTTAACATATCCGCCTTCGTAATATTATGGTATTTCATCTACATAGACTTCCTTTCAGAAATTTCAGCCATCTTAGCATTACTCAACATCGTATCACCATGTACTCTAGAATAAGATAAATAACCATTCATACGATCAATCTTCGTAAGATCACTACTTCCACATTTAGGACACACATCCATATCTAATTCTTCATGACCACAGTTATTACAATAAGCCAAAGACAAATTAACACCTTCATAAAAGCCTTTATCCATAGCCCTTTCTACATAAGTAAGCATAGCCTTCGTATTATAACTCAAATTATAACGAACATATTGAATACGACCACCTTTAAACAATTCCCAAAATCTATCTTCCAAGTCCTGCTTTTCTATACCACTAATATTCTCCCAAACACCACAATGAAAACTATTAGAAACATATTCACGAGAACTAACACCTGGAATAACTCCATATTTCTTACGGAATTGCTTAATCTGTAATCCACATAAACTTTCAGCTGGTGTACCATAAATAGCATACAAAATATGATCTTCCTTCTTAAATTCTTGAGTCTTCTCATTAATATACTTCATAACCTCTAAAGCAAACTCTCCATCTTCCACAATACTTTTACCATTATATAACTCTTGCAATTCATTTAAAGCCGTAATACCAAAAGATGCAGTGGAAGATTTAAGAATAGGTTCAATAGCCTCGTCGGGCTTCAAATTACCCCCATAAAAGCCTCCTTGACAATAAGCAAGAGGATTTGTAGATGCTTTACGTTTTGCTAAATAGCGATAAGTTCTGATATGAATTTTACGTATCATTTCTAAATAATAATCTAACACTTCATAAAAATCTTTTTGTTCTTCACGCGCTTTTGCTAAAATCATAGGTAAATGTAATGAAATAGCCCCTATATTAAATCTACCAATAAATACTGGTTTATCTTTATCATCTGCAGGTTCCATTCCACCACGTTCATACCAAGGAGACAAAAAGGCTCTACATCCCATAGGAGAAACAATTCGACCATACTTCTTATACATTTCAGGTACATAACCATCTCCACTCAAAGATAAATAATCAGGATACATCGTCTTTTGGCTACACTTAATAGCACATAAAAAACTATCTCTTAATACTCCACCCTCACCATGTACTTTCTTATCATATAAAAATACAAGTTTAGGAAATACCGTAGGTCGTTTAAATTCCTTTTTACCTTGCCCCTTACGATGAACATTCAAAATTGTTTTTGCAATCATAACAGCAAACTTATCTTGATCAACACCAAATGTAAGAGTAACAAAAGGATAATCTCCTCTACTAGAACTAACAGTATTTAATTTATATTCAAGTCCCTGATACCCCTGTTCGCATTCACGAATTGTTTTCTTCCAAGCATATTCATCCGCTTCTTCTTTATACTCTTTTCCTTTGATATCCAAATATTCTTGATAATACATATCATAACTCTTCTTAGCATATTTCTTTAAGACAGTATCAATCTCAGGAATAGTAAAACCACCGTATTGCATAGCCGTTGTATTAATAGTAACATCACCTATTACATTAAAAGCAGTCTGTAATGTTTTTGGTTCGTTATACCAAATATTACTCATTTCAAATCCACCACTTAATACATTACCCATATCAAATAAACTACAATTCATAGTATCAAGTCTTGCACTCATATCATGAATATAAATATAACCATCTTTACAAGCCTCTATTTCTGCAGCTGTTAAGAAAAACTTCTTATAAAGTTCTTTATTAAGGCTATTATATATTAAACAACGTTGAAAAGTAACTAAAGTACTATCTGTATTAGAACAATCCTTATCACCCACACTAGTAATATATTGAGCCTTCTTATAAACTTTACCCAATATTTGATTTAAATCTTTTTTATAATCACGATATTCTCTATAACTTTTTGCAACTAAAGGATTAATAGACTCCAATGCTACTTCTAAACAACTATGTAGTTGCTCTACAGTTGGATTACTAGTTTGTGTCTCTAATAATTCAATGACTTTAGAAACAATTTTATCCAAAGCTTCATCAGTTAAGTCAACCATAACTCTTTCGGCACTAGCAGTTACAGCCATTTTAACTCTATCTGGATCAAATTTTTCTAAATTCCCATTTTTCTTTATAACCATTATTTCTCTTGCCATACACTACCTCTCCTATCCTACAAATTCAATTCTACCCCGAAATTAAAAAAAGTTATTGTTGCATTTGCAACAATAACTAAAATTTGTTAAAATAAAAAACAATGAGGTGAAGAAAAGTGTTAAAAACCTTAGATGAATCAAGACTTTTACAATTTAAAAATAATTTGTCAAACTGTGTAAATGTAAAACGTAAAACTTTTTACAATAAAGACTTAATATTAAGTTATGCACCTATAAAAAAGAAAATAGGATTTATTACATATGGTAAAGCAAATATCGTCAAAATGGACAAAGAAGGAAATACCACTATTATGAGAGATTTAAAACAAAACGATATTTTTTCCAATCTATTTTTCCAAGATTCTGAAGATGAAATATATATTATAAGTAATGAAGAAACTGAAGTAATTTTTATTGATTATTACACAATATTAAAAAACTGCAGTAGAAACTGCCCATTTCATAATAAATTAGTACTAGCATTATTCGACTTATTAATACTAGATAACAAGCAACAAAATGAAAAGATAGAACTATTATCGAAACGTACAGTAGAAGAAAAAATATTATATTTCTTAAAACAAAGAATGAATGAAAACAATGTATTTAAAGTAACCACTTCATATAAAGCAATATCAGAATATTTATTTGTTGATAGATCAAACTTGATGCGAGAATTGAAAAAGATGGAAGAAAAAGGCTTAATAGAAAAACATGATAAAATAATCATAATAAAAGAATCACAAAACTAATGTGATTCTTTTTTTCTTAAATTAGTAAACAATAATAGTCCTCCAGCAATAACAATCAATCCACCAATAATTATAAAGATAATAGAATTCATAGCGGTATCTGGCACATTAACCAAAGGTGCATTTTCTAATACCGCATTAGCTTCACCAGACTCTGTAACATCAACCCGCATCTGAACTGTTTGTGCTTCATAATTTGGAGGTGTTACCGTCTGCTTAACAATATATTCTCCAACAGGTAACGTAATATTTAATTCACTATCCGTAGTTTCATATTGATAAACTTCATTACCTTTTAAATCATAAATCGTAACTTCTGCTCTACTCAAATTTTTCCCAGTAGAAGAATCAATAACTTTAACATTTAAATTACCAATCTTTTGACTAAACTCTAAATTCAAATTAGCATCCAACGTCTCAGTGACAACACAATTACGATTAAAGGCAGACTGAGACAAAACCTCATACAACATCATTCTACCTTGAGAAGGATATTCATAGCGCGAAGCGTATTGAATCGCGTAAACTGCCAAGGAATCAAATTCAAACTCACCATTAATATGAATAGAATAGTCAAGTGTTTTATTTTTAATCTCCGAAATAGGTATTCGCACTCGAAAACTTTCTCCCGCATCAAAAGATGTTTCTTCTTCCCCATTTTGATTGACAACAACCATTGGACTTTCAACATCTACTGTATAACCACTAAACTTATCAGAATATACTTTTCCAGTACTAGTAGGAGTAATTAAACCAGTTTCGACATAATCATTAGTGACATGATAACTAATACCACTTTGTGTTAAAGAATCTAATTCTACTTTATGATTCTGGTCAACATACCAAGTAACATAATCTTCCCAAGTATCAAGATACTCTAACATCTTAT
>USGP01000034.1 GCA_900554315.1 uncultured Mycoplasmatota bacterium
AGGGAGTTAGCTCAATGAAAAAATTCAAAGGTTCTGGATTATTAATTATGACTATCATTTCAGCTGGTATTGCAGGTTTGATTGCAGTTTCTTTGGCTAAGGTTAATCACTTAACCTTTAGTGGTCTTAATTCTAGTCAGATAGCTATGCAAGCGCAGCAATATGCAGAGTCTAAAATGGAGTTATTAAAAAATAATAGTTATGATAATCTTATTGCTCAAAAAAAAGAAAAGATTGAGTTTTCAAACGGATATTATGATGAAGTTTTAGTTTCTTCTCAAACTGGACCTAACAACAAAGTTTATAAAGATGTAACTGTTAATGTTTTTAAGGATGAAAACTCTATTTCTAGTTGTAGTCTTAATCGTCGTTTTTATAAAACTTCTGAAAAGTCAAACGATTTTTGTAAGTCATATTTAATAGATAAAAATGGTAGTATATCTTTTATTGCACCTTCTGATATTAGTAAAATATCTGTTTTGTGTACTACTAATTGGAAGCAAAATTGGGGTGCGTCTAATTCTGGCGTTAATACAGTTAATATCGGAAATTTCGGAAAGCTAGTAATGGATATTCAAGTTAGTAGAGGTGGTAGTAAGGGGCATGGTTGGCAATATCCTGGTGCAAAGTCAGCTGCTGGTAGTTTCAATGTTGATATTGCAGAAGGTAGTAATATTACAATTTCAACTAATAGTACCGGCGGATGGGAAGTAGAAAATACTGCTATTTTATTAGTATTTTCTTAGAAAGGAGTTTTTATGGTAAATGCTTATTAAACTAATTATAGCTTTAGCTATTGGCTCTATAATGCTTAGTTATAATGGAAGTGGAACAAGTAACATTAAGAATAGCGTTAGTGACACTTTTTTAACTTCTAATTCTGTAATGCTTGATAAGGCTATAGTGTCATATTACTGTAATCATCATGGTTCATTACCTGATAAGCTTGATGCTGATACATTGATTGTTATGGGAATGCAGGACATGGATTTATCGAAATTTAAGTATACTAAGGTCTCAGATAGGCAATTTAAGCTTGAAATAACATTAAGTAATTCTAAAACTATAACTTCTGCTCATAGTAATACGGAGCTATTTGTTCCACCGGAGGTAAATTGATGATTTGGATAGATGTTTTTATTGCTGCTATGTTGATTCTAATAGCAATTGTAGATTTAAAACATAAATACATTTATACTGTTCATCTTATTATTGTATTTGTTTTTAGCATCCTTCATCATTTAGGCCATGATTATTTACCTTATTTCATAGGTGGTATAGTTGGTTTTTCAATAGGCTACTTAATCTATAAGATAGCCTATTGGTATTACAAGGATGAAGCTTTTGGTTTTGGAGATGTATTGTTATTAGGTGTTTTAGGTTTTTACTTCGGCTGGCCATCATTCATTAATTATTTTGCTGTAACATATCTTGTATTTGGCTGGTTAGCTATTTTTAGTTTGATTTTTGTTTCTTGGAAAGATTTTAAGAAAATTTCTTTACCAATGGCTCCTATATATGTGAGTGGTGCTTTTTTGTTTAAGTTTTGGGGATGCCCAACTTTATTAAAAGCTTATTATGATACTTGTATTTATATTTCTGCTGCAATATATAAAATAACTATGTTTTTCGTATTGTTATAAGGAGTTTTATTTTAAAATCTGTTCTTTATTCTGATAAGTATATAGTATAAATCATCGTATTGATAATTTAGTGATTGCTTTGCTAAATTTCATTCGCTAGAATTATTTCTGAAATTTTTTTGATTAGAGGTCTTATGGATTTATTTTATTATTATTAATTTGGGGGTACTTTATGTTAAAAACTTCTACTGCAAAAAAAGACATTATTGAATCTTTATTAAAATCTGAATTAGGTTTTGTTCTATTAAAATCTGATGGAACTAGTATATATGATAGTATGCTATCAGAAAGTTTATTTAAAGAAAAGCTTAATATGAAAACTGATAACCTATCCATTGATTACTTATTGTTTTTCCTTAGATACACTTCCACTATTTCAGAAGATTTTTCTTTGAGCTTTTCACGTTCCAAAGCTGTGTTAGAACTATTTAAACGTTGGGATAAAGCTGGTTATAATCTCCATAAGTCAAGCACCCCTTATGGCTGTAAAACATTTATTCAATATCTTGACAGTATTGAATATCTCGAAGCTGATTATATTATCTTCAGATTAAGTTAAAATGAACTTAAAATCGGAACTATAACTATAATATTAATATAATACTCTATTTTTATATCTTTAAATTGATTGTGAGCGTTTTTTTAATGGTTGGCTTATACTTCTATCTTATTTACCATTAAAACTCGTTATAAGCTAATTTTGTGCGTATTTTAAGGTTTGTACTTAAAATTTGGTATTTTTTATAAAAAAAGGAGGTTGAAAGAGGTATGAAACTATATATTTGTGAAAAACCATCACTTGCAGCTGCCTTAGCCTCTGCTTTGGGTAAGGCAGAAAAAAAAGATGGTTATTATGAGGTTAACGGAGATACTGTCGCTTGGCTTAGAGGTCATATAATGAGACTTTTAGATGCTAAGGAATATGATTCCTCTTATTCTAACTGGCGTTATGATATATTACCCATAGTTCCCAATCCGTGGAAAAAAGCGGTGTATACAGATTGCTTGTCTATTTTTAAAACTATCAAAGTGCTACATAAAAAAGCTGATGAAGTTATCAATGTAGGTGATCCTGATCGTGAAGGTCAATTACTGGTAGATGAAGTTCTTGTTGAGTTGAAAAATAAATTACCTACTAAACGTCTTTTTATTAATGCTATGGATAAAACCACTATTGAACGTGCTTTATCTAAGGTGGAAGACAATAACTCAGAGAAAAACAGAAATATGTATTATTCTGCTTTGGGTAGATCTTATACAGATTGGATTCTTGGAATTAATGCTACTGTTAAATATTCATTAGATTCTGGTAAAAAATTACCTGTTGGACGTGTAAAAGTCCCTATCCTATCTCTTGTATACAGAAGAAATTTAGAGATTGATAATTTTAAGAGTGTAAAGCATTACGGTCTAACTGCTTATTTCCGTACTAATGATTCCCTTCCATTTGCAGCAGTGTGGAAACCTAAAGAAGATATTCTAGATGAAGCTGGTAGATTAACTAATATCCTAGATGTACGAGAAGCTGAGCAAAAGGTATGTGGTAAACCTGGTATCGTAATTAAGTGTGACACTGTCGAAAAAACGGAAGCTGCTCCTCTTCCTTTTAGCCTTTCTACTTTGCAGCGTGCTGCTGGTCCAGCTTTAGGATTTAGTCCATCAAAAACTTTAGATGTTGCTCAAAAGCTATATGAAAAAAAATTAACTACCTATCCTCGTTCTGATTGTAATTATCTTCCTGAAGAACAACTTTCTGATGCATCTGTTGTTTTGGATAATCTTAAATTAACTGGTAGTAATGATTTATTAAATTGGTCCCAAGGTGCTAATATTTCCATTAAAAGTAAAGCCTTTAATACTTCTAAAACAGATGCTCACCATGGCATTATTCCAACTGTTGAACGTATTGATATCAATACGTTATCTAAAGATGAGCAAAATTTATATCTTATGATTGCCAAAAGATATATTTTGCAATTCTATCCTATTCATGTATTTGATGAAACTGTTGCTGAAATTGATTGTGAAGGTGAATTGTTCGTAGCTAAGGGTAAAGTAATCAAAGAAAACGGATGGAAGTCTATTGAAAAGGATTCTGAAAAGAAAGAGACTAAAGATAATTATAGTAAAGTAAAAGAGCTGCCTCCTTTAGATGTTAATACTAATCTTATAATGAGTTCTAATAGTATTAATGAAAAAAATACAACTCCCCCTGCTCGTTTTACACTAGATACGTTAATTGGTGCAATGACTAATGCTCATAAATACGTTAAAGATGCTTCTCTTAAAGATACTCTAAAATCAGTTAAGGGTATTGGAACTGAGGCTACTCGTAGTACAACATTAGATGATCTCTTAAAAGTCGGTATGCTTATCGAAAAAGAAAACGAGAAGAAGAAAAAAGAACTCTATGTTAGTGAAAGCGCTAAAGAATTAATCGAATGTCTACCTGATGAATTGACTTATCCAGACAAAACCGCACTACTGGAGATTGAATTAGATAAGGTCGCTAAAGGCGAATTAACTCTAGAAGCTTTAATGGAAGCAGAAGTGGCTTATACTACTGAATTAATGAAACGTCCTAGTCAATTTACTGATAAACCTGTTTCAGATTGCAATGATGGTCCTGAGTGCCCTATTTGTAAAAAAGGTCATTTAGTTCAGAAGTCAGGAAAATTTGGTAAATTTTGGAGTTGCAATTCTTGTAAGCTTACTTTTGACGATATAAAAAATAAACCGGCCGCTTATGCTTGTCCTATTTGTGGCAAAGGTCATTTAAAACGCAAAAAGAGTAAAGATGGCAGTTATTTTTGGTCTTGTAGTGAGTATGTTAATGGTTGTAAAGCTTCATTTTCTGAAAATAAACAATCACCATATATTAAAATTTGTCCAGAATGTAACGAAGGTTATCTGAAGAAATGGTCTGGCCAATATGGTGATTATTATAGATGTGCTAAATGTGGTCAATCTTATGGTGTAACTAAAACAGGACTTCCTGATTTAGATAAAAATAAGAAAAAAGGTGATAAAGTATGAATAATGTTCAATTAATGGGTAGACTAGTTGCTGATCCGGTTCTTCGCACTTTTAAAAGCGGTGCTAAATTAGCTAATTTTACTGTAGCCTGTAAGAGACCTTATATTATCGAAGGTCAGCCGACTACGGATTTTATCCCTTGTATCGTTTGGGGTAAACGAGCTGAAATTATCTGTAAGTATTTTGCTAAAGGCATGCGAATCTTGGTTACTCGTGGTTCTATTCAAGTATCCAGCTACGAAAAAGAGGGCCGTAAACGATATTCTCAAAACTGCGTAATACATGACTTTGAGTTTGTAAGTAATAAACAAGATTCCACTATCAACAGTAAGGATACAGATTGGGATAAAATCTCCAGTGATGAAGTTGATTGGAGTAAGATTTCTAGTGAAGAAGTAGATGCTATTTACAAAGCAAGCATGGCAGAGTTCGAGAAAAACATCAATTCATAAAAAATGGCGGATGTAAGATCATTCTTACATCCGCCATTTATTCCTCATTATAATAATCTTGCGATTGCATGGTATAAAGCATATATAATTAAAGCCCAAAATCCTATTCCTAGAATAATATGAAAATTAGCAATACATACAATAAGTAAAATCGACATAAGTGTGTATGCTGCACCTTTTGTTACTGTTTCAACTCCATATAAATGACACAAGTATGCGACAGCCAGACCTAGGCTAATGTATTTGTATCTGTTTCTTACAATATGGCATAGAATCCAATATATCATCTGAAATGGTGTTACTACAAGAAATTTAATAAATCCATAAATGTTTCCAGCTACGTATTTTATTTCATTAATTATTACTTCTTCTGTTTTATGATATGCTCTTTCAAGAAAAGTTTCGTTAATTTCTTTCATCGTTATTTCCTCCTGACCGTAAAATTATATCACTAAAAGTATTTTAATGCCACTATGTCATAATATCTTAGATGTTGTCAAGGAAGAAAGCTTGCGTACCTTGACTGTCTAAGATATTATGGTATTGATTTTTTTTTGAATTTTAGATATTATCTCTTTGTAGTTATTTTTATAGAAAGGACTTGATTTTATGGAAGGCATTGTAGATGAAAATGTTAAGTTATTGTCAAAAAAAATCCAAAAATTTAACAGTGATAGTGAAAAGGATGAATTTATTTTATCAGGTACTTTATATTCTCTAAAGACAGAAAAAAAAATAATAATGATACTATAGATTCTAGTCGTTGTAGATTGTATTTGTCCCCAATGAAATATATTGATATATATATTCCCATTTATCTATTATCTAGAAAGAATCCTTTAAGGCAAAAAACTAAGGTTAATGTTGTTGGGTATTTGCAAATATATTACAATGACAATTCGATTACGCCTATTTTCCAAATGTATTGTAGGCAGATTAATCCTATCAATGGAAATTTTTCAAACTACATTGTAGCAGAAAACGCTTCTCCTAAACCTTTTCCATCTAAATTAAAGCAGATTGCCGTTATTAGTTCTACTGGTAGTGATGGTTATGATGATTTTATAGATATTTTATCCGATGAATTACAATCTAAGGTTAAATTTTATCCGGTTAGTTTCGGAAGTTTTAACGCTATCAATGAGATCATCAGCTCTATGAATAAAGCAGCTGATGATGGTTGTGATATTATCTGTATTGTTCGTGGTGGTGGTGATTCCATAGGTATTAGGTTTGTTTTTGATGATAAAAATCTATGTGATCATATTTCTGCGTCTAATATTCCAGTTTATATCGGAGTAGGTCATACTAAGGATAAGACAAATGCAGATATTGTTAGCGATGCTCCTTCAGGATGTTATTTTAATACACCTTCTGTTCTTGCTGATTTTATAAATAAATCATATGAATATGCTTATATTAATTATTGTCATCAGAAAGAGTTAAGAGAATTATCTAAACAAGTCCAACAAAAATGCGATGAAGATGTTAAAAAACCTAGTAGTAATTCTGAATTTAATCCTTTCGTTGATTCTATACTTAAATTTTTATCTGTTGTTATTTTTTTTGCTCTTGTTTATTGGTTCTTTTTCAAGTAAACTTCATAAAGCAATAAGCCCTGCAATACTCATTGCAGGGCTTATTGCTTTACTATGTTATTTTTGAAATAGTTCTGGTTCGTTTTCAATGAGATCCTCTGTCAGATATTGGTAACTTAAATTTTCTATACCATATTTACCGTCTTGAATCTCTTTTGCTAATCTACTTCTAAAAAAAATATCCATTGCTTGATCAATGGGAATTTTTTTAGTTTTTGAGATACAGTTAATTATATTTTCAGTTAGGTTTTCTTTATAGATTTCATTTAAATCATCTTTATTAATCATTTTATACCTCATAACATTCTTTAAAAATTAACAATTGTTTAATTGCTTTTTCTGTTATAAATGTAATTTGATCATTATTTTTATAATATTTTAGTTCTTTAATTGTTCTTTCGATATCCCAAAAGCCTTTAAAATACATGTCTATAGTTTTAAAAACGTCATCATCAGCAACATTTCCTATAATTATATCGTATTTTTTGTATTCATCCTTTCCTTTTCTACAGTTACATACAAATTCTAACCATTCTTTGTCTGTGTTTTTAAATATCATCGTCTGCAATCCATTATAGTCTTGCTTCATTTCATACACATTTATCATTGCTTTGGAATTGGTTCTCATGGCTTTTCTTTTAGCCCATTTTTCTGCTTGTTTTTTTATTGTAGTAACGTAAAATCCTTGTCCAAAGTCCAAATTCTTTTTAGAATGTTGAACATCTGGTTTTTCTATTTTCATTGTTGTACCATGATATACTAACATGCTTTTACACTTCTTTCGTTAACAAACTCAGTTATATCTTCTATTAAATAATCTGTTCCGAGAGTGTGTAGCGTATCATAATGTTTAATTATATAATCGTCTAGTATTTTAGTTTTCTTTAAAATGCTGTATACCTGTTCTGGTGTTTTTTTCCATTTTCTAGCCAAATTATATATGATAAAAATTGTAAACTTTAATTCTTTTTTCTTCATTATGATTTCACTCCTTTATGACTATTCTATTTATACCCTATCACAATATTTTGAATGTTGTCAAGATGAAGAGGATGTGGACCTTGAGTGTTTAAAATATTGTGATTTTTAAGATAATTTTGATCTCTTTATTTTAACATTTAAATTATCATACCATTTTTTATTAAAAATTTAAGAGAAGATGGCAAAACACTGTTTTGCACAATATCTGTATGTTCTAAAAAGTAATTATGTGATAATTTTTTAATGCTTTCTGGTAATTCTTTTAGTAAGTAACAAGATGGTAATTTATTATTATTTTTATTATAATCACACACTACATATCTATTGTTTTTTACACCATTGATTAAGGTTAAGTCAAATATAATTTTAGCTTGGCTTATTTCTATTTTATCTCCTATTTCTTTAATGTAGCTCAATGGATTTTTATAAGAAGTTGCAATTACGAGA
Organism: uncultured Mycoplasmatota bacterium; assembly: GCA_900554315.1. Taxonomy (GTDB): domain Bacteria; phylum Bacillota_I; class Bacilli_A; order RF39; family UBA660; genus Faecimonas. The sequence goes on from USGP01000034.1 coordinate 8,158, forward strand.
AAGTCATATTGTTCTCTTTCTAATTTTAAAATTTCATATTTTCCCATTATAAAGTCTCCTCTTTTACATTATTATTTTGTCTCTACCGTATCACAATATTTTTGACGTTGTCAAGGTAGAAAGCTTGCGAACCTTGACTGTCTAAAATATTGTGGAGTGTTCGTGCTATTTTATGTATTTTAAAGTACACTTTTTTATACATAGTTATTTATAGTGTTTTTAGTGTATTTTAATGTATCAAAACACTTTATGTACATGTACTTAAAGTACATATACTTTTTAATACACTTTTGGTATAATTTTATTAACGAGGTGATTTTTTATGGAAAAGAATTCTAAAATTTTTGGTTATGTTAGAGTTAGTAGTAAAGACCAAAATTTGGATCGTCAAATAGATTCTTTAAAAAAATATGTGGCTGATGATAGAGATATATTTTTTGATAAGTTATCTGGTAAGGATTTTGATAGACCAGGCTATCAAAGTCTTAAATATACTTTACGTGGTGGTGATATTCTTTATATTCATAGTTTAGATAGACTGGGCAGAAACAAGACTGAGGTTAAAGATGAACTTCAAGAATTATCTTCAAAAGGTATTTTAGTTCGTATTCTTGATGTTCCTACTAGCCTTATAGACTATAATCAATTTGGCCCTTTGCAGAAAAGTATTATGGATATGGTAAATAATATTCTTATTGAAGTTTTGGCTACTATGGCAGAATCAGAAAGAGTACGTATTAAGGAACGTCAAAGAGAAGGTATAGCAGCTGCTAAAGCTAGGAATGTTAAGTTTGGTAGACCATTAGTAAAGTTTCCTGATTCATGGCCAGAAGATTATGCAGCATGGTGTAAAGGCGAAATAACTGCTACTTCTATTGTTAAGAAATATGGAATTAGTAGATCATGTTTTTACATGCGTGTAAAATCTATGGAGCATCTGAAACAATAAAAACCATCCATATTGAGGGCCCCCTCAATTGATATGTACCCAGAATCCTGGACACATTTCTTAATTATGCGAGGCATGTGGAT
>USGP01000035.1 GCA_900554315.1 uncultured Mycoplasmatota bacterium
GGCCAGACTTTTACAAACGGAGGTTTTTATATGGTATACAAGACACAGGGCACCTGCTCCAGAGAAATCCATTTTGACGTAGAGAACAACAAACTCAAAAACGTAAGCTTCGTTGGCGGATGCAACGGCAACTTAAAGGGTATCGGCCTTCTTGTTGAGGGCATGGATATCGACGAAGTGATCAAAAGAGTCGAAGGCGTAAGCTGCAACGGCCGCCCAACTTCATGTCCAGACCAGCTTGCAAAAGCTTTAAAGCAGTATAAAGAGCAGCAGGCGTAATCCATCTTCGAACACATTGATCAGACCGTATATTATTTATCTGATCGCTTTTATACACAGAAATATCAAAAGGCTCTATGTCAACAACGAAACAGGATTCTAAGCAATTCCCCCATCGGTTGATATAGAGCCAAAAATAGCCCCGCAAGAGGTTGTATTGAGCGGGGCTACTTCTTTTCATTCAGTTTATAAATTTTGAATCGTTGTTCTTACTGACCTCGGTCGGCCTTATCCTCAGTCTCCTCCATCAACCATCTCCCTTTATCAAACATGTATTTATATTATTCGGCCGAAATAATATACGAAATTTACGAGTTATACCTCGTGGTCGGTGAGAAGGACGCCATCAGTCTCGGTCGCTTTACCTTCCATCTGATCTCCATCCCATTCAACAAGATGCATTGCACGTGCGCGATAATAATGGTTAAGCTCACATCCCGTCACAAGGAACGATACTCTATATGATGATAATTTTCCATCATCTGTTTTGAAATAATAATCATTACGATTCTTTTTTATGTCTTCAGTATGATATAACTTGGTAATATTTTGATTAGAAACTAACAAAGAATCCACTTTAGAAGAGTCAAAAAAATCATTTCCAGCTTCTTTCAATTTACCATTCGAAATACGATATACTGTTTCAACTTCTTCTATTTTCTTCTTATTTGGATCTAATTGATATTGTTTTTCATTCTTAGGATCGGTAATATATAAGATTTCATCTGATACACCATTAAAATAAGAATCTTGTGAAATATCTACATCTAAAACAGACTTTTTATCTTCAATCATATCATAAAGTATAATTTGATAATAATTTAACTGTTTATTCTCGTTATCTGTATTAATTGTAACATAATATTTACCAACTACACTAGATAATGTATTTTCATAATGATCTGAATTTAAAAAACGGACTTTATTAAAATCTTTAGAATCAAAAAGATAAATACCACGATAATTCCAAACTGCAAAAGTATAATTTTCAGGAATATAATCATAATAAACAGATAAATTACCTTTCTTATCAGGAACTATATCTTTCTGATAATATATTTCATCATAACCATCATCACTAAATTTTTTTGCAATATAAGAAAAATCCTCATTATTTTGTTCTATCAAATAAAAGGGGCTCACTTGTTTACCATCTAATAAACATGCAGCATCATAAGTATGCTCTCTCTTATAGATAGGAAAAACACATTCTAATTGATTTTTCTTATAATACTTAATATCTGTAATTACTCTTTCCTGTTTATTAAAATCTCTTTCAATAGAAAGTAAATATTTCTTTTTTTTGTTTTTACTATAAATAGCAAAAGAATAATAATGTTTCTTATCTACTTTTTGATAATTCTCTTCTATCGTATAATGTTTTTGATTACTTGAAATTAAAGAATAAACAACCTTATGTTCCGTAATAAAACAAGAAACAATAAACTGATAACAGAAAGCGATAAAAGCAAGTAAGACTAACACAGGTAAAATTTTTTTCATATTATCACCTACTATTACAGTATAGCAAAAAAAAAGAAGGAAAAAAAGTTAAATCTTTCCTCCAGAATTATTTTGATTCATTGCATACTGTTTTTTTTCTTCCATCATATAAGTAGAAATCTCTGTTTCAATTTCGTCTAATGCATCTTTAGAAATGTTAGATAAAGCGATAAATTCTTTAACGGTATCAATATAAATTTTCCCCCAAAAAATACCACTAGTAACTTTCAAATCATTAAACATATCAGGTGTAACAGAGTTTAAAAAATATCCAATAACTACTCTTTTTCTTCCAATTAATATTCTTTTATTAGTAATAGCCACTACAGCAGTGCCCCAAATATTAAAAGGGTTATTATTTTTCTGAGCTGCAAAAGCATATAATACATGTTCATCAGAATTTACATGTCGATCAACGACAGAAGCATTTTGCCTAATTCTCCAAGCAACAGTAAGTGGATGTTTCTTTTTAAATTCTAATGCAAACTCATAAGCACTTTTGTTCATACCTTATCTCCTATTCATCAATAAATCCATTTTCAGTAAAGAATTGTTTATATGTATCTGTATCAACTAAACCATTAACATTAGCAACAATTGTATTATCAGACACTACAAGTAACAATGGAGTACCAATACCACCATTAAAATAATCATCTGAATCAAGTAATTTCTGATTATCATCAGTGTCCATTTCATCAGTATTTACATTATAAATAGTAAAATCATAAGTATATGAAAGATGTTGTAAAATTGGTTCTGCTATTTGACAATATCCACATGTTGGACGTGAGAACAATACAATTGCATTCTCATCTCCTTCATACAAATCAAGATATTCATCAATATCAATTTCTTCAAAATCTTTCTTTTCATCATCAGGTATATTAGAAGCTTCTTCTTGAGCCCTAGAAGTCATATCATCAGCACTACTTGATGTTGAACTAGAAGTTGAAACACCATCACTATATTTATCTCCAGATTCTGTAGATGCTGCAGATGATGCAAAATAACATAATGCACAAAGTAAAATAATTCCTATTGCTAAAACAATACCAACTAATATTTTCTTAGTTTTCTGATTCATAATAAATCCTCCATCCACAATAATTATATCATAATTTATATAGAAAGATAGTAAAAATTATGATTCATTTCTCTCCAAGTACTCTTCATATGGAATAGCTCTATCACGAATGGTACCATCCTCTAAAATTTCAATAACGCGGTTACTAACTGTACTATTTAATTCATAATCTCGAGAAGTAAATAAGATTTCTCCTTTAAAATTAACCATTCCTTTATTTAAAGAAGTAATACTTTCCAAATCTAAATGGTTGGTTGGCTCATCCAAAATTAAAAAGTTTGGTTCTTCTAACATCATCTTAGACAACATACAACGAGCTTTTTCTCCTCCTGATAAAACAGAAACTTTTTTAAACACATCCTCACCAGAAAATAACATTCTGCCTAAAAATCCCCGTAAGACAGTCTCATCTTTTATATCGTAATATTGACCAATCCATTCCATAATGTTTTTATCAGTATTAAAATATTCCGAATTGTCTTGTGGTAAATAACTAAATTTTATAGTTTTTCCCCACTCGATAGCCCCTTCATCATATGTTTCTTTTCCAGCTAAAATATTAAATAAAGTAGTCTTTACAAAATCATCCTGAGCTAAAAATGTAATTTTATCACCCTTCAAAATAGTAAAAGAAACATGGTCTAATATTTTTTTACCATCAATTATTTTAGTCAAATTTTCTACTTTTAAAATTTCCTTACCAGCTTCTTTTTCAATCTTAAAATCAATATAAGGATACTTTCTAGAAGAAGGAACAATCTCATCTAACTGAATCTTATCAAGTAATTTTTTACGAGAAGTAGCCTGTTTTGATTTAGAAGCATTAGCACTAAATCTAGCAATAAATGCTTGTAATTCTTTAATTTTCTCTTCTTTTTTCTTATTAGACTCTCTCATTTGTTTTTGTAAAAGTTCACTAGACTCATACCAGAAATCATAATTACCTACATATAATTTAATTTTACCATAATCAATATCAGCAATATGAGTACAAACCTTATTTAAGAAATGTCTATCATGAGAAACAATGATAACAGTATTATTAAAATTAATCAAAAATTCTTCTAACCATTTAATAGCTTCAATGTCCAAACTGTTAGTAGGTTCATCTAAAAGTAAAATATCAGGATCGCCAAACAAAGCTTGAGCAAGTAAAACTTTAACACGAAGTTTAACTGGAATATCCTTCATCTTCATAGAATGATATTGCATATCCACTCCTAAACTATTTAATAAAGTAGCAGCATCTGACTCAGCATTCCAACCATCTAATTCCATAAATTCAGCTTCTAAATTAGCAAGTTTCATACCATCCTCTTCACTAAATTCAGTCTGCATATACATCTTGTTTTTTTCAGTCATAATAGAATACAACTTTTCATTTCCCATAATAACAACATCTAATACTGTATCATCTTCAAATTGATAATGATCTTGTTTTAAGAAAGAAATTCTTTCACCTTTAGAAATAATAACTTCTCCAGTAGTTGTTTCAATTTCTCCAGCCAAAACTTTTAGAAAAGTACTTTTTCCAGAACCATTTGCACCAATTAATCCATAACAATTGCCACTCGTAAACTTAATATTAACATCTTCAAACAAAGTTCTTTTTCCAAACTTTAAACTAACATTATTTACTTGTATCATTCTATCACCTCAAAACTTCTTAAATTTTACTATAAATATAAAAAAAAGACAAGTTTAGTTAAAAACTTTTCTCTTCACATAACATTTTAAATTTTCTTCCTCTATATCTTGAGAAATAAAATCCATCAACGAAATATTCATTTCTTGAGACTGTTTTCTAATATTATATAACTTAGAAAAATGAACACTTGAATCACCAAAAGCATCTCTAGAATATTGATTTAAAACGCGAAAAAATATAAATCGATCTACTAATTCAATATTCTTTTGAATAATTTCATCAGCCGAATAATTATAATTTCTAAAATATCTCCCCGGATCTACAAAATACAGACCCTCATGAAAAGAATAATTACAAATTCTAGTATCTTTTGGCATAAAATCTGAAACCATTACCTGATGTCTACCTAAGGTATAGCAATCCTCTTTTAACAATTTAAAGTTAGATAAAATAAGATCTACAGATAAATTCATAAAATGCATTAATCCAAGATTTTCTATATAGTGTGTAGTATACCCTTTAAAATTACCAAAAACACTATATAACGTAGTCTGTGGCAATAAAATACAACTAGTAGAAAGTGTTTCTAAAAACAAAACATCATCTAAAGTAAGGCAATTACATCTAGGAACTAAATGATAACATTTATATGCAATACCATCCTGTTGATAAACAACTGCCTCTTGTCCCTTACCAATATAATCATGAAAAGATAAACAATGGAGTCCTCGATTATTAACTACAACTTTCAAAAAATCACATCTTTCATCTTATTTTTTTAAAATTTTTCTTTTTACATACTCCTCTAAATTTTTATCATGCATATCAGACTCAAGAAAATCAGTAAATTTACCAGTAGGATGATATCTATACCATTCAAACTCTTGAAGATATGGATGCAACTGATTAGGAGGCATCAATCTACGAGCAACCCTTAAAATAGCTCCCTGATAAATAACAGAATCAACCATCATAGAATTATAAGTAGTAATTCTATCTTTATCATAATGATAATCAAAATAATATTTACCAGGATCAAAAAAATAAATACCATCGTGAAATAAATAATTGCAATAATATGACTCATCTGGTAAAAAATCAGCAACAAATATAGAATGTTCTCCAAGTGTAGCACAATCTTGTTTTAAAAGATGAAATTCTTGTATTAGACGATCAGTAGATAAATGTAAAAAATTATCTAATCCATAATCTTCAATATATCTTGTTGTATACCCTTGAAATTTACCACGAATTCCATAAATTGTTTCTCTTGGTAATAAAATACGTTGCGTAGATAATTGCTCTAATCGTTCTGTTTCTTCCAAATCCAAGCGATCTGTATGAAAAATAGGATGATAACATTTATAAGCCACACTTCCTTTACGATAAACTGTAGCCTCTGTACCTTTACCAATAAATTCATAAGAATATAAAGTAACAATTCCTCTATTCGTTCTAATAATCCTCATGTAACTATACTTCTTTCTAAATCAATATTCGTAATTTAACAACAAGAATAACACAATAATAAAATTTTTCACTTCTATAATTCTATAAAATCCTTTAATTGTAAATAAATCTTTTCAATTTCTATTATAGCATCCTTAGATTTTCCTAAAGACTTCATAAGTGATGAAACTTCTATAGTATTCTTCTTTGTCTTTTTCTTATTTTGTAATGTATCTAGTTTCTTTTCAATAACATTAATACTCTCTACATCACTAAGAATTTTTTTACTATCAACTTGCATAATTCCTTGCCTTTTAGGAATATGATCAAATTGATACTTAAAATAATCTAGTTGTCTCATAAAAGCAGGACGATTATAATTTTCATAAATCATAATAGCATAAATTAAAAAACGCATGTCTCCTTTTGCCTCAATATCCTTACCAAAACGTTGTTTAAATTTAACATATTGAGATATAATGTATTGTTTTCTATCTCCAACCTGAAGACGTTTTTCAACATTACTTTTAATTGCAAAAACTTCTTCTTTCGTATGAGCAAAATGATAAATAAACAAAATAATAAATACCCATAATAAAAACTTCAATTGTTCTGGATCTAAAAAAACAAAGTCGACTTGACGAATAATAAATTGATTTAAAAGATAAGCAACTACTAAATTACCAAGATATAATGGCAAAATACCCTCTTCTTTAGCAAAAAAATCTTTTTCTAAAAGATATGTGGTATAAATCATACGTATCAAAAATTCAAAAATAACAATAATAAATACATCATCACAAAATGTAAAGAAATGAAAATAACTTGCTAGAGAAGCCAAAAATACAAGATAAATATTTGTAAAAACAATATACTCTATTTTCGTTAAATGAAATTTTTTAGTAACATAATTTAAAAATAAAAATAACAAAATAGAAAAAAGTGCATAACTAATAAATACTAAAAACTCCATAAAGATTCCCCCTAAATTTATGCCTACTATAATACTACAACACACAAAAAAAGGCAATCTTACTTTGCCTTTTCTCTAAAAATTAAACCAAAAATAAATCTTACCAAAGGTCCTGCATAAAACAATTGAAAACACATAGCCATAGGAAAGCTTAATACACAACTTTTTAGCCATGTTACAACAAATTGATTTAACTCTGGTTTAGATATAAAAATAGTAGCAATAAAGCTCATAATTGGACACATAAAGCATACAATCACAATTGAAATAGCATATGCCACAATAATTGAAGGTTGCTTTTTAGGATCTATCGCTTTAAAAGCCAATTTATGTGCTACTTTTCCTATAATAAAGAACTCCAATACGCCAGCTACAAGCCACATGAAAGGAAATTCCTTAAAAGCTTCCAAAAATACAAAGTTTTTTAAACCTCCCGTATTTAATGAAATATTATAACAAACCATTACATAAACCATTAATGCTGCCATAATTACAGTATAAATAAAATCTTGAAATCTAGTCTTTGGCATTATCAATACACTCCTTTCTTCACAAAAAAACAGCACATAATCTGTGTTGTTCGTTAATCATTCAAAAGAATGTACGTTTCCAATATATACCGATTATCACATGTCCATTTCAAAATATATCAAATTATTTTTGGATATGTCAAGAAACATTTTTATGTTTGTCCATTTTTTTTAATCTATTTTTAACCATAAATACTAACTCCATAGGTGCATTTATCTTATACAAAACAAGCAAGCAATCCTGTAACTTAGTACGCAAAGACATGGTATCCTTAATTTTTTCTGCTTCCAATTTATAATTAAAATTATCAATAGGATTTTCTTCAACAAAATTACGAATATAATTTTCTATATCTTTCATAATATAAACTTTTAAATCATACTCATCCATTTCCATAACACCATAATAACCACCGACTAAATATTTAAATTCATCTTTTAAGTTCATGCCTTCACCTCTTTTTCTATCCATTTCATAATAACCTTAACGACATAATTAACTTGCTCTTCTGTTAAATCATTTTCTTGCGATATATGATGCCATTTAAATAGACAACCCCGACAACAAGTAGCAGTTGCATGTTGTGCAATAAAAACAGGATGTCCACGCATCGGTGTTTGTTTACCATCATTTACTAAATGGCAAGGACGAAGTCTTTCATTAATAAAATCAAATGCATGTTGACGAATAACATCAATTCCTTTTGTTTGAACATATTCCTTGTCCTTGTTCGTTAGATGAAAACGACTTCGAAATTTAGATTTAGATAATTGATAAAACAATCGGTCTATTTCCATATCTTCATATTCAGAAATTCTCATGACTATTTTTCCTCCACAACATTAGCAAAATTACAAGATAATAAAGTAACCAAATCACCAATAGTAACTTCTACTTGATATCCAATTTTTCCTGCACTAAATATAATAGAAGAAAAATCACCGGCACTTGAATCAATAACGACAGGAAAACTTTTTTTCATTCCAATTGGAGAACATCCACCATGAATATAGCCAGTCACCGGAAGTAATTCTTTAGAAGGAAGCATAGAAATAGATTTCTCACCTACACTTTTTGCAGCCTTCTTCAAATCTAATTCTTCTGCCACCGGAATCACAAATACATAGTGCTCCTTGCTTTTCCCCACAGTTACCAATGTTTTGAATACTTTATCCACATTTTGCCCTAATACAGTAGCAACTTCTACACCACTGATGGCATCTGTATCTGCATAACAATAGTGACTATACTCCACCTTTGCCTGCTCTAAAAGACGCATAACATTTGTTTTTTCTTCTTTCGCTTTCTTTGCCATAAAATACACCTGATTTCTTTTTACTTTGATATTGCTAGTGCAATAATTCCGCCTATAATTGCCAGTGGTAGCGCTATGTATATCAGCCCTCCAAGGAAAAGTCCTATAATTACAATGGGTAGAAAGATTACATATATACCTACTTTTAGTAATCCCCAGGTCATTTTTATAGCTAGTGCTATAACCTTCCACATAAACCATACAAATGCAAGAATAAATAATGCTGTAAGCATAATCATCACCTCTTTCATATTTTCCA
>USGP01000036.1 GCA_900554315.1 uncultured Mycoplasmatota bacterium
TACCATAGATATTTGTCCTAATATATATAGTGATGGTGATAATAAACATGAAATAAATGGAATATAAGATAATATTCTAATCAACAAAGAACCATCAAACATTCCTGCCATAATTGCTAGATAATATCCTGCTAATAGCACCAACATAATTGGTGTTTGAAGTTGACTGAAGTCTTCCATATTCGTAGTCATAGAGGCTAATATTCCGGCAATTAAGGAGTATGCTAAGAAGGATAATAAAATCATCACAATAATTGCTGGTAGAAGCGTTACTACTTTATTTATAAAGCCAGAATCTACGGCTGCTGTTAATAAGGTATCTACATTGGTATCAATAGATAATTGTCCTTTTGTACTAATTAGAATACCTATGACTGAATATAGAATTAATAATAAGCCTTGTAAAATTATAAAGAAATTACTAGCAACAACTTTAGATAACAAATGTACTTTGGGACTTACATTCGATATAATAATTTCCATACTTCTTGTGGTCTTTTCTTCACATATTTCTCCGCCTATCATCTGTACTAAGAAAATAATTAGCATAAAGAATGGTAATATTAATGTCGGAAATAAACTTCCCATTACCATTTCCATGTTTTCATCTACTGATTTCTTTTCATTTAATACAACTCTTTTCGTATCCATTGGAGAAGAAAGCTTGGCTAAAAGAGTGGGATCCGTATTTGTTTTGGCTAATGCAACTGTTGTTTTCGTGGCATTTAATCCTTGTGATATATATTGATAAGTTGTATTATCTATCTTTTCTTTACTGATTACTTTGGCAGTTATATAATTTTCTTCACTATTTTGAAATACAATGATGACTTGATTATCTTTTATATTCTTTTTTAGTTCTTTCTCTGTTTTGTTTGTTTCTTTTACAATAATTTTAGTATCTTCTTCGCCTTTTGTTATTTCTTTTATATTTTCTTTCAATACTGGATATGCCATTTCTGTTTTATCTATTACTAATACTTTAGTTGTTTCATTAAAATCTCCACCAAAGAAGGAAATAATAGAATTCATATTAATTAAAGCAACTATTACTAATAGTAATAATATATTTACTCCAATAAACCATTTTGACTTTATTTTTTTATTCAAGCTTTGTTTTGTTAAAAACCAAAATTTCTTACTCATGTACTTCACCTACTTTCGCTATAAATATTTCATTTAGTGTTGGTTCTGTTACATCGTATTTTGTAATATTACAATTTTTAACTTTTTGAAATATTTTGGGAGCAATACTTTCTTCTTCTATTTTTACTTCATATTCATCTTTTACTTTGGTAATAGAAATAACTCCTTTTATTTTTTCTATTTCTTTTAATGGTAACGTTTCTCCTCTTAGTAAAACATTTTTCTTTTTGTATTCTTTTTTTATATCTCGGACATAACCATCCACAATTGCCTTTCCTTTTACTAAAATAATTAATTTTTCACAAAAGTTTTCGATGTGTTCCATTTGATGGGAAGAAAATATGATGGAACAGCCTTCCTTTTGAAGTTTATAGATTGCTTTTTTCATCAATTCTACATTAATGGGGTCCAAACCTGTAAATGGTTCATCTAATATTAATAATTTAGGATGATGAATTATTGCAGATATAAATTGTATTTTTTGTTGATTACCCTTGGATAATTCTTTGATTTTCCTATTTTCATAACTTTCTATTTGAAAGAAGTGTAACCACTTTTCTAATTCTTCTTCTATTTCTTGTTCTTTCATGCCTTTTAACACTCCATAAAAGATAAGTTGTTCTTTTACCGTCATTTTCGTTAACAAACTTCTTTCTTCTGTTACAAATCCAATTTTGTCAGTGATGGAATAATCAATTTTTTTACCATCTAACAATACTTTTCCTTCTGTTGCATCTAATAGACCCATGATAATTCTAAACGTTGTAGTTTTACCGGCTCCATTCTCACCTAATAGTCCAAAAATTTCTCCATTTTTTACTTCAAATGATAAATTATCAACTGCTTTATTATCTCCATAATATTTTACGATGTTTTTTACTTGTAACATATGTTTACTCCTTTCTATCAACATTGTAGCAAATAACTTTTCTTTTTCCTATTATTTTCTTACATAAAATAAAAACACTAGATTTTCTTTCTAGTGTTTCCTGTATATTTTATGCATTTTGTAGAAAAGCAATATATCCACGGTATGCTTCATAAATATCCGATTTTGATGTTACTTCCCATGGTGCATGCATACTTAGTACTCCTACTCCGCAGTCTATTACTTCTACATTGTAGTTTGCTAGGATGTAGGCAATAGTTCCTCCGCCTCCAATATCTACTTTACCAAGTTCAGATATTTGGAAGGATACGTCATTGTCATCCATGATTCTTCTAAGTTCAGCAATATACTCAGCATTGGCATCATTACTGCCACTTTTTCCGCGTGAACCTGTAAATTTACTAAAGACAACACCTTGACCAAATTCTGAGGCATTTCTTTTTTCCATTGCAGATTTATATAGTGGATCATAGGCTGCATTGACATCGCTGGATAGCATTTTTGAATGATTTAAAACTCTTCTAACAGCAAGTGGTGAATCATTTCCCATCAATGCACAGATTTCAGCAATTGCGTTATCAAAGAAGTGAGATTCCATTCCTGTTGCTCCTACACTACCAATTTCTTCTTTATCTACTAAAATACAACTTAATGTTTTCTTTGTACTTTCAACTTTTAAGAAAGCTTCTAATGAAGTATAGGCACATACTCGATCATCTTGTCCATAAGACATAATCATACTTCTATCTAGACCAAAGTCTCTTGCGTGTCCTGCTGGTACTGCTTCTAATTCTGCAGATAGAAAGTCTTTTTCCTCTATATCATATTGGTCTTTTAAGATGTTTAGTATATTTTGTTTTACTGCATCTTTCTTTTCTTTATTTTCCATTTTTACCGGTCTATTTCCAATTACTAAGTCTAAATCTTCTCCATCGATTACTTTAGATGCTTCTTTTTTCATTTGATCCCCTGCTAAATGTGGTAATAAATCGGTGATTCCAAGCACTGGTTCATCTTCGTTTTCTCCTAAATTGATTTGTACTTTGGTACCATCTTTTTTTACTACTACTCCGTGTAGTGCAAGTGGTAGGGTCACCCATTGATATTTTTTAATTCCACCATAGTAATGAGTATCGAAATAAGCAAAGCCATCTTCCTCATATAGCGGATTTGCTTTTAAATCAATTCTTGGGGAATCAATATGAGCTCCTAAAATATTCATACCATTGGTAATGGGTTCTGTTCCTATATGAAATAAAGCAACGGCTTTTCCTTTATTATTGACATAAAGTTTATCTCCTGGAAGAATTCTTTTATTTTCTCTAATATAGTCTTCTAAATCTTCATACCCTTGTTCTTTGGCACGCCTAATAATCTCTGTTGCTGCTTCTCTTTCTGTTTTTGAAACATTTAAAAAACTTTTATAGTCATTGCAAAGAGTATCTAGTCTTTCTAAATCTTCTTCTGTATATTTTAACCAAGCATTTTCATTTTTCATATCATCATCTCCTATATTTAGTATACCATTCTTTTTTCGTTTCATAAATAAAAACATGGTATAATGTTGTTATAAGAGTATGGAGGAAAGTATGATAAAAAGAGAAAAAAGGATGTTTTCTATGGAAAAACATATTACAAAAGAAGATTTTATTGGTTGCTCTAAACATTTTCCAGTTATTTTTCTTAAACCCTTTTTGCAACATTGTCTGTTAGTTCTTGTTTTCTTTCTAATTATTGGTGTTTTTTACTACTGGAGTTTGTATGAGACTATTTTAAGTGTCGTTGTAGTTTGTATTTTAGGATTTGTTATCGACTTCTTTCGCTATAAAAGTATCGTTGGTGAATATTATGATTATTATCGGAAAATAGGGACTTTTGATTTAGAGGCTACCATTATTTTTTATTCTAGTTATTTAGTACAAAAAGGGAGTTATATTCATATTTATGTGGAGTATGATAAAATTTATAGAATTGTTGAAGATCATGATTATTTTTATTTAGATAACCCTATTTCTACTGTGATTGTTCCTAAAAAGGACTGTAGTGATGAGATAGTCTCTTTTATTAAAGGCATGAAAGTCAAAAAATATATTGATAAGAGTAAGGATTCTAAACTAATATCCTTACAAACGAAAAAAAAGATTTTACTTGGTTTTACGATATTCAGTATTGTCAGTATATTTTTAGCTTTCTTTACACAAGTTCAAGTGAGTGGTCATTTACCTGGTCAACTTCATCTTACAACACTTTGGGTTTTCTTTACTTGGTTACCAATTCCAATTATTTGTCTTGTTCTTAGTATTTTATATTCTAAGTTATTTCCGACAGAAAAAAATCTTATAACTAGCCTTATTTGTATTTTCATTTTAGTGGCAATTGGTAGTTTATCTTTTTTGTTTCCAATAAATAAAACCAATTATTCTACAATTCAGTCTTATCAGAACATTTTAGATATCTCTGTTCCAAAAGATGGTATTTATTATCAAAATGATATCCATATGAATTATTTAAATTCAAGTCTTATTTTATATGGTAATTTTGCTTATTATCCAGATGATATTGTTGATGATTCTTTAGAAAAGGAGATTCGTGATAATTCTCATTGGCTAAAAGGAAGCCAATTAGGTGATTTAAAAAAGGTAATTCCTTATATTTTACGTAGTAATATGAAAGATAATTATTATCTGATTTATAACCAGGATATCGATACTTATAATACTTCCCCAACGGTTTTAGGAACAACTCATCATATGCTAGTTGCAGTATATAACGATTTATATTCTCAACTAGAAATTTATCAATTTGGATTAGTATTGCAATAAAAAAATAGAAGGATACCCTTCTATTTTTCTTTTATTATATTGTTTATTATTTCTTTTGTTTCTTTTATTAATATTTCTTCATTTATATCTTCATGATGATGATAAACTAGTTCATGAGCTAGATTATCAATTAATCCTAATACAATATGTATTTTTTCTAAAGCATTTGTTAAATGAATATTGTTTTTTTCAAAATAAGATACAACATCTTTGGTAATTTTCCATTCACTTTCTTCATAAATTTTAGATAATTCTTTTTCTTGATGAACAATACCAACTAACTCTTCATGTTGTACTTTATATTTTTTGTGATTTTTAATACTGGAATTTATTAGTTCCTCTATGATTTCTTGTTTTGATTGTTTTTTATCTTTGTTAATGACTGGAAACATAATTTTATTTAAATATTCATTCATTCCAGCAATTAGAATATCTTTTTTGTTAGAGAAGTATTGGTAGATACTACCTGTGGATACATCTGCATATTTTGCGATATCTACGCAATTAATATGGTGATATCCTTTTTTACACATTAATTCAAAGCCTTTTTCTATTATTTTTTGCTTTTTAGCAATCGATGTTTTTTTAATTGGTTCTCTTACATTTGGCATATTTTCACCTACTTTAAAAATCCTTCAATAATTACTTCTTCTGCTTCTTTTTCTGATAGACCTAAGGACATTAATTTCATTAACTGTTCTCCAGCAATTTTACCGATTGCAGCTTCATGAATTAAATTAGCATCCACATCTTTAGCATAGATTTCTGGAACTGCTTTTACTTTTCCATTTTCTTTAATAATTGCATCACATTCTACATGGGCATAACATTTGGTATTTCCCGTAATATTTGATATAAATTCTTGATAGGAATCTTCTGTTGCTACTGAACGAGAGGTTACATGAGTAGAAGAATTTTTTCCATTTAGATTTACATCAAAGCTTGTTTTTGCTTGTTGATCTTTGCTTGTAAGTATTTTTTCTGTTACTACTAAGGTAGCATCTTCTTCTAGATCTGCTTTGGTTACACGAATGGTGTCATCTACTCCTTTAATTTGAGTTGTATCCATTACCATATAAGAACCTTTTTTCATATATACTTCTGTAACAGGATTTAAAACTCTTTTTCCATCACCTACGCCTAGTCCACAGTGACGTTCAATATATTTTACTTTTGCTCCTTCTTCTAAATAGAATCTATGAATTCCATCGTGTCTGGCATCCCAGTGTCCGTTGTTTGTAATTCCACATCCAGCTACAATAATTATATTGGCATCTTTTCCAATATGAAAATCATTATATACTACATCTGTCAAACCACTTTCTGTGATAATTACTGGAATATTTACCGTACCAAAAAGAGTTCCTTCTTTGACGTAGACATCAATTCCACTATTGTTTTCTTTTGATACAATGTTAATATTGGGATTTACTTTGCGATCAATTCCTTTTCCATTTTTTCTAATATTATAACTATCTGCTTTGGTTGGGTCTTCTCCTACTACTTCTTTTAATAGTTCTTTATCTTCCTTATTCACAAGTAGGCACCTCCTTACAGCATTTTTTTGGTTTAAAGATATGATCAAATACTTCTTCTTTTGGTCCAATCTTTTGAATCGTTCCTTGTCCCATTAAAATAATTTCATCAGCAATATTTAATATTCGCTCTTGATGAGAAATTACTAAAGTAGTACCTGAGGAAGTATTTCCAATCTCTTTAAACACTTCTGTTAAATTTTGAAAACTCCATAAATCAATACCAGCTTCTGGTTCATCAAAAATAGCTAAATATGGATGTCTAGCCATTACTGTTGCAATTTCTATTCTCTTTAATTCTCCACCAGATAAAGATTGGTTCACTTCTCTATCTACATATTCAATAGCACATAATCCAACCTTTGATAATATATCACAGGCTTCTTTTTTTGTTAATTCTTTGTTGTTGGTAGAAAGTTTTAGTAAATCAAATACAGTAATACCTTTAAACTTTACTGGTTGCTGAAAAGCAAAACCAATTCCCATTTTGGCACGTTCATCAATTGGTTTATTGGTAATATCTTCCCCATTTAAGAAAATACTTCCTGAATCTGGTTTTTCTATTCCCATAATAATTTTAGCTAATGTTGATTTTCCAGAACCATTTGGTCCTGTTATTACATAAAACTTTTTTGTATCTAATTTTAAATTTATATGATCTAATATTTTTTTATCGTTTCTTTCAAAACAAATATCTTTTAATTCTAACATAGCGCTCCTTTCTATCCTAATGCGACATCAAGTATCATCATTAGAACAAATCCGAAGGTTACTCCTATTACGGATAAATTAGAGTGTTCTGTACCATCTGCTCCATGAGCGTCTGGGATTAATTCCTCCACTACTACATATACCATAGCACCAGCTGCAAATGCAAGTAAATATGGTAAAATTGGCGTTACATAGGTTGCTAAAAGAATGGTTAGTAAAGCTCCTATTGGTTCTACTATTCCAGACATAGCTCCAGCTAAGAAAGCTTTATTTTTAGATTTTCCTGCTGCCTTTAATGGTGTTGAAATAATAGCTCCTTCTGGGAAGTTTTGAATTGCTAGACCAATACTTAAAGCAAAGGCTCCAGCAATTGTCATACTATGATTTCCTGTCATTGCTCCAGCAAAAACAACACCTGCTGCCATACCTTCAGGCAAATTGTGAAGGGTCACAGCTAGAATTAACTTTGTGATTTTACTTAAATGATTTTTTGGACCTTCTTCTTTTTTAGCATCAGCATGTAAGTGTGGAACTATTACATCTAATAAAAGTAAGAATCCTACCCCCAAACAAAATCCTAGAGCTGCTGGTAACCAAGCAATTACATGTTGTTCTTCACTCATTTCCATAGATGGTAATATTAACGACCAAATGGATGCTGCTAACATAACACCTGATGCAAATCCTAATAAGAATTTCTTTAATCTATTGTTCATTTGGTTTTTTAATAAATATACACATCCTGCTCCTAATACTGTTCCCAAAAATGGTATTAAAATACCAATTAATACACTTATGTTCATGTTTTTTCACCTCATTTTCCTTTTTTTGTTAGAAATATAACATGAAATATATTTCATATCAATTATACCTTTTTTTCTCTATTTGTCAATACAAAACAAAAAAGAAGTAAAAACTTCTTTTAGTTGAAATTTACTAAACTATGTGCAAAGCGATATCCTGCTTTCATAATTAATCTTCCAAAGGCTCCTGGTATTGATACCCAGGTTGCTAAACTGATATAGCGCATTCTTCGATATAGTTTGGGATTTTTTTTCTTAACGCTTTGCCATAACTCTTTATATTGTTTTTCTCCTTCTTTATTAAATGCTAATCTGGAAAATACTACACCTATTGTCATTAAGAAAATACATTCTCTTGTCATTAATCTTCTAAGTTTTTTATTTTCAACCTTTGATAGGTCGTAAGCTGTACATACTCTTTCTGATACTAATACCTGATGAGAACTACGTTTAATCATTTGACTTTCTTGAACAGACTGATCTGCTCTACCAATATAGTAACGATATAAATCAAGGTCTAAATAATAGATTGTTTTTGTATTTACTAATGGCAAATAGATAAATAAATTATCTTCATAAAAAACGTGTTTTGGTAAATCTATATTACTTTTATCTAATACACTTTTCTTATACATCATGGAATGTAAAGATGGGTACTGTGTTACTTTAAATCTATGAATATCATCCCAAGTGAGTACTTTTCCTTCTTCATATACGTTAGCAAAAGAAATTGTTTGGTCTTTCCTTCCATCT
>USGP01000037.1 GCA_900554315.1 uncultured Mycoplasmatota bacterium
AAAGTAAATTTTGTTAATAGTCGGAAAATAGAAGCCAGTAATTGTCTTCTATTTTTCTTCAATGATTTCTGCTTCTTGTATATCATCTTTTTTCTTTTTAGATTTCTTCTTTAATTTTTTAAATTGTTTTTTAGTATATTGAAAAAGAGATGATCCTTTGATTAAGAAATATACTAAAGCAATTAATCCTAATACTAATAAAATTGGTAAGGCTATTGTAAAGAAGAACCATAAAAGAAGAAATGTTATGGCTGCTCCTAAAATCATAAATATAATGTTTTTTACTTTATCCATTGTTACCTCCTGTTAAATCTGTATTTAAATAATAGTAATAATGTAATAATTCTCTTTTATATTCTACCACTTTTCCTTCTGGTAAAACAAGCATTCTTGTGATTCCAATTTGTTCTACAAAAGATGGATTATGACTTACTACCAGTAGTGTTCCTGTATAATTTTTAAAGTTATCACCTATTACTTTTTGCGTTTCAGGATCAAAGTGGTTCGTTGGTTCATCTAGTATAATGATATTTGTTCTTTGAATTAATATTTTACATAAGGCTACTCTTGCTTTTTCACCAGGGGACAATACTTTTACTTTTTTAAATACATCGTTATTGGAAAATAGAAAGTTTCCTAAGAATGTTCTTAATTCTTGATCATTATAGTTTGGATTGTCGATATTCTCTAAAATTGTTTTATTTTCATCTAAAATTTCTAATTCTTGGGCATAATAAGCAATACTGGCATGGTATCCATATACAATTTCCCCTTGAATGGGTTGAAGTTGTTTCATAATTAATTTTAATAATGTAGATTTTCCTATACCATTTTCTCCTACAATCAAAAACTTTTCTCCTCTTTGTAATTGAAAAGATAGGTTGTAATATAAATTATTTTTATTAGGATAATGAAATGTTAAGTGATTTACTTCTATTGGAATCTTACCACTTCTTTCTAAAGGTTCTACTCTCATTGTAACTGTTTTATATTTTTCTTCTACCGTTTCTAATTCTTCTAGTTTTTTATCTAATAATTTCTTTCTGGATTGTCCCATCTTCTTTAACTTATGATTAGTACGTGATGCTTGTTCTGCTCTATCTACTACTTCTTGTAATTGTTTTATTTCTTTTAATTGTTCCGCCCTTTTCCTTTCTTTTAACATCATTTCATCAGCATATAATCTTTTGAACTCTTTGTAGTTTCCTTTATAAACTTTTATTTTGTGTGTTACTTTATTGATAAACATTGTTTTTGTTACAATATCGTTTAAAAAATCTATGTCATGACTAATTACTAAAACCATTCCATGATAATTTTTTAAATAATTGATAACATAGTCTTTTGTCTTCATATCCAGATGGTTGGTTGGCTCGTCTAATAATAATATATCTGCATTTTCATATAATAGTTTTGCAAAGGCTATTTTTGACTTTTGGCCACCAGATAGATTTTTTACTTTCATCTCTAATAATTCAGAGTCTATTTTCATACTTTCAATAATTTCTAACAATTCATCTTCTGCAGTATATTGGTGAAGACTATCTAGTTCATTTTGTAGTTTTTCTGCTTGCTTTAGTAGTTTGTTTTGTTCTTTTTCTTCTAATGTTGGTAGCTGTTCATAGATATCATTTAATTCCTGTTCTAGTCGTTTAATTGGTCTTCCTTCGGATAAATAGTCTAAGACTATCATTTCTTGATTTGTAAAAGTTATCTCTTGAGGCAAGTATCCTATTCGTTTATTGGTAACTTTTATTTTACCAGCATCCAATCGTTCTTCTTTTAACAGTATTTTAAATAGTGTTGTTTTTCCTGCTCCATTTACACCAACTACTCCAACTTTGTCTTTTTCTTCTATAGAGAAGTTAGCATCATCGTAAATGATTTCACTACCAAAACTTAGATACAGATGTTCTCCTTTCATAGTCTTTGCCTCCTAGCTGTTACTTTTGAATTTTTGAATATTGATTAATAAATTTAATTAAAGATTCACATAC
Organism: uncultured Mycoplasmatota bacterium; assembly: GCA_900554315.1. GTDB lineage: Bacteria > Bacillota_I > Bacilli_A > RF39 > UBA660 > Faecimonas. Next base: position 1,998 of record USGP01000037.1, read on the forward strand.
TTTTTTTAATTTCTCACTTTGATTTAAATCTCTGTAATTTCCATTAATTTCTATTTGAATAATGTCTATGTTTGTCATGCCAAAAATATATTTAGTAATTCCTCCACCTTTGAATGGTTCATTTATTTTAATATTAGAAATACCATTTTCTTCAAAAGCTTCTTGTAGTTCTTTTATTGTTGAAAAATCTGCCGACAAATTATTTAATGTACCAAATTCTATATCAAAATTTCTATTTTTATTAGCACCATGAATATCAATTAGTAATTTTATATCATTCTTTTTTATTTCTGTTTCTAATAATACTTTAAAGGCATCCACTTCTTCCCAATTTGAATCTAATAAAGTATCCCTTTCTTTAATAAGATAACTACAACTTGTTTTTTCACTAACATATTTTGCTATTGCTTTTGTGAAAGGCTCACGGATTTTTTTTGTTCCATCTAGTCTTTCTTGATTCATGGTATGTGGTGCAGTTAGGATAACTGGTATTGTCCCTTCTTTTAAACTATAGGCTTTTTTACCTGTTTTTTCTAGCCTTTCTATTTTTTGTTCAAATGTCATATTTAACCTCTTTATTCTTCTATTTTTTCTAAAATAAACTTATATATATCAACGTTATTTCTTTTACTTTTGTAATTTCAATTTCATTTTGTTCTCCTATATAAGTTGCACTCTGGTTGATGTGAATTAATTATTCCAATTGCTTGGAGATAAGAATAAATAATGGTACTTCCTACGAATCGCATTCCTCTTTTATATAAATCTTTTGATATTTCATCTGATAATAAGGATGTGGTTTTATCATACTCATATATAATTTGCTTGTTGGTAAAATGCCATAAATATTTAGAAAAAGTTTTATACTCTTTTTGAATATCCATAAATATTTTTGCGTTTTTTATGGTAGCAATGATTTTTCTTTTATTTCTAATAATACCAGGATTTTGAGATAATTCTTCTATTTTTTTCTCATCATAGTTACTAATCTTTTTATAGTCAAAGTTATCAAAGGCTTTTTGAAAGGATTCTCTTTTGTTTAATATACATTCCCAAGAAAGTCCTGCTTGAAAAGATTCTAGTAGCAACATTTCGAATAGTTTATCATCTTCATAAACTGGTTGTCCCCATTCTTCATCATGATATTTTACATATAAGGGGTTTTTTAGATTTACCCAACTACAGCGATTCATTATTCTACCTCTTTATAAAATAATTCTCCATACCCACCTTCATTTTTTTCTACTTGTTGAAGATAGGTATAACCTATTTTTTTATAAAATTCTGGAGCTTGATCTGTCCATAAATACACTTTTTTATATCCTAATTCTTTGGCTTTCTCAGCTATTTCTTGTAACATTTTGGTACCATATCCTTGCTGACGAAATTCATCAAAAATCATAACACTACTAATCCAAGGATAGATTTCTGGATATTTTTTTAGATTTTCTTTTTGAAGAGTACAGAAACCAACTAGGTTATCTCCATCATAAAAAGCATAACCAATTGGTAAACCTTTTTCTCTAGTAAAAGATTTTTTAAATTTGTTTATGGTTTCTTCTAAATCCATAGCTGGGTTAAATTGATGCCAATGAGTATAATGTTTATTTATAATTTTATCTAAATCTTCTTTTGAAATGTCTTTAAATTTTATGAATTTTGTCATACTACTCCTCCTACTGCATTTTATTTTCTATTTCTTGTAATTCAAAGCGGTATTTCTGTTTGCAATCTGGATATTTTTGATGATCTACTTCACTTAAAAAATCATTTAGTGGTCGTACCCAGCAAGTACCATCATCATATAATTTTCTATATATTACGACTTCTTCAGTTGTTTCGCTATCTTTTGCGATATCTTCTACTAAATAGTAATTTCCTTTAAAATGTTTATAAATTCCATGTATTTTTATTTTTCTCATAATTATCTCCTTAGTGTTTATAATATCTTTTCCCAATCGTACTTTTATTAAATACTGTTTGTGCAATTACGACGGGTATATTAAAAGTATTTTCTTGCCAATTCTTTGATAATTCTTGTTCTTGATCTAAAAGACTTTGTTTGGCTAGAGTAAAGTCAGCTGCATGACTTTCTGCAAAATCATACCAAAGACTATAATCATTTTGTGTTAAATCCATAACAGGTGGTAAAAGTCCTCTAGATAGAACCATTTTGTTAAATAAACATTTTGCTGTTCTTTTATTTCCTTCTTGTAGTATTTGAGCCATCATAAGTTCTCCCGTTATTTCTATGCATCCCTCTAAAAATTCATAATCAGTTGCGTTATGATATAGGTTGTTGTATTTTTCTTGAAGTCTTTTTATGAAAAAAGGAATTTCTTCTGGCGGTAATGAGTGAATCGTTTGATAAGGGGCTAAATAGATTCTATGTGGTTGTGTGATTATTTTAGGGGCTATGTTGTTTTCTTTTTGCGTTTCTATGATTGCTTTTTTTATATCTAATGGTTCTTTTCCCTCTAAAAGAGAATATAGCGTGCCATTTATTAGTGGAAGAATTGTTGTTTGTTTTTGTTTATTATTTTTCCAGATTATTTTTTGAGTTGCAGTTGACATTGTTAAGTTATGATTTAAATCTTCTTCTACTTGTTCCATTGCAGGTTTTATAAATCCTCGGCAATTTTTCTTTACTAATTCCGGTATGTTTAACTGACTTAATATCATTCTCCTTACATAGGCCTCTTCTTTGGTTGTTGGGATCTTTGAAAATAAGTCTTCAATCTCATGCTTTCTTAAGTATGCAATTGTCTTAGCTGCTTCTTCTTGCATAAATAAAGGATTGGGAATTGGCATTGTATATTTAGAATAAATCTTTTTTAGATGCGGAAAGAATGCTTCTATGATTTTGTCTATGTTATGAGGAAATTTGGGATTGATATTCATTTGTAATTTTTGGACTTTTTTTACTACCTGTTTTTGTTCTTCTTCTGAATAGTTTGTCATTAACATTTTTTGATAAGCATGCCATAGGGTGTGTAATTCTTCTTCCGTTGGAGGAGTTTGAACCATATAAAATAATGGATACTGTTCTATTAGATAGCGGATATGGTCTTTTATCTTTTGAGCTTGATAATATACCTCATAATTTTCTTTGGTAATTGGATGCATAGGCATGTTATATGTTTGTCTATATAGTCTTGTTTTGTGCCAACTCATTAATGTTCTAATAGAATAATGAATCGATGATTCAAAGAGTTTATCATAACTTCCTTTTTTTACATCTTTTAGAAAATTTTTTAATTCTTCTAATGTACATCCATTAATATCTTTTGAATAAATATTCCAAGTAGAGATTTCTCTTTTTATTTCTGATAAAAATTTTTCTTTCTGCATTTCTCAACATCCTTTTATCTATTATATCAAAGAAAAAATAGGAAAGCAAAATTCCTATTTTTTCTTTTCATAGCGGCTTAAAAAATCTTCTTTATATTCTAAAATATTATCATTTTTTATGGCTTCTCTTAAATCTTCTGTTAATTTAATTAAAAAGCGAATATTATGAATAGATAATAATCTTCCACCTAATGTTTCTCCTGTTGTAATTAAGTGTCTAATGTATGCTTTAGAATAATTTTGGCATGTATAGCAATCACAGCCCTCTTCTACTGGTGATAAATCTTCTTTATATTTAGCATTGTTTAAATTGATTTTTCCATCTCTTGTGAATGCCTGTCCATGTCTTGCGATTCTTGTTGGTAAAACACAGTCAAAGATATCTACACCACGAATGACTCCTTCTATAATATCTCTTGGTTCTCCAACTCCCATTAAATATCTTACCTTATCTTCTGGTAAATACGGAACGGAATAGTCAATAGCTTTATACATATCTTCTTTAGATTCTCCGTCGTTTGCTACTCCACCAATACTATATCCATCAAAGTCTAACTTTACTGTTTCTTGAGCAGAAAATTTTCTTAAATCTTCGTGTGCTCCACCTTGAACAATTCCAAATAGAGCTTGGTTTGGATTATTATGTACTGCTTTTCCTCTTTTTGCCCATCTAATTGTTCTTTCAATACTATTCTTTAGATATTCATGAGAAGCACTTGCTGGAGGACATTCGTCAAAGCTCATAGCAATGTCACTATCTAATTTATTTTGAATTTCAATAGATTTTTCTGGAGTCAATAATAAATTCTTTCCATCTATGTGACTTTTAAAATGCACTCCTTCTTCTGTGATATCTTTCTTTTTATTTTTCGCAAGTGAAAATACTTGGAACCCACCACTATCTGTTAAAATTGGACCATCCCAACTCATAAATTTATGAAGTCCACCACAATTTTTGATTACATCTGGTCCTGGTCTTAGCCATAAATGATAAGTATTTGATAAAATAATTCCAGCATGAACGGCCTTTAACTCTTCTTTTGATAATGACTTTACGGTTGCTCGTGTACCAACTGGCATAAACATTGGTGTATCATATGTCCCATAATTTGTTTCAATTTTACCAAGTCTTGCTTTGGTATTTTGTTCTGTTTTTAATAAATGATATTTTATTTTCATACTATCCCTTCCTTACGCCTTTTCATTATATCTAAAAATAAAAAAAAAGACAAGATTTCTCTTATCTTACTAATTTCTTTACACCGTTTGATGATAAGTGGTTGGTGAAATTTTGATTTTCATAATATCTTGAAAATGCTGGTGATTTTCTACCTTCCCAGTATAATCTTTCTATTTCTGAGATTGTCATTCCTTGACCTGTTTCCTGTTCTAAAAGGGATGCCGGTAGTCTTCCTTGTTCTGATAATTGTAATAATTCTTGAGCTCGCCTTTCTTTTTTAGAAATACTATCACCATCTAAATAATTATATATTTCTGAATCCATTAATGCTCTTCTGTAATATTCTTCATCTTCTAAATACGCTAATAGCATGTTATTATTCATCATTTCTTGATAAGATTTAGAGGCATTTCTTAAATTTATAGCGGTTGCAATAACTGCGGTTGAAATTCCTATGTTTGATAGAGATAATAATATTTCTATTTCGGTAGGAAAACTTATTACCGAGTCTGATAATAATAAAATACTATTTCCAATCAATAGAGATACTAATTTTTTATTTAAATTGGAAATATTTTCTAGTTGATATTTTTTATTCTCATAGGATAATCTTGCTTGGTTTTGTAATTGCTCTTCTAGTTCTTTGGAATTATCTAATGAAATTGGGATATTTCTTTTTTTTCCTTTAGCATATGTTAATACATAGGTATCTTTTAATTTTTTGGATACTTTTATATTGGTAATAAAATTTTCTTTTTTTATACCGCTGCCTTGGCAATATTTCACTTTTTCTACCTTCTTTTTATATTTTGTTTTTCTTCTGGAATGGTCATACTTTTTCTTAAAGCTGTTATCATTCCTGTTATGGTTACTCCTGAGTCTGTCTGATATGAGAAATTGTCTCCTGAATGTAGACCTTGAATAGCTTTTCCAAATGGGCTTTCTATCGCGTACAAAGTGTGTGCTCCTTCTCCTGCAATACGAGTTTCTATTAATGTCCCTGATATATTTTTAGTTTTACCTCGTTTTGTTATTATCATAGCCTCAAAAGAGGTTCCGACTTCGGCGGTTTCTTCAGTGATGTGTGTTACTAATTCGGCATTGGTTAATGCCCCTTCTATTCTTGAAATTTCCATATTAATTTTGGTTATTTCATCTATTAACTCTCGATCGTTATCACCACTTCTGTTTATGTCACACTCTGCATGCTTTCCACTTTTTGAGGCGATTAGCTCTTGTTTTGTGTTTCTTAAATGTTCTATAGTGCCTCTTAATTCTGCTATTTGTTCTGGTATTATTTTCAACTTGAATTCCCCCTTTACAAAGTGTTATTATTATACCTCTTTTTTTATTTATATGCAATAAAAAAGCATTACTCTGTGGCAATGCTTTGTAATCCATAATTATTATTTTCATCTTTTACGAAAACAGCTTTCGTAATTGGTAAGTTAGTTTTAATATTTTCATAATCTTCCTGGGCTATCTCTTCTTGGTCTTCTGTTAACGTATAAACTGGATTTTGGCCAGTGGAACTATCTTCTAAAGTTGCATAATAAGAAGTCGTTGGTCGACCGGTATCTCCATAATAGCTTTCATATAAAATATTTACATTTATTTGATATGTTGTTCCATCTGTTTGTCCATCAGCATAAAATACTTTTGTTGGATAAGTTCCTGGTCCTCCATGACCATGGACATCCTGATATGTATACTCTCTTTTAGCACTATTATATTTATATAATGGTGTATCATCTAAAGTACAAATAATATCCTCATGATAATATGGATGATCTTTTCCAAAATATTTTTCTAAAACTTTTTCTAAATCACTTTCCATAAAATCTTTTCCGGTTGCTCCTAGTTCTATTAATGAAAAATAAAGTGCTTTTTGATTATCTAGGGGATGATTTTCATCAATAGGATAATTTTCTCCTAACCATGGAGTCATGTCTTCTATCTGACTTAATAACGTTTCTATTTCTGCTTCCGTTAAATTGCGAGATTCTGGTTCTTTTTCTTTTGGCTTTTCCTTTTTTTATAGATATTATTTATGATACCAGGGTCAGAATCC
>USGP01000038.1 GCA_900554315.1 uncultured Mycoplasmatota bacterium
AATTGGATATTAAATAATATAGGGTTCCTGAGAAGTAGAAGAAAAATACAATAATCATAATTATTCTTAATATTATTTCTGATATATTTATATTTTTTATAATATTTTTTGGAACATTAAAAATAGAATTCATTAGATTGTTAAAAATTAAATCTGCTGATGATAATAATATTAAAATAATAATGATAATTGGTAAGGCAATGAAAAATGATTTTAACTTTTGTTTGGTCTTTTCTTTCATGTGTAGCTTATTGGATATTTTCGCTATTGTATCATTTTTTACTTCTTTTATATATTCAAAGGGAGTTAACAATATATCAATAACATCTCCAAATATATTAATCATTCTAAAAGTTGGTTTTATTGTCATAATATAAAGTAAAATAAATAAACCTATAATTATAAAGAAATTTACAACTTTAAAAAATGCATTATCAAAAATACCATATGTCATGGATAATAATATAATAGGAATAAATATAAGTAATCCTTTTTTGTTATGGATATTATTGGTTTTCTTTAATGTATAATATATTAAAATACTAAGTGGTAAAATAAATAAAGTAACTCCTATTCCTAGTTTGGTTCCATAAAATAAGAAACAAAACCATAACGATAGTAAAAATACATATAATAAATTAATCATTATTTTTCTCCTTTTCATAATCTAAAATATCTCCGGGTTTACAATCTAGAACTTCACATATCTTATCTAGGGTGGAGAATCGAATTGCTTTTCCTTTGTTCGTTTTTAATATTGATAAATTGGCTTGTGTAATACCTATTTTTTCAGCTAACTCTTGAGAAGATATCTTACGTTTTGCCATCATAACATCTAAATTTACAATAATTGCCATTCTATTCTCCTTTCTAAATTGTTAAATCATTTTCTTCTTTATAAATTGTTGCTTGTTTAAATAGTTCTGATAATAAATATAAAGCAATTGCTACACCAACAAATAATATAAAAAAGAATGTTAAGGAAATTTTTAGAGTAAGCGTATATGTTACATATATAAATATAGATAAAAGTAAAGCTACTAGTACCAACACAGAAATTATTGCACAAAGCCACATCCCTATTCTTAAATACTTTACTGTATTTTTACTAAATGGCGTTTCTTTTTTCAATTGATTAAACAATCTTATAAAAACATAAATAATACCAATAAATAATATTCCAATGGGATATAATAAGAATACTAAAGTATTAAACTTTATTCCTAGTAATTCTAATATTTTCCATAAACCTAGTAAAGTTAATATTCCTAATATCATGGCTACCTTTAAAATTATATTTAATATAGTAGCTATTTTTTTCGTCTTTGTATGATTCATAATTTTTCTCCTTTTGACATTATTATATGCCATTTATATCAAAAGTCAATATTTTTTTATTGTTTTTCGATAATTTTTCTATAAAATAAAACAGTCATTTCTGACTGTTTATTTTAATTTGGTACATATTTTAATGGGTTTATGATGTGAGATGTATATTGTGAATAAGTTCCATTATATACCCATCCATAGTCTTCTGCCATCTCTAAATGTAAGTGACATCCACTAGAATTTCCAGTTGATCCAACATATCCAATGACATCTCCAATATCTACATTCTGACCAACACTGACATTATACCCTTGTAAATGGGCATATTGTGAAAATACTAATCTTCCGTTTACATTATGTACAATCAAAATCATCTTTGCTCCCCAAGCATCAAGAGTATTTCCAACATAATAAACTCTTCCTGCTGCTACTGGGTAAATTGGAGTACCACAGCCTGCGGCATAATCCATTCCTTTATGGCCACCGTTACCATAATACCAGCTGATTCTTCCTCCTACAATTGGTCTTCTGAATCCATTAGCACCAATAATTGCTCCTGAGCCAGCATTGGAACTTCCTCCGCCACTTGTTGATACTGGAGGTTTATCACAAGTAACTCCTATTACATCATTAGATTTACATCCTCTACTCTTATAATATGATACTTGTTTTTTATAGTATTCAATTTGTCCTTTTGTACTTGGTATTGTACCTTCTATTTCTCTATTTTCAGTTTCAATTCTTTCTTTTTCGGAATTTAATTCTTCTGTTAAATCAGCTAATTCATCATTTTTTTCATCAAGTTCTTTTGTTTTCTGTTTGTTTGTTTCAATTAGCTTTTCTAAGTCATCCATAACTTTTTCGTTATAGTCAGTTAATTGTTCTACAACTGATACACGGTAAATCATATCTGTAATACTATCAGCTTCAAAAATGTATTCTAAGTAGGTATTTTCATTGCTAATTACTTGAAAATACTGTACTAAACTTTTACTTTCTTTTTCTTTATTTTTTATTTCTTGATTACTTTCGTCTATTTCTACTTTTAATTGATCTATTTGTTCTTCTGCTTCAGCAATTTGTTGTTCAATATTAGCAATTTTTGCTTTTATTTCTTTTACTTCTTGTTCATTTTTAGCCATTTTAGATTGTTTTTCTTCAAGTTCTGCTGTATATTTTGCCACCATATCTTCATATTCTTTTAACGTAACAGCATAAGTGCTTGTTGGAATTATTAATATACTAATAATTATTGCAACTAAAACTACTTTTATCTTCTTCATATTACACCTTTAAATACTTTCTTACAGCACCAGCACTACCTACCATACCCACAATAATACCAATTACAACAATGATTAATGAAGCTTGATAAATAAATGGTTCTGGTTGGATTAATTCAATTAATGGTGTAAATAAATGGCCTTCAAAATGATTATAGAATGCTAAGTATCCATATGTAATTAAAATAACCGGAACAATGGCTCCGAAGAAACCTAAAATCATACCTTCTATAATAAATGGTACTTTTATAGCAAAGTTACTTGCTCCAACTAAACGCATAATTCCAATTTCTCTTTTTCTTGAGAATATTGTTAATTTAATTGTATTAATAATTAAGAATATTGTTACAATTACTAAAGCTATTACTACTCCATAAGCTACTTTTTCAATTGAAGAGAATGCATTAACTAGTCTTTCTACCATTCCTTCTCCATATTGAACAGTATCTACTTTTGGTAATTCTTTCATTTGATCAGCAGTTTTTCCCATATTTTCTACATTTTTAACTTTAATTTTAAATGTATCTCTTAATGGATTGTCTTCGTTTTCCCAATCTTTCATTACTGATTCAAACACATCATTTTCTTTCATCATATCTTTTCGTACAGCATTTTTACTTTCAAATGTATATTTGGCTATATTTTTCTTGGAATCTAATATTGTTTTCATTTGGTTAATATCATCTTCTGTAGCATCATTGTCCATAAATACTACGATTGTTAAATCTCTTTCAATTTCTTTTGTAAAGTTTTGAACATTGAATGATGCCATTATAGCAATTGCTACTATAATTAATGTAATTGTAATACAAGAGATTGAGGCAAGGGATAAGCTAAAGTTTCTAACTACACTCTTGAAGGCATCTCTCATACTTCTTCCTAACATTCTAAATATCTTCATCTACATATGTTCCTTTCTTCTTAAAGTTAACCAAATGACCATCTTTTAAAGTGACAACTTGTTTTTTCATTCTATTTACAATTTCTTTATCATGAGTTGCCATAATAATAGTTGTTCCTCTTGTCTTATTGATGTTATCTAGTACCTTCATAATTTCCATACTACGCTCTGGATCCAAGTTTCCTGTTGGTTCGTCACACAATAATAATTTAGGATTATTTACAATTGCTCTTGCAATTGCTACACGTTGTTGTTCTCCTCCAGACAATTGGTCTGGGTAGTTATGTACTTTATTTTTTAATCCTACTTCTTCTAATGCACGTAATACATTTTTTCTGGTTACTTCTTTTGTTGCTCCTATTACTTCCATAGCAAAAGCAACATTTTCATATACTGTCAATTTAGGTAAAAGTCTATAATCTTGGAACACAATTCCTAATTTTCTTCTAAGCTTATATACTTTTGTATTTCTTAATTTTGCTACATCAAGTCCTCCAACAATAATTTGACCTCTTGTTGGTTTTTCTTCACGATATAGCATTTTAATTAGTGTACTCTTACCACTACCAGATCCACCAATTACGAAAGTAAAAGAACCTTTTTCAATTGCAAGATTTAAGTCATAAATTGCTGTAACACCATTTTTGTATTTTTTTTCTACATTTTTTAATCTGATTAAGTCCATATTTACCTCCATCCTAGTATATTTTATTATATCATATAATTTGACATAAAAAAAGAGGAGTTCTATGAATTCTCCTCTTGTTAACATTATTTTCCACCTTTTACTTCATAAGCATCTTCTACTACAAAAAATACATCGGGATCAATTAATTTTATACCTTCTGTTACTTTATAATAATCTCTTGTTGGTACTACTAAAAGAAGAATTTTTCTTTTTCTTCCAAAAAATGTTCTCTTTTCACTAAAAATAGTTACTGTATGATGTAATCTATTTACAATATATTCTTTTATTTCATCTTCTTTACTAGTTACTATATGAAAGGCTTTATTATTAGAGATTCCTAATAATACCTTGTCAATCATTAAATTATTAATAAATACTAAAATGATGGCATACATCATCATAGACCAACCAAAAAAGATACTTCCAATAATGATAATTATGGCATTAATTACCATACTTGATTTAGTAACTGGTATTTTAAAATACTTATCTAATATTTGGCTAATAATAGGTAATCCTCCATTACTAAAACCAGTTTTGTAAATTAGTCCATTGGCAATTCCTCCTATAATTCCAGCAAATATTATCATTAAAAATATATCATTATGATTTACAGTTATATATTCTGGAATTACACTTGTTATTTTTACAAATAATGGATATAAAAAAGTTGCTAAAAGAGAACCTGCGGTTCTTTCTTTTCCTAAATACATAAAACTAAATAATAGACAAGTTGCTGATACTAAAAATATCATAATAGAAGAATCAATTCCATAGACGTAATTTGTTATTATTGCAATACCATTTACTCCTCCTGCTACTAGTCCAGTTGGTAATAAAAATAAATTATAAACAATCGCTAAAACAAATAAACTTACTGTTAGTGTAATTAGACGCCGTATTATACTTTTTCTTTTTATTTTTTCTAAAATATTATCAAAAAACTTATCCATTATTCTCCTCCAAAGACTTCATAGGCGTCTGTTACTACAAAGAATGCATTAGAATCTATTTCATGAATTCCTTCTTTTAATCTATAATAATCTTTGGTTGGTAATACACACATTAATACCGTTTGATTCCCTTGGGCATAACCGCCTTTGGCATTAAATACAGTAACTCCATGATTTAAATATTTTAAAATGTAGGCTTTTATTTTTTGTTCTTCTTTTGTCACAATGTAGAAGGCTTTGCTATCAGATACTCCTAGGATAACTCTGTCGGACATAAAACTAATTACATAAAGCGTTATAATTGAATACATAAAATGAGTTGGTCCAAAAACAAAGGCTGTTAAAAGTACAATTGTTCCATCACAATATAACATGCTTTTTCCCATACTTGTTTTGGCATATTTTGATATAATTTGGTTAATGATATCTGTTCCACCTGTTGTAAATCCTGCCTTATAAATCATTCCTGCTCCAAATCCATATACAACTCCTCCAAAAACAGAAATTAATAATAATTGATTGGTATCTATATCTATGATTGTACCAATATTGCTTGTAAGACTAACAAATAATGGAAAAAGAATAGATCCTAATATTGTAGCTTTTGTCTTTTCTTTTCCTAGTAAAAAATAACTTAGAATTAGTAATAAAATATCTACTATAAAAATAAAGATAGAATTATTAATACCAGTTAAATTATTTACAATAATTGCTAGTCCTCCTACTCCTCCCGCTACAATGTTATTTGGTGCTAAGAAAAGATTATAGGAAACTGCAATCAATAAACATCCTAATACAAATTGAATATGTCTTTTTATAGTTGACTTTGAATATATTTGTTCTAGAACTTTTAAATCTTTTGTTTTAGAAAATAATCCCATATGCACCCCTCACTTTTATTCCTATTTTTTATGCTTTAAATTTGCTTCTATGAACATATCAATATCTCCATCCAAAACTTTTGATACGTTGCTTGTTTCTACATTTGTTCTGTGATCTTTTACCATAGAATATGGATGGAGAACATAACTTCTAATTTGAGAGCCAAAGTTTATATTCATTTGATCTCCCTTTATTTCGTTTAGCTCTTTCTCTTGTTGTTCTAGTTTTCTCATTAATAATTTGTTTTTTAATACTTTCATAGCTTGTTCTTTATTTTGAATTTGACTACGTTCATTTTGACAAGTTACTACTATTTTAGTTGGAAGATGTGTAATTCTTACTGCAGAATCTGTTGTATTTACTCCTTGTCCTCCAGCTCCTGTTGAACGATACACATCAATTTTTAAGTCTTTTTCGTCAATTTCTATATCATTATCTTGCTCTACTTCTGGTGTTACTTCGACAGATGCAAAGGATGTATGTCTTCTATTATTAGAATCAAAAGGTGAAAGTCGTACTAATCGATGTACTCCTTTTTCGTTTTTTAAATATCCATAAGCATTATTTCCTTTAATTTTCATTGATACACTTTTGATTCCAGCCTCATCTCCAGCTTGATAATCTAATAATTCTATTTTGTATTGTTTTTTTTCACACCATCTTGTATACATTCTATACAGCATCATTGCCCAGTCACAAGATTCTGTTCCACCTGCTCCTGGATGAATTTCTAGAATACAATCATTATGATCATATGGTTCATTTAATAAAAGTAATAAACTTATTTTTTCTACCTCTTGGTCTATTTTAATTGCTTCTTCTTCCAAATCTTGATATGCTTTTTCATCTTTTTCTACTTCTAATATTTCAGATAATTCTATGTTATCTTTTATTTGTTGTTGTAGATTTTCTATGCTTTCCACAGTTTCTTTTTTATTATTGATTTCTTTTATTATTTTTTCTGCATTTTGACGATCATTCCAAAAATCAACATTTTTTGTTTGTGATTCTAATTTTTCGATATCTTTTTTTATAGAATCGATGTCAAAGTGACCTCCATAATTCATCTATTTGTTTTTCGTTTTTTTGCAATTTTTCTTTTATTTCTCTTAATTCCATATCTCTCTCCTTTTAGTTTGCTCTAAATATTCTTTTCTATTCTTTTCTAAATCAATCATAAAATAACATATTTTTATATTTTTCTCAAATATTATTTTACCAATTTTACATTTTTTGTGTATATCTTTTATGTTATTGCATATAGTATTAGTGAGGAAGGTTCACTGTTACGTGTGAAGATCCTCTGTAAATAGATATGGGAGCCAAAAGGCTCCTTTTTTATTTTAATAATTCATCTCGTAATTTCATCCACAATTTACCTAAGTGATTTTCTCCAGTTCTATCTTTTCCCCATCCCCAGAAATTATCTTTAGGTGAATCTTCAACAATTATATAGTCTTTCGTTTGTAATAGTTTTTGTTTGACATATGGGTTTTGCTGTAATTTTTTTCTTAAAAGTTCTTCCATAATTGTTAATTTTACTTCTTGCCAATCACTTCTTACTTTATCTTTATTAGCAAAGGCTATTTTTGAGCTTCATGAGCTGAATGACTTTTTTTATTTCTTCCGCTATTTCTGGGGCTGATTTCAAAAATTTAGCGGTCTGATAGGCCTCTTCTAGTGATGCATATAAATATCCATCCCATTCCGCTTTAAAAGAACTGAAGTTATCTAGGCAATAAAATTCTCCTTTATACTTTCTCTTCTAAAATCCATTCTTGCAAATATTTTATTTCCGAATGGCAATATTCGCACTTTCCCTTTGTAACATCTATTGATGCTCCACAATTTGCACATCTAATAATATTTTCTTTAGTTCCTAAATTTAATAAGGTATTTTTATTTTGTTGCATAGTGTATGTCTGAGTTATTATCTTAGATTTTAATTTTTTGTTTTCATAAGTAACTATCCTTAAATCTGCCGTTACATCAACATATAATACTCCATTTACTTCATAGTCTTTAAAATTGGTATAATCTAAAATATCATAGTCTATTATATTTTCCTTACTATAATATTTTTTCCTT
>USGP01000039.1 GCA_900554315.1 uncultured Mycoplasmatota bacterium
CCTTATCTCATAATTTAGGTTATTAAAAAATGTTTTTTTGTTAATTTTAGTTCTTTTCCAAAACTCTATTTGTTTTTTATTTTCTTTATCTTTAAATTTCTTTATAGGAGATAAGATTATATATGCATCTGCAATATAGAAAAAATAATATAAAATTAGAGAAAGAATAATACCATATATAAATATTTTTATAATATCATAGTTATTAAAAGTCCTTGAAGTAAGTTTTATAAAAATAAAGCTTATAATAACGCTAATAATAATATCTACAATTAGTGTTATTACTCTATAGATATTACTCTTTAGTACTCTATCATAATGATATTTACTACCTAAGTCTTTCTCACTGTAATCCATATTATAATAAGTTTTACAATAAGGACAACCATCAATAAAATCCTTTAGTGGAGATTTCATTCCACAATTAGGACATTCGTATTCTTCATTTATATTATTATCCATAATATATGTGTACTCTATTCTTGAATCAAATAACTTTTCTTTATGTGCTAATTTATTATCTATATAATATTCTTTTTGGCAGCGGATTCCTCGCTCTATATTATCATTAACGGAATCATTAGTATTTCTTTCTAAGATTTTGTTTCCAACAATATATTTCGTTCTTATATTGATTCCATATCTTTTTAATTTTTCTTTTTGATATGTTTCTGATATTAAGGCCATGTTCCTCTAGTTATTATTGTTATTGTTATTATTGTTATTATTATTGTTGGAAGATGAACCACCGCTATAACTATAACTAGATGACGGTGTATAATGTGGAATCACACGTAAATAGTTTTCCTTCATAGTAAATCCATCAATTGAGGAATTAATACTTTTAGCAGCAATTACTGCTGTGACTGTAGTTCCAAGACATAAAGAAACTTTATCTGTTCCTCCAACGACAGTACCATCTGGGTTGGAAGACAAGAAGTCATATATTTGATTTAATTCTTCCATAGAAAAGTCGTAATAATTAGTTAAATCAATGCATCTTTTTTTTCTAATTAATTCTTCATATGTTTCTGGTTCTTTATCCATTTTGATTCTCCTTATCTAAATAATAAAACTCTATATTTTGAAATGGTAGATTTATTGCTTGTATATGGTAATAGGCATTATTTTTTTGTTTCATATAATGATAATCTCTTAATGCTGTTGTTGTAAAAAATATGTTATTAGCATTTGTAAGAGATAAGTATTTTGAAAATTTCTTTAGCCAACTACTAATATCATAAGAGTAGTATCCTTCTTTGTCGCTTGCTATTTCATCTAATACACCTTTATAAACCAATTCTGTTGCAATATGTCTTTGTTTTTCCCTATTCTCATCTCCGTAAGTCACTAAATTACCACTTAAAAGCATAATATATAGTGCATTATTTTCTGGATATTCACACTCTGCACTTATTAACTCTTTTTTCATATAAATTATTACTTTATTCTCTGGCGTTAAATATATAAAATCCCTGTAGGATTTTTTTATTTGGGATGCTAATTGGTATTCTTTTTCATTCACTTTTAAAATAAAACTATTTTCGTCATATATATATTTTAACTTTTGATCTTTTTCAATTATTTCTTCTAGAGATGGATAACTTTCTGTAGATTTTGTTGGTCTAAAATTCTCTTTATTTTCTATTCTCATTTTTGTTATATATTCATAGACAAATTCTTCATTGTTTATGTCTTTTGGATAATTTCTATCTTTGTATAATTCTTGTTGTAGTTTGCATGTATAACTTTTGCTACTGTTATAAATGTTTTTTACAAATGGGCAACCCGTTTTGCACAAGTATAAATATCCACAGTTTTTACAATCCTCATTAAACGGTAGTTTATTATGATTTATAAATATTTTATTCGATGCCGTTTTTAATATTTCTTCTACAGTATTTTTATATATATTACCATAATAATAATCTTTTTGTTTCTGTCCTCTTACGCAGGAGTAGATATCTCCGTTTCTTTCTAATAAAAAGAACTTTTCTCCACAATTATTACAATTAGTACAATATTCTGGTCCGAACTCATTAAACCAAGCTCCATTCACTCCGCTGTCTAAATTTGTTCCATCAAATTCTTGATGCATTCGCTTATAGAAATTCACTTGTTCTTCTTCTGTCATTGGATGTAATAATCCATTTGAATTGTAAGAAAAACCTATCATAAAATTAAAATCATTCATATCTAAACATGTATTTTTGTCTAAGAACTTGATATCTTTTATAATTTCTTCGATATGTTGGTAATGTTCTTTAAAGATTGTTGACGATACTTTCTTTTTATTTGGTATATCTTTTAGTAGTTCTATATTTTCCAGTATTTTATCCAGTGTTTTTCGGTTCCCTTTTGTTACTCTATATTCGTTATGAAGGGAAAATGGTAAGTCTAGACTCCCAGATATGGATACATTAAATTCTTTTATTGTATCTATGTGTTTTTTTAAATCATATAAGTTGGTTTTGATATGGGGACTACCTACTTTGAAGCCGGCATCTGTAATAAGTTGCTTGTTTTTTTGATAATACTGACTAATATACTCAATGATATCATGAAAATCTTGCTTACTTAAAGTGGTTACTTCTCCTCCGTGTAAAGATATATTAAATGGTATAACATTCGATTCCTTTAGTTTATTAATGGTGTATTCTAGAGTCCCTAACGTTGTATATTTTGTATATTCCTCTTTTGTATTATCTTCTAAATAGCAATATTTGCATTCCATGTTACAAGCCATGGTTGGGACATACAACAAATGTATATATTTATACTCTTCCTTCACTACTATTCCCCCTAATAATAATTGTTCCACGTATTTCCTGTATCACTATATTCATCATAGTAATATATTGATGTAGGACTATTTTTGAAAGCTCTTGAATTTATGTATGTCTGTTTTGGTACTCTTATTGATAAAAGACTAGAGCATTCTCTAAATGCTGATGAGCCAATTTCTTCAAGATTACTATTTTCTGTTATATTTACTTCTGATAATCGAGAAGCCCCATAAAAGGCATGTCCACCTATTCTAGTAACTGAATCTGGTATATCTATTGATATTAGTGAACTACATTCTTCAAAGGTATTTCCTCTGATTTCTTGTAGGTTTTTAGATAGCTCAATATTTTCTAGTGAATATGCATTATAGAAAGTTTCTCCGCCCATATATGTTAAAGTATCTGGTAATTTAACTGACCTAAGTGAGGAACAATTATAAAATGCACTTCCCCCAAGATACTCTAAGCTATCAGGAATGTTTATCTTTGTTAAACTAATATCATTTTTGAAGGCCTTTCCTCTAATCTCTGTAATACTATTAGGTAAGTTTACCTCTTCTAAAAATGGCATATTGGCAAATACATTTCCACGAATGCTTACAATTTCTTCGCCCTTATATGTTTCTGGTATATTCACCGTTTTAAAATTAGTTAGACCGAATGTATAGAATCTAACTCCATAACCATTATCCATCTTTTCATAAAATGTAATTGGTTTAGCAAATATAATTAGTGGCAATATTATTGCTGCTACAATACCTACTATAAATATTGGTTTTGTTTTGTTTGGAACAAATGTTGTTTTCACATTCATAATAATGTTAGTTACTTTCTCTGATGGACGTTCCTGTATTTGCTTTTTTAAGTACTTTAACATATTATAATTTCTTGTGTATTTAAATAAAACTATTAATAAAATTAAACCTATCAAGTATGTTAGTAATGGAAAATGAAAGAAAATCAGTATTATATATATAAACAATAATAACACAAATAAAATATTTAATATTTGTTTTCTTTTTAATAGGGATGTGGGTATTACCTTGCTATTTTTATCTATTTGAAGTTTTGATAATTGTCTATTAATAAATTCTTCTAGTAATTGTGATTCAGTTAGATTGTACATAGAATCAAAATTAGCTTTAGTAACGATTTTTTTCTGGATAGGTGGATCTACTATTTCAGTATTTTGTTTTGAAGTGTTGCATGGTTGACCACAATTCCCACAAAATTTGTCAGTTACTTTAATACTTCCTCCACAATTTTTACATTTTAGATTTGTATCGGTTGTTGATTGATTGTTTACTGCAGACTGCTGGTTTATCATATATTACTCCTTTTTTGATATACTACTATACTTTTATATCTTGATTATAGCATAAATTTATTTGTTATTTTATTTTTTTCCATAAAAAAAGCATTAATAAATAATGCCTTATTTTAAACTTTTTAATTCTCCCATACGTGAAGTAGGTATAAATCCTGGCTCTGATGCAATTACATCTGGAATTCTATTTACTATTGTCGCACAAGTAAGTTCTACTGTACTTGGCTTTTCAATTACCATCGTAGTATTTGGTTCACCATAAACTGTCCATTCATTTCTATCAAATTCATCTTTATTATATACTTTTCCAATACACTCTGTTTCAAGAGTGATTCCTTCTTTTGTTTCTGTGGTTACTACCGCACTCATTCCTGTTGCCATCCCTGCTTTTACAGTCATTCCTAATGTAGATGATTCAATGTCGTAATCATTGAATTGTGGTACACATTTTTGTCTTTGGCTTACTACGGTTAATCCTAATTTGTCACATAGCCAACCATTCACATTCCACATATATGATGGAGCATATTTACCACTTTCAATTACTTTCTGTCTTTCTTCATCTGATATTTCATCTGCACTAGCTACTTGAGAGGCGAACTCTTCTTTGGTCAATCCTGCTCCATGGGCTTTTGCTAAAGCGATTCCATAATCTTCCACATTATAAGAAGAACTACCTTTAATCTTTGTAATATTATGGCTTGCTCCTGTTAATGTTGTAATTAAATTTCCCCAGAATGCATCTTGATATCCACTACCAGTTATAGTACAGTTATTTTCTTTTGCAAGGTTATCAATTTCGCTGGTTAATGTTGGGTTAGAATTCATCGGATAAAATGCTTCCTCACAGGTAGTAATTGCATTTACTCCACATTTTGCACAAGTAAGTAGTGCTTCCTTAACATCTGCAAGTAAACTCATTGTTGTAACAATAACACAATCTGGTTTTAATTTTTTTAATAGTTCTTCTGCATGGTCTACATTTTCAACTATTACTCCAGTATTTTCTCCCTTCATTATTTGTCCAATATCTTGGCCAATAACATCAGGATTAATATCTACAGCCCCTACGATTTCTCCACCATTTTCTATAACATAGCGCATGGTGTATACGCTCATTTTTCCTACTCCATATTGAAATATTCTTAGTCCTTTCATTTTTACCTGCCTTTCTTATTTATATTATAGCATTGCTTTTATTTTTCATACTGAAAGATAAGAAAAAATGATGTCAATTTCAAACTGGTTGACAACTTATTCTATGTAATTATATTTTCCAATAAAAAAGTATTCACAATTGAATACTTAATCTACTAATTTATCTTTTTCTTCATATTTATCTATTGCTTTTAGTACTTCATCTTTTTCAGAAATATTAAAATAGAAATATATAGGTGAATCTGTTAATACTGTTACAGTGTGTTTTCCGACAACTAATGCGCTTATCTTATCCCAACTAAATACCATTTTTATTCCATAGTAAGATTCATCTGTAATACCATTTTTATCAATTTTTACTACATTCGTAAAATGTTCTTTTTTTCTTACTTGATAAATAATCCACAAATTTAGCAGCGCCTGAATAAAATAAATTGTTGCGATAAATGCTGCTAAACAAGAAAAAACAATTAATGTACAATTAATTTTTGATAAAAAGATAAATAAGACACTAATCAATAGTAATATTGCTACTCGAATGCATTTTCCTTGCATATAAGTAAATACTTTAGCATTTTTAGTTTTTAATATTTTTTTCTTATTTACAGCAAACCCTCTAGCTTCGTCAAAACAAGCAAAAAAATTCTTAGAAATATCTGTTTCTATTTTCATTGTACCACTCCTTTTTCTTCTCCTTATTCTATACTGTCATTATAACATATTATTTAATATCTAATAAAAAAAGTTAGTAAATTTTATTTACTAACTTTTTTATTACTTATGCATTCTTTCCACAACAGTTTTTGTACTTTTTGCCAGAACCACATGGGCATGGTTCATTTCTACCAATTTTCTTTACTCTTTTTGGTGTTTTCTTTGCTGGTTCTTTTCCACCTTCATTGGTAATTTTCTTTTTTGATACTTCTTTTCTTTCAATATTTTGTCTAATTTCGGCTCTTAATAAGAAGGTTGTTACATCTCTATCGATTTTTTGTAACATTTCATCGAACATGTCATAACCTTCCATAGTATAAGCACGTAATGGGTCTTCTTGAGCATATCCTCTTAAATGAATTCCTTCTCTTAAATGCGACATAGTATTAATATGTTCCATCCAGTAATTATCAACTACTTGAAGTGTAATTGCTTTCTCAAATTCGTCTGTTACTTCTTGTGGTATTTCTTTTATCTTTTCTTCATACTCTTCTGTTATTTTTTTAACTAAGAAGTCTATAACATCCTCTTCTGATTTTCCATTAATATCTTCTAATTTTATGTCATGTTTTAATAAATTTTCATTTACGTATTCTGTAATCTCTTCATAATCTTTTTTATTTAAAGCTCCTTCAGGTGCTAAATGAGATTTTACTAAATCTTCCATATGATGACGGAATGTATCTAATACCATTTCATGAATAGATTCACTATCTAATATTTTATTTCTTTTTGCATACATAATTTCTCTTTGATCATTCATTACATCATCATATTGTAATAATTGTTTACGAATATCAAAGTTGTTTCCTTCTACACGCTTTTGGGCTGTTCCAATAGATTTGGTAAATGTTTTACTTTGAATAGCTTGATCACCAAGTCCCATAGATTTCATCATCTCGCCAATTCTATCAGATCCAAAACGTACCATTAAATCATCTTTCATAGACACAAAGAATTGTGTATATCCAGGATCTCCTTGACGACCTGAACGACCACGCAACTGATTATCAATACGACGAGATTCATGGCGCTCTGTACCAACTACACAAAGTCCTCCTAATTTTCTAATATCATCTGACAATTTAATATCAGTACCACGACCAGCCATGTTCGTAGCGATCGTTACGGCACCAATCTCACCTGCGTGAGAGATGATCTCTGCTTCTTTCTCGTGGAATTTCGCATTCAGTACGTTGTGTTTGATTCCACGTTTCTTAAGCATTGCACTTAATTCTTCAGACATCTCGATGGTGATCGTACCAACTAAAACAGGCTGTCCTTTTGCATGAGATTCAATGATATCTTCGACAACAGCATTCATCTTCTCACGTTTTGTCTTGTAGATCGCATCATCATGATCGATTCTCTGAACTGGTTTGTTTGTTGGAATCACAACAACGTCCATTCCATAAATCTCTCTAAATTCCTGTTCTTCTGTAAGTGCAGTACCTGTCATACCTGCTTTCTTGTCATATTTATTGAAGAAGTTCTGGAACGTGATCGTTGCAAGAGTTTTGGATTCTCTCTTGACCTTTACATTTTCCTTCGCTTCGATCGCCTGATGCAGACCATCAGAATAACGTCTTCCTGGCATGATACGTCCTGTAAATTCATCGACGATCAATACTTCATCATCTTTTACTACATAGTCTTTGTCTTTAAACATTAAGTTACGTGCACGAAGTG
>USGP01000040.1 GCA_900554315.1 uncultured Mycoplasmatota bacterium
TATGTATATACATAATTACATACCACTAAATCTGTATCAATATGCTTAATTTCTTTTAATAGTTTTTTGTATGCTTTTTCGTCTAGCCAGTCATCACTATCTACTACTTTAAAATATTTTCCTGTTGCATGTTTTAAACCTGTGTTAATTCCTTCTCCATGGCCACCATTTTCTTGATGAACCACTTTTACAATTTTAGGATATTTTTTTTGATATCTGTCAGCAATCTTTCCGGTCTTATCCTTACTTCCATCATCAATAATAATAATTTCTACATCGTCTTTACCTATTAATAAAGAATCGATGCATTTTTCCATATATTCCTCGGAGTTGTAACATGGTACAACAAAAGATATATATTTCATAATCCACCTACCTACTAATCTAAATCATTATACCATTATTTTTTGAAATAAACTAGTAGTTATTTTTTATTTTGTAGTAGTGGAAACATTTAGTAGTATTCCCATGCTAGTCATACTTATTAATAGAGAACTTCCTCCATAAGATAAAAATGGTAGTGTTACTCCTGTTACAGGTATCATACCAATTACGACCATTAAATTCATGATTGCTTGAAATATAATTTGAAATGTCATACCTAGGCATAAATACTTGGCAAAATGATCTTTGGTGTTTAGGGCAATTTTTACTCCTCTATATAATATAATGGAAAATAATCCTACTACGATAAAGGCTCCTACTACGCCAAACTCTTCAGCAATAATTGAAAAAATAAAGTCTGTCTGTGGTTCTGGTAAATAAAAGTGTTTTTGAATAGAATTTAAAAAGCCTGTTCCTAACAGACCTCCAGGTCCTATAGCATATAAGCTTTGTATAATTTGAAATCCTGTTCCTAGAGGATCATTCCAAGGGTTTAGAAATGATGTAATTCTATCCATACGATAAGGGGCAATTACTATTAATATAATAATTCCTACTACTCCTAATATTCCTAAGTAGAGAAAAAATTTCATATTTACTCCTGCGACAAATAATAAAGCAATAATTGACATGACTAAAATTGCTCCTGTTCCCATATCGGGTTGTAACATAATTAAACCAAATATGAAGAAGGTAATTCCCAATATTGGAAATACTCCTTTTTTGTAGCTTTTTAACTCATTTTTATTATTTGTTAAATATTTACTTGTAAAAATAATTAAACCAAGTTTTGCAAACTCACTAGGCTGTATTCCTAGTGGCCCTATTCCAAACCAACTTCTACTTCCATTTCTAATACTACCTATGCCTGGAATCAATACTAAAATTAATAAAATAATACAAATAAATATTATTTTATTCGCATTTTCATAATATAACTTATAATCTATTTTTGAAACTATCATCATTATGATAAATCCTATTAAAAAGAATATTGTTTGATATTTTAAATAGTGAAAGCTATCATGAAATTTGTATTCTGACCAAATACTAGAGGCTGAGTATATCATAACAATTCCAAATATTGATAATATGATAATAGCTGTTAGTAAGATTTTATCTACTTTTACTTTCATGATATCACCTATATTATTTTATTTTTTTAGCAAGAAAAAAAGAACTATAATAGTTCTTTATACTCCTCCTTCTATTTCTGTTAATACCCAGTCATAATCTTCTGTATTGTAAACAGTTCCACAATATGGACATACTCCGCTGTTATTAGCATCAATTGATGCACCACATCCTGGACACTTTCTACTCATTCCTTCCATAGTAGCATTTTTATTTTTTTTAAATGTTAGGATATGATTTTTTTCTATTCTACTTCTATTATTTCCCGATTTATATTCTCTTGTTGTTTTATCTAATTGATAATCCATATATCTAGAAATTAATTTTACTTTGATTTCATAGTATGTTTCTTTTTCTTCGATTGATAAAATGGATGAGTCTTTTACATTTAATTCATCATACATCTGAATTGAATTTTGAGCTTGTAAGTTATTTAGTTTTTCTGTTAATTGTTGATACACTTCATCTCCTACTTTATGATCTACTCTTTTTAAATTTTCTGTCATAATTGAGGTTAAAATCATAATATAGGTATTATCTACTTTAGCTAAGAATCCACTTTCTGAAAAGCTTACATCTTTTGCGATTAGTTCTTGTATTGTCATTTTATTCCTTCTTTCTTTACTCTTGTCCAAGGGCTTCTTTTTTACTTAATACCCAGTCTTTTGATACTTTCGCAATCGTACTATTACAATATGGGCATTTTTGTGAAGCTTTATTTGTTAATTTAGCTCCACAGTTTGGACATGTATCAGGTGTTGTTTCGTTGCATACAAAGGCCATTTCATAAGTCATCTTATTTTTACGAGTATTGCTTCCTCTTACAACTTTTCCATTTTTCTCTAAATAATCTAAGAATGCTACTTGTAATTGCATAGTAACTGTAATTTGGTTATTTTGCTTGGTTATATTAACCATTTGTGTATCAATGATTGTGAAATCTGACATGACATTTTTTTGACCTTTTACGCTTAGAGTTTGTAATTGCATCTCATATTGATTATATAATTCATCTGTTAATTTGCTACGAAGTTTATCATAATCAAAATTCATCCAAGCATTTTGAATATCTATAAAGTCTTGATATCTTGCTTTATAGAAGTCATTCCTGTTAAAGTTTGGAAGAATTTCTTTTATCTTCTCAATTGGTACTTCCTTACTGTGATCTAGAATAATTCTTCTACTTGGTCTTGTCTGTTGTTTTTTCTGTGCTGCGGCAAAAGATAAAATCATGATTAATGCAAACATGACTAAGAATAGAATAAATGCTGGTGTAGACATGGTAGAAGATGATGAAGAATGACTATAACTACTACCACTATCCCAGCTACTGCTACCACTATCCCAACTGGATCCTCCAGAAGACCAACTTCCTCCTCCACCGGATGATCCTCCACCAAAGCTTGAATCAAAGCCGGAATCTGCTTTTACTGCTGGTACTGTTACAAATAATCCAAATACCGCAATGATTAATAATGTAACTGTTAATAATTTTCTTTTCATACATTCGCCTTCCTACTATTTTATTCTCATTTTTATTGTATCAGATTTTTGATAGAAATAAAAAAAAGATGTTATATTTTGACATCTTTTTACAACCATACTCCAAATATTATTCCGGCCATTGCTAAAAGTAAACCTCCTACCCAGAATAATTTTACAATATCATTTTCTTCCCATCCTAATTTTTCAAAATGATGATGAAGTGGAGTCATTAAAAATAATTTTTTATGAAATACTTGTACCCAGAACGTTTGTAGAATAACACTTAGTGTTTCTATTACAAAAATTCCAGCTACTACTAATAATGTTAATTCTCTATGTGTTAAAATTGCGATTGCTCCCATGGTTGCTCCTAATGCAAGGGATCCTGTATCTCCCATGATTACTTTAGCAGGATGAGTATTATATATTAAATACCCCATTAAGCTTCCAACTAAGATTAAACTAAATATTCCTATATCTTCAAAGCCAACCATTAAAGAAATTAAACTGAATGCTATAAAAGCAATTGCTGAAAGTCCTCCAGCTAGGCCATCTAGACCATCTGTTAAGTTTACTGCATTTGATGCTCCAACTAGTACAAATAAGATGAATAATCCATAAAGCCAGCCCATTTCTAAATCTATATGTAAAGTTCCTACTACCCAGGATGTCTGTCCACCATTTCGCATATAAATATAGAAAAATCCAATTGCAATTAAGACTTGCATAATTAACTTTTGATATGTTGTTAATCCTTCATTTTTAGCTCTTCTAATCGATAGAAAATCATCTAAGAATCCAATACATGCATATCCTAAAAATACTAATAATACAATTCCTAAATTGGCTGTGTAGGGAATCTTATCTGTCACTGTTAAAAAGATCGTTGCTAGAACGGTGGGAATAATAAATATTAATCCTCCTATTGTTGGCGTTCCTTCTTTTTTACGATGTGCTTCTCCTACAAATACACTAATTCTTTGGCCTAATTTTAACTTTTTTAAAATAGGTATTAAAATTAGTCCTAGTAATGCGGATGATAAAAAACCAATCATTATCGCAAAGATAGCTTTGGTTAATAGTAACATTTCGTTCACTCCGTTTCTCTTGCAATATTATATCATACTTCTTACATTATTATGCAAAATTTGCTATTTTAGACAAAAGTTTACATTACTTCTGTTCTTTCTAATGTCTTTACTTTTTCATTATTCTTTTGTAATAGTTGTTCTTGATTTTGTTTTGTTCTTTCTAGTTGTTCTTCTTTTTCT
Source organism: uncultured Mycoplasmatota bacterium (assembly GCA_900554315.1). Taxonomy (GTDB): domain Bacteria; phylum Bacillota_I; class Bacilli_A; order RF39; family UBA660; genus Faecimonas. The sequence goes on from USGP01000040.1 coordinate 4,275, forward strand.
TTTATATTATCTAATAATTGATTTAAGTTGGATAATAATTCTTTTATTTCTGGAACGTCTTTTATATAATCTGAGAAGTCATGTTCTAAGGTGTTAATCATTTCTTCTAATTTAGTAGACGTTTTATTTAGTGTAGATAACACATCTTCTAAAGAAGCAATTCCTCTTTCTATTTCTTTACTGTAATCCGTTACTTTAATTGTTCTATATTTTTTCTTTCTAAGTTTTGGATTTAATAGATTTTTCATAAATAACATATATGCTGCAGTTCCTGTTGCAAGTGCTTTGGCACTTCTGTTTCCAGGTACCAACATTAGTGCCGATAGTAATCCTAACATTCTTTTACTTTGTCTGTTTAAAAACTCTACTTTATAAGTTACTTGTTCTGTTACGGATACAGAATTTTTTACTTTTTCTTCTAAATCTTTTAGTAAATAATCCTGTTCGTATTGAATCGTTAATAGTTGATTGTTAAAGTTATCATAGTTAAAGTATTCATCTTTTAATTGTTGTATTTTATCTTCATCTAAGGCTAAGTCTGTCTTTTTCTCTTCTACATCAGCATTTAATATTTCAGCTTTGCCTTTTACCTCTTCTAATTTTGATTCTAACATTATATATAAGTCTGAATCTTTTACCCAGTCTACCGTTTTTTTGTTTTTAAAATCTTCCATGTAGCCGTCTACTAAAGATGTTAAATATACTTCTTCTTCTGAATTGGTAACTTCTGCTTTGATTCTTCTTTTTAACTCTTCTAATTTTTTGATAATCGTATTTAGTTGAGCTAAGATATCTTCTGCATCTTTTGTATTTACCATTTCTGTTGCATTCTTAGAAATTACATTATATTCAAAGACAATATCTGTTAATTCTTGTTTTACTTCTTTTAGTTTTTCTTCATATTTTTCTACTATTTTTTTGTCTTGTAGTCTCTCTAACTCATTTGTTGCAGGAGCAATTGGAATAGGAGAAATGGAAACTGGTGCTTTTTGATCTTGTTTAGAACTTTCATGTTGTTTGGGATTGTCTAATGTGATTTTGGCAGTTGCTTCTTTTGGTGGTTCAACTAATTTAATTTTAGGTGGTAAGACAAATTTTCCTTCTATTGTTCTTGGATAGCCTTTGTCTTTAAAGGTTCTATCATTTAATTGATAATCTTCTATATATTCTGTTGTTTCTTTTAATTCTAGTTTTTCTTGTTGATGTAATTCTTCTGTTTGTAAACCCTTGGCTTCTTCTCTTTCATTCTTCTCTTCATCTCTTAAATGAAGTAATGTTTCAAAAACATTTCCCGTAATAGAGATTGGAACAGCAACAAAAAGAGAAGCTAGTTGAATGTTTTTTACTTCTTTTTCTAGCTTTTTTATTCTTTCATCTTTTTTCTTTTGATATCTTTCTTTTATTTTCTTTTTTTGATTATTTGTAATAATAAGCGTTCTACGCCTATCATTTCTTCCACCTCTTGATCCAATTGTCTCATCCATATTATTCACCAGTTTTAGTTTATCATAATTTTCAATTCTTTTATAGCTATTCTATTATTTCTTTTCTTTTGAAGTGTCAAATTACTCTAAAAGTAATCTAACAGTTCCTCCTTCTTCTAATTTTTCACCTTTTTCTGGTGATTGTGCTACTACTTTTTTACCATTACCAGAATATTCTATTGTAAATTCTTTTAGTTTTTGCTTAGCTTCTTCTACTGTCTTTCCTACGACATTAGGAACTTTATGAGTAGGAATATCTGTCCATTCTAAGTCTTTTTCTAATTCATTATCTTGTTTTTCTATGCCTAGTGCATCAATGATATCTAATAAAATTCGTCTTGCGATTGGTGTTGTTGTATAGCTTGATAATAAAGCTGTATTTTTAGGATTATCAATGGCTAGATATAAGACTGCTTGTGGATCGTTAGATGGTACTACAGCCATAAATGACATTATGTAGTTACCAACTAGATATTTTCCATCTTTTACTTTTTGTGCTGTTCCAGTTTTTCCTCCTATTCTGTAGCCTTCAATAAAGGCACTTTTCCCTCCTCCTTTTGCAACAACACTTTCTAAGGCTTTACGCATTATTTTAGATGTTTTTTTACTGATTACCTGTCTTACTTTTTTCTTTTTGGCTTCATATATAATACTTCCTGTTTCTTTTTCAGAAATACTTTTTACAATATATGGTTGATATAGTGTTCCTCCATTTACAACAGCAGATACTGCTGCTACTTGCTGAATTGGCGTTACACTGACGCCTTGTCCAAAAGCTGATGTTGCTAGTTCTACATTTCCTACTTGGTTTAGGTCAAATATAATACCTTTTCCTTCTCCATTCAAATCTACTCCTGTTTTTTCTCCAAAACCAAACTTATCAATGTATGAAAATAATTTTTCTTTTCCTAGAAGTTGTCCCATTTTGACAAATCCAGGGTTACAAGAATTTTGTAATACTTGTAGCATGGTCTGTTCACCATGCCCTCCTGCTTTCCAACATCGTAATACTGCTCCATCTACTGTTACACTTCCAGAATCATAAAAATGGTCTTTTTGTAAATCTACTACATTCTCTTCAACTGCTGCAGAAGTTGTAATAATTTTAAAGGTAGACCCTGGTTCATAGGATGCCCAGATGGGTAAATTTCTACTAAGAACTTCTTCTGAATAATCTTGATAATTATTAGGGTCGTAATCTGGTCTGGATGCCATACCTAAAATTTCACCATTGTTTGGATTCATTACAATTGCTAGAGCCATATCGGGTGAAAACATATCTACTACATTATCCAATTCTCTTTCAAGTGATTTTTGAATATCTAAGTCTATGGTTAAGGACAAATTCATACCATCTTGTGGTTCTACATAAATATCTGATAAATTTAGTTTATTTCCCTTGGCATCAGAGAAGTACTTGATAGCTCCACTCTTTCCTGTTAAATATTTATCATATTGTAATTCTAGACCAGAAAGTCCTTGGTTATCAATTCCTACATAACCAAGACTATGAGATAATAAATTTTTATAAGGATAATTTCTTTTAGCTTCTTTTACTAAATATACTCCATCTAATTTTAAAGCAGAAATTTTTTCTGCTACATCATAAGATAATCTTCTTCCTTCTGGATGCACTCTTTCAATAGACGTTTGTTTATAAACATGTTGTTTCATATTTTTATAACTTACATTTAATATTTCTGCTAAAAGTTTGGTTGTCTTTTTTTTATTTTTAATTTGATTGGGAATTAATACTAAAGATGTTGTGGTCAAATTGT
>USGP01000041.1 GCA_900554315.1 uncultured Mycoplasmatota bacterium
TTATTTAATTATATAGTTTTATTTTTTATTTCCATATACATATATTCGACTAATAATAAACAACTATCATTTATATTAATATATAACTATAAAGATGAATAATCCTACACCTAAAAACTATAGCAACTCCTCTATTACCAAATGATTAAAACGTTCTAGAATGAATCGAAATTAAAAAAGATGGATAATTGTTCACCTCAATTAAAATTAGGATGCTCTAGAATCAATCGAAATAAAAAAAGATAGATAATTATCCATTTCGATTTAAAATAGAGTTTTCCAAAATGAATCGAACTAGAAAAAGATGAACAGTTATCCATCTCAATTCATTCTAGAAATTATTTAAGTTAGCATAAATACTTAAATTTTAGTAAATAATAAGATTAAGGAGGTATTTATGAACAAAATTAAATGTGATGTAGAAACATGCAAACATAATGATTGTGATAATGGTTGCTGTAAATTAAAAGAAATAAAAGTTAGTTGTACATGTGATAATGATTCATGTAAAAAAGTAGAAGAAACTGTTTGTGAAAATTTTAAAGAAAAGAAGTAGGGGAAGTGATAGAAAAAAAGAGTCTAATTATTAGACTCTTTTTTTATTGGTCCCCTCTTCTCTATTTTCCTTATTTTGACAAGTCTGATTCAAAAGTTCCATTACATCATGATAGCCCACAGAAACACGGTCAACATTCGTATCAGAATAAATTCTAGCACAATAAACATCACCAAAGTCTCCAGCAGTAGCAACCAATTGCTGATAAGTATCTGCCAAAGTATTCTTTTGCTTTTCTGTAATCTGTTTCGGAATAAACATCTGTGCTTGTTGAGAACGTATCATCACAACTCCCATTTGATAACGTTCTACAATTTGCGGAAATGTATATTCTAAAGAAACATCTTTTTCAATTTTGTTAGATAACAAATAAGACATAGTCTCAATATGCGTATTTTTAGTAATTGGAGAAATCAACTCCTCCCCTTCTCTATCAATCAAAATAACACCACAACCATTATGGTTAATAGGATAAGAATAATAACTTTCGTCCCAAAACATTTGCTCTAAATCAAAACTCCGAAAAGTAGAAAACATTTTCTTTTCTTCATCTGTAGAAAGTCCATGAGCATCTCTAAAAAACATCTGACAAACAGAAGAAAGTGAAACTTCTTTATCTACTACCAATGGAGGATAATACTCATAATCATAACCAAATGTATTTTTATCTTTAATATAGACAACTTCTTCTCTAGAAAAATCATAAGTGCCTTCTAACTGTTCTAAAGTAGAAAGAAGTTGTTTTTCTTTAGCATACGAAGTTTTCCTTGGCAAAAAAGCAGTTAAAACATAAGACTGATGACCATTTAAAAACTTTTTAGGTCTAAGATGAATAACAGGAGTTCCTTCTTCCCAAAAAGGAGCATAAATTTGATGTACAAAAGGAATATGAGAACCATCTCTTTCTAATTGAGAAAAAGCATCATGCAAAAAAGAAGAAGAATCAGCCATTACTTCTTCATTACCCTTATCTGAAATAACATAAATCAAAGACTTATCCATAAGCTACTCCAAAGAATCTAATTTGCTTTCACCAATTGGAGGCATCTCTACTTCAAAATTATCAGCAATTGTTGCTCCAATATCAGCAAAAGTATTAAAAGGTTCTAATCTACCAGGTTTTACAAAATCACGACTATACATAATAACAGGTACATTTTCTCTAGTATGATCAGTACCAGGAAAAGTAGGGTCATTGCCATGATCAGCAGTAATAATTAATAAATCTCCTGTATCCAGTTTATTTAAAATAATAGGAATTTCAACATCTAATTCTTCTAAAGCTTTTCCATATCCTTCCACATCTCTAGTATGACCATACATACTATCAAAATCTGACAAATTAACCATACAAAGCCCTGTAAAATTTTTATCAATAATATCCGTAAATTTATTGATAGCTTCCATATTATTATTAGCTTTCATCTGCTTATTAATACCTTGTCCATCAAAGATATCATTAATTTTACCAATACCAATCACATTATACTTATTAGCTACCAAACTATCTAAAACACTCTTTTGAGGAGGCTTTACTGCATAGTCTCTACGGCCGCTATGAATAAATTTATAATGGCCATTACTGCCAGTAAATGGTCTAGCAATTACTCTACCAACACGCCATTCTTCTCGTAAAGTAAGAGCGCGGATTTTTTCGCAATATTCATATAATTTAGAAACAGGAATGCAATCTTCATGAGCAGCAACTTGTAAATCAGAATCAGCGGAAGTATAAATAATAAGAGCTCCATAGTTTTGCTGTCGTTCCCCTAATTCTTGAATAATAGAGTCATCTTGACAGCACTTATTACCAATCACTCTACGACCTGTAACCTGCTCAATTCCATTTAAAATATCAAACGTAAAACCTTGATTAAATGTCTTAAACGGAATATGGTTGACAATTCCCATCATTTCATAATGACCATTCAAACTATCTTTACCAGCATTATTAGGTTTTGCAATTGTATAATAAGCATCAACATCTGGATTATCACTCATATTTAAAGTATCTAAAAATCCAATTTTCTTTAAATTAGGAATAAATAAAGAATAATTATCTTTAATATGTCCTAATGTATTAGCCCCGGTATCACCATATTTCATAGCATCTTGTGCTTCACCAACACCAAGTGAATCTAATACCATTAAAAAAATTCTTTTAAATCTCATTTTTCCAATCTCCTTTATGCTCCCTAGGATGATATTTTTTATAATCAGCTTCTACTTTTTCATCACTTACATGGGTATAAATTTTAGTAGTAGAAATATCAGAGTGACCCAACATCTCTTGAATACTTCTAAGATCAGCACCATGACTCAATAAATGTGTTGCAAAACTATGACGTAACGTATGAGGAGAAACATCAGGATTTAAACCTTTCTCCAAAAGTAAGGCTTTTAATATTTTAAAAAATCCTTGTCTAGTAATTTGCTTCCCATGATTATTTAAGAACAAAGCATCCATCTGTTGATGATTTTTAATCAAGGCGCCTCTATGTTCTAAATAAAGTCTTAAATAATAAATTCCATACTCACCAATAGGAATTTCTCTTTCTTTTCGACCTTTCCCCATAATACGAATCAAACCACTTTCTAAATCGACTTGATTCAAAGTAAGACTAACCAGTTCACTCACTCTAAGGCCAGCACCATACATTAATTCTAACATAGCTTTATTACGATAGTCAAATGGAGTAACCAAAGGGATATCTAAAAGTTTATCCACTTCTTCAACACTAAGAGCCCTAGGCAGTCTTTTTTGCAACTTAGGCCTAGAAATAAATAAAGCTGCATCATTAGAAACAATATTTTCTTTTACTAAATACTTATGAAAATTTTTAATAACCGTCAAATTATGAGCAACAGTACTACTACTTTCATTACTTCCCCTACTCTTTAAAAAATCTTTAATATGATCACTTGTAATTTCTTTTACAGAAGAAAGTCCTTGATCTGTTAAAAAAGTACAATAAATATCTAAATCATTTTGATAAGACTTTACAGTCTGGTCAGTAAGTCCTTTTTCAAACAAACAATATTGAATAAAATCAGTAATTGCATCCTCTATTTTCATAGTATCACCTATAGCTAGTATAAGATAAATCATAAAAAAATACAACTGACGCATTTGAAAAGAAAAGAAAAAAGTAGTATAATGAAGAAACCTACAAAGGAGGATAACATGATATATAGAACAGATTTAGGAATTGATAAAGACCAATCTTTTGGCGTAGAAATAGAATTTGCAAATGCAAAATTATCAGAAATACAAAAACAAAGTGAAATAGCTCACTTACCAATACAATACATGTACCATCATTATAATAGTAAACATCTTCCATATGATGTATGGTACCTAGATGAAGATGTAACCGTCTCACAGGAGCAATTCGGAAAATTAGGAATTAAAAGATTTATTGGCGGAGAATTATCCAGTAAAATTATGCATGATATTCCATGTGATTGGTTAGAATTGCAACAAATTTGTCATATGTTACAATCACTTCACGCTAAAATTTCATCTAATTGTAGTAACCATATAACAGTAGATACATCAAAAGTAAGAAACCAAAAAGCAATGTATGAAACACTAGCTCAGATATTAGCAATCTATGAACCAGAAATATATTCATTCTACATGGGAGATGGTTACTTAGAACGAGCAACCATGGATAGTTATGCCAAACTAATAAGGCCAAGATTGTTGACAGAGCAAAAATCACAAAACTTCTTAGAAACGTTAGATAGAAACGAACACCCAGGATTCTTACCATTTGTATTTACAAATTTAGACGCTATAAATATAAGAGGAAAAAAGCATCCAAATCAAGTAGAATTTCGTTATCCAAATGGAACATTAAGTGAAAAAACAATCCAAAACAATATTAATTTTACAGTAAAACTACTAGATGCAATTAATCATGGAAGGTTTAAAAGATATAGACTAAATCATCAAGTAAGTAAAGTCTTATCCAAGTATGCCACAGCCTACGAAGAAGATCTATATGAACAAAGACCTAGAGACAACTATTTTGATCAACTAGTAGACATCATTGCAACATCTGATGCCGACCGACAAGATTTCTATAGACAATATCAAAAAGTAAAAAGTACTAGACATGAAATATGATACAATAGAAATGGTGATATTATGAACAAACCTTTAGCATTAAAACTTGCTCCTAAAACACTATCCGATATTATCGGTCAAAAACATTTAGTAGGAGAAGGAAAAATACTTTCTAATTTAGTAAAAAATAAAAAACTATTTTCTATGATTTTATATGGAAAACCAGGTATAGGAAAAACATCTATTGCTAATGCAATTGTAAATGATTTAGGAGAAAGATACCGATTTTTAAATGCTACCATTAATACCAAAAAAGATTTAGATATCGTAATAGAAGAAGCAAAAATGTATGATGGTATCATCTTAATTATGGATGAAATTCACAGATTAAATAAAGATAAACAAGATATCTTACTACCCCAACTAGAAAGTGGTTTAATTACCTTAATTGGTATGACAACATCAAATCCTTATCACGCTATAAACCCAGCCATACGTAGTCGTTGTCAAATATTTGAACTACATGATTTAGAAACAGAAGATATTATATATGGTTTAAAAAAAGCCATAAAGCACCCAGATTTAAACGGAATAGAAATAGATAATAAAAGTATTAAATTAATCGCAAAACTATCAGGAAGTGACTTAAGATACGCTTACAACTTATTAGAAGTTGCATACTACTCTACAGACGATAAAAAAATAACTGAAGAAAAAATAAAAAAAATTAATAACAAACCAGTCTTCTTCTCCGATAAAAACGGTGAAGGACACTATGATGTCTTAAGTGGATTACAAAAATCTATTCGTGGTAGTGACGTAGATGCTGCCCTACACTATCTTGCACGGCTACTAGTAGAAGAAGACCTAGACTCTATCTATAGAAGACTATCGGTAATCGCCTACGAAGATATAGGGCTAGCAAATCCAGCTATAGGTCCAAGAATAGATGCTGCAATTAATGCAGCAGAACGTATCGGACTACCAGAAGCAAGAATTCCATTAGGAGAAATTGTCTGCGAAATGGCTTTGTCACCTAAAAGTAACACTGCCCATACAGCCCTAGATGAAGCCATACAAGATGTAGAATCAGGAAATGTAGGAAGCATCCCCTCCCATATCAAAACCAATTCCCCTGATTATAAATATCCTCATGACTACAAAGGCGCATACGTAATACAACAATATTTACCAGATAAATTAAAAAATAAAAAATACTACCACCCAAAAGATATTGGATATGAAAAAAATCTAAAAGAAATTTATGATAGACTAGAAAAAATAAAAAAACAAGGACAATAATTGAAGTTGTAAGATAAATGTAGACACAGAAAAACGTGTCTACATTTTTTTGTTAT
>USGP01000042.1 GCA_900554315.1 uncultured Mycoplasmatota bacterium
AGCGTGGGCTCAGACGCGCCCTCATCAAGCCTGGAAAGCCACAGCAGGCCGTCAGCCCCTCTGGCGAGGCCGTATTCGCCCGCCTTGACGGGCTCACCGCCGCCGAACGTGCGCACGGGACCTCCCTGTGCAAGACGGAGCGTCTCGGCGTCCTCGCGATTGACGACGCGAACGGTGTCCTGCTTGAAGATGCGCCCCTTCGCCTCGGCGTAGGCCTTCATGTCGCCGTGCCAATCAAGGTGGTCCTCGGTGACGTTCAGAACAGCTGCGGATACGCACTTGAGGCTCGACGTCGTGTCGAGCTGAAAGCTCGAGAGCTCAAGCACCCAGACCTCGGGCAGAACGCCTGCATCGAGCGCCTTGTCGAGCTCGGTCACGGCGTTGGGGCCGATGTTGCCCGCAGCCGTCGCACGACGGCCGCCCTCGGCGGCCATCTTCGTGACCAGCGTCGTCGTGGTCGTCTTGCCGTTGCTGCCCGTGACGCAGATCGTGCGGGCCGATGTGTACGGGGCGGCGAACTCGATTTCGGACACGACCGGAATTCCGCGTTCGCGGACCGCCTTCATCATCGGCGCTTTCTTTGCCGGCGTGGCTGGGGCGCTTTACGCCACCTACTTCCCCCGGATCAAGCCCGATACCTTCGGGTTTATGAAATCCGTGGACATTCTGGTCATCGTGGTGTTCGGCGGGCTGGGAAGCATCACCGGCTCCATCTTAGGCGCCATCGTACTGGGACTTATCTCCATGTTCCTGTCCAGCTATACGGAGCTGCGGATGGTGCTTTACGCGCTGCTTCTGGTCGTGATCATGATCTTCCGGCCCCAGGGGCTGATGGGATCGAAGGAGTTCTCCATCGCTATGTTCAAACGGGCAGGGGATCGGATCTCCGGGTTGTTCCGCAAAAAAGAAAAAGAGGAGATTTCGTAAATGGGTTATCGTAGTATTTTTTCTTTTCTTTTTAACAATTTTAATTGTATCTTCTATTGGCATATATTTTTGGTTTAATGACAATAAAGAGGTTAGTGATTTACAAGAAGATATGGTAAAAGACACAAAAGTAAAAGAAAAGAAAGATAATGATAAAACAGAACAAGTAAATCCACCAGAAGATAAAAAAGATGATTACTGGGATTATATGAAAATGAGTTTATTAGAAGTTGATTTTAATGATTTATTACAAAAAAATTCTGATACAGTTGGCTGGATAAAAGTAAATGGAACGAATATCAACTATCCAATTGTTCAAACAACAGATAATAACTTTTATTTACACCATGCTTTTGATAAATCAAAAAATGATGCTGGATGGGTCTTTATGGATTACAGAAATAACTCTATAAATTTTGATCAAAATACAGTTATTTATGCTCATAGTAGATATAATGGAACAATGTTTGGAAGTTTAAAAAATATTTTAGATAGTAGTTGGTATAATAATAAAGATAATTATATTATTCGTCTTTCAACACCTACTGAAAACACAATGTGGCAAGTATTTAGTGTTTATACAATAGAAAAAGAAAGTTATTATATTACAACTAAATTTTCATCTGATAGTATGTATAGTGAGTTTTTAAATACTATAAAAGAAAGAAGTGACGTAAATTTTTCCGCAACAGTAAATACAAATGATAAAATTCTAACACTATCTACATGTAAAGATAATTTTGGTAGTCGTGTTGTAATGCATGCAAAACTAATTAAAAGAGAAACTAGATGAGTGTCAATTACAAAAAACAACATAGAAAATTAACGAAAACTGATAAGGTCTATGATATAATGATTACAAGGATAGGAAACTATCTTAAAATAAAAAAGAAAGCATGAGAGAAATGAAAAGTTTAAAGAAAATCTTGATGCTGGTTTTAGTTGGCGCATTTGTATTTGTACCAATGGTTAGTGTTAATGCAGAAGAATCTGTTAGAGAAGTATCAAATAAAGAAGAACTAACAGCTGCATTAAATGACTCTACTGTTACTACAATTAAATTATTAAATGATATTACAACAACAGAAAAAGTAAATATCATTCGTGATGTAACAATTGATGGTAATGGTAAAAAAATTACATTAGAAGGAGATCATAGTTCTTGGGATAGTACTTATGTACTTCAAGCCTACACTGTAAATGTAACATTAAAAAACATTGCTTTATCTGGAGCAAATGGAGGATTATTAATTAATGGAGCAAATGTTACAGTAGAAGGAACCTTAGATGTTTCAGGTAACTCATTTGGTGGTATTGAATTAGGAATGGGTGATAAGGTTACAGATTACCCTGTAGTTAATTTTGATAATGCTACTATTGTAAATACTACAGAATCTAAAACAGTACCAACTATTTGGTCAGACGGAGTAGACCAAGATAAAGTTACTGTAAAATATAATGGAGTAGAAGCAGCTGCTTATGAAACAGTAAAAGGACAAGTTCAATTATTCCTAAATGTAGAAAATACTCCAGAAGGTGAAAACTATACAGCACTTGATGCTAATGATTATAAACCAGAGCCAACAGAAGAGCCAGAAGAAAAACCAACTACTCCTCCAACAGAACAAGAGAGAGTAGAAGATACTACTGAGAATCCTGAAACTAGTGATGGAATCTTATTATTTGTATCTTTAGCAGTAATTGGTTTAGCTGGAACTACTTTAGCATATAGAAGATTACATAACTAAGAGAAAAGGATGCTACTATAGCATTCTTTTTTGTTTGCCTAAAAAATGATATAATATACAAGAGGTGATTCTATGTATAAAGAAATATTAAAAGAAATATTAATGTCAGATGACGTAGTAGAATCCGTACAAGAAAATTCATGGGAACTTTTTTCTATACTGCCAGAATTGAAAGCAATGGTAAAATTTCCACATAATCATCCACATCATCATCTAGATGTATGGAATCATACTTTACTAGCACTGAGTATGGCACCAGAGGATTTTGAGGTAAGACTAGCTTTATTGCTACATGATATTGGAAAACCATTCTGCTATCAAGATGAAGAAGTAAGGCGTTTTAGAGGACATCCTAAAAAATCTGCTGAAATTGCCGATAAAGTGCTAAATAGATTAGGATTTTCACCTGATGAAAGAAAAAGATATGAATACTTAATTGCCAATCATGACACACCCATTCAAAAAGTAGAAATGGATTCATTTGTTTGGGATAGAACTCTACCGGAAAAACTTTTTCAACTACAATGTTGTGACGGTCTAGCTCACCATCCAGCAAAATTAGAAAAAAGAAAAGAATATTTAACAGAAGCTTATCACTATGTATATTCAGGAACTCCAGATATTAGATTTCAAGACTGGTTAAATCATAATCCTGCTAATGCAAAAGTACTACAAAGAGAAAGAGGTGAATAAAAATGACTCATACTATGAACTTACAAGACGAACCATTTCAAATGATAAAAGATAAAACAAAAACAATAGAACTTCGTCTTTATGATGAAAAAAGACAAAAAATAAGACCAGGAGATATCATTGAATTTAATAATGATCATACAGATGAAATTATAAAAGCAAAAGTAGTTGCTTTACATATATTTGAAGATTTTAAAGAATTATATAAACATTTCGATAAAATTTCTATCGGTTATAGACCGGATGAAGAAGCAAAAGCTGAAGATATGGAAGAATATTATCCACAGGAAAAGATAAAAAAATATGGAGTAGTTGGTATTGAACTAAAAGTAATTTAGGATGTGATAAAAAATGGACAGAATTTTTGCAAACAGAAAAAGATATGAAGAGATGAAGCCACTGTTAAGACAAATTGAAGAAGAAACGACCCAAGCAAAAACAGCTCCTGATTATAAAATCATGGCAACAGAATATGCAAGAAAATGTTTGGATCAAGGTATACAAAAATACTTTGAAGATCATGATATGTTTACTCTGAAATATTTTATGGATTTATTTCATTCCTGGGATGAAAGTGGCTATATTCCTAAGAATGTAGGAAAATATTTAGAAGCTTTAATGAAAGATGACAGATTTGTAGTAGGAATTCATAGAACTTCAGTTGTAGAATCTCCTTCTATTTTACAAGATATCTTTTCAGATGGACTGACAATGACCGGGGATTTATCTAGTGGAGTAGACGAAAGAGGACAAATCATCCAACCCTCTAAACATATTCTTCCTATTAGAAATGAGATGGATATTGTAGTAAATTTAAAAACAGATTACCGTTCGGCAGTAGGAGGAATCATAGTAGCAATTCCTAAAGAATATGTAGATGAAAATATGAGATTACAAAAAGGGCAAGCAGAAAGTATTTATAATATAACAGAAGAAGGTTACTGCAAACTAAAACCAGAATATCTACTAGGATATGTAGTACAAAAAAATAAAGAATGTACGTTTTATTCTAAAAATCAAATACAAAACAAAGCAAAAGCAAAATAAAAGAAAGGACAGAGTATATGAAAACAAAACCATGGTATAAACTTGATAATATTGGAAAGTTCTATTCATTTACAAATAATAATGTGCCTATTATTTTTAGATACTCCGTCACATTAACTGAAAAAGTAGAAAAAGAAAAATTACAAGCAGCACTAATAGAAACAATTCAAGAATTTCCAAGTTTTAATTGTACACTAAAACAAGGAATTTTTTGGTATTACTTAGATTATTCAGAAAAACCCATAACAGTAGAAGAAGAAAAAGAACCAATTTGTAGTAAAATATACAAAGATAATGATGATGTGTTATTTAGAGTAAATTATTATAAAAATAGAATTAACTTAGAAGTGTCACATATTGTATCAGATGGAAGAGGAAGTTTAATCTTCTTTAAAAATATTATTTATCGCTATTTAAAATTAAAATATAATATCAAAGATTTAGAACCAGAAGAATTATCTTCTATGTACGAAAAAACAGAAGATAGTTTTGAAAAATACTACACTGGTCCCAAAACTAGAAAAGTACCTAAGAAAAAAGTTTATCACTATCACGGACGTAAGAAAAAAGAAACAACATTTATGGAATATCATATTTCTACCGAGAAAGTACATAATCTAGCCAAAACTTATCAAGTGAGTATAACAGCATTATTACTTGCTGTATGGATTGAATCTTTCTATAAACAGATGAGAGAACAAGATAAGACAAAAACCATTAAAATAGATGTCCCTGTAGATTTGAGAAGTATATTTAAATCATCTACCTCTAGAAACTTCTTTGGTATCACTTCTGTATCATATGATGTAGAGAATAATTTAGATTTTAATGACTTAGTAACAGAAGTAAATAGACAATTAAAAGAAAATATTACAAAAGAACAACTTAGAGTAAGAATGAATCAAATGATATCATTAGAAAAAAATATTTTTATTCGTTTTGTACCAATTATTATCAAAGACTTTGTATTAAGAACCATAGATAGAATAATTTATAGTACAACAACATCTAGTTTATCTAATATTGGAAAAATTACAGTAGATAAAAAAATAGAAAAATATATACAAAACTTTAATGTTTTAACAACAACTAAAAATCAACAACTAACAATATGTTCTTATCAAGATGACCTATCAATTGGTATTTCAACTAAATATATAAATACCGATATTATTAAGAATTTTTGCAATTTTTTCCAAGAGCATAATATAGAAGGCACAATGAATATAAATGAGGTGGATCAAGATGAGAAAATGTAGCAAGTGTAAAATATCGTATACCGGAAGTGTAAAAAGATGTCCACTATGTCAATCGGAGTTAATAGGAGATATAACTGCATCACCATTTCCGAAAACAACACCTAGAAAAGAAAATGTGTTATATAAAATTCTATTATTTGTATCAATTTCTTTAAGTTTAATTTTTGCCTTTGTAGAATATATGATACATAACCAATTCACAGTTACA
>USGP01000043.1 GCA_900554315.1 uncultured Mycoplasmatota bacterium
TCAATTAGGGTTTAAATAAATGTTTTTTACTGTCTACTTTTTATTGACAAGTTCATATATGTATGGAGTGTTTTTTATTACTTTTTTCCAATTTTCTTTTGCTTTGATGGTTGTTCTACAGGGTTTGTTGTCATTTTTACAGATAGTTCACGAAAAGCAGACTCTAAGTTAGATGGAAGAAAACTCTTTAAATGAAATAAAGTGTAAAAGGCTCTTGGATATTGGGCAATCAGTCCTTTACAGGTTTTAGGGTATTGTGATTCATAGTCTGGATTTACTCTTTGAATATATTCTTGAAATATTTCATTATAAGGATGTACTTTATTAATCATCCACGGTTTTATTCCCAATAATCCTGTACTATGGAGAATTCGTGGAGTTTCTTTACCAGATAAAATTTCATCGATTGGAATATCATATTTTTGACAGTACTGTATTAGTCTTCTTCCCTCTAATGCATAGGCAAATGGTGGCAGGTTATAGGCTCTTGATAACTTCGATATTTTTCCATCTAAAACAATGTTTAATATATCTTGATCTGGATATAGCATTTTTTCTCCTTGATGTTGCTTTATATATTCTTTTATTTGTTCTTGATATTGTTGCTTTCTCCAATTATCTACATCTAATAATAATACACCCGAGTTAAAGTATTCCGTCACTCCTAAATCTTTAGCATATTCAGTTGGGGTATTATCTTCTACAGCATAAATAGGATTTTGTTTCCTTTTTAAAGGAGTTAAATCTCCTACTACTATTGTATCTGCATCTAAATATAATAGTCTATCTATTTCTTTGGTTTTGTCTCCTAAAATATCTTGAAAAAATAGTCTGGCATTTGCCACTTGCGTATTTTGCCACTCTGGAATACCATATTTACCAATATTAAATTCTTCTAATGGATACTCTATTAACTTGATATTAGGGCAAATTTCTTTAAAAGTTTGAATTAATTCATTGTCTTCTTCTTGTAATCCTTCTGTCATTAAATGAACTGTAATGGATTCATCTTGCTGTAGTTGTGAATTATTAGCAAGGGATAAAATAGAAGCTAATGTTATTGTTAAATAATTTCTATTTGTTGCATATAATATTTCTATTTTGTTCATAAATTTCTTCTTTCTATTTTATTATTTTTTCGTATTTCTTCTATATTGTCTTGCTTTTTTGGCAACAGCATTTTTATTGTGTTTTGATAGACAACTAGGTACGTATTGATGATTACTATTTAGTTCTTCTAATAAAACAGGAATTTCACTTTCTGCTTCATTTGGATTATAACGCCCTGTTTCTATTCTATGAAGTGTTGTTAGTAAGTACATACCTGCTGCGGTTGTAGAATCAAATTCTATTTTACTATCTATTGTTTTGTCTGGTACATAATAAGTGGATACAATTTTTTTAGAATCTAAAATTCTATAAATTTGATGTGCTTGATATTTTGGTACTTTCGATAATATTTCACAAGTTTCATTATGATTTGTTTCTATCAATCTATCTTGATTTGGTAATGTACTTTTATAAATAAATGGAATTCTCTGCTGTTCCAGCCTTCCTGATACTACTTCTGATAAGTATGTAGAAATTATTTTTTTTATATCAGATGGATGATAAGGATCTCCATCAATTATATATTTTTCTTGTAATAATTGAACCCAATATTTTACGTCCTTTAGTTCATAAAAATCACGATAGTTTTCTAAATCCTCTTTTGTAAAATATTCATCGATTTCAAGATTAGCAGATTTCATTGCTGCATTATATAATACATTATCCGCTCCTATACCACACTGAAAAGCAAATGTTGGATAGGTTTTTCCTGGCTGCATTTGTACTAATTCTGGATATTTTTTTAAACTTTCTTGTGCTGAATCATCCCATCCCATTATCTTGGTTGTATCTAGTACATGGGTAGCAATTATCCTACTTCCATCAGGCTGATATTCAATGGAAAAAGCATAAGGTTCTAATCCTTCAATTAAAAATGTTCTACTCATGTTGGAATTTGAAAAAGTCTGGTATCCTTTTCTTTGATTTTCTCTTATACCTGATATTAAACCGTATTCAATTCTTTCTTGGCTTTCGTCTATTGATAGTTCTGTGTGTTTTGACATTATACTTTTTCTATCTGGTGGTAATTGCCATACGTTACTTATTTCATTGATATCATCTATGGCTTGTTGACTATTTTGATATCCACGATTGATTACTTTTGTTCTAAATTCATCTAATTTTTTATTATATAAGGCTAACTCATCTGGTGTTAATTCTACTTGTAAACGAATCATTTGTTTTATGATTTCTTTATAAAAATCAGGTTCAATAAATGGTAAGTGTTGATTAGCTAATTTCTTTTTATAATTCATTATAAAATTATCAAGTGCTAATAACATAATGTGTTGTCTTTCAAGATAGTGAGTTTGTTTTCTACCAGTTCCAACTGTCTTTCTAATTTGTGTTCTTGCTCGTCTAAATTCATTTATTTGTAATAATTCCATTATATAATCAAAATTTCTATCATCTTGCATTAATATTTCTAAAATATCATAATATGCTCTTGTATCTTCTTCATCTTCAAAAATAATTGGGTCAATACTATCAAAATTTCTTTCTACTTCTTTTAAGAAAGCTTTTTTAATATCGTTATCTTCTCCTTTTGGTAGAAACTTTCTTTTTGTACCAATTACACTTTTAGCAATTTTTGTTAATTCACTTAATTCATATCTTGGTAAATATACCATATCTTTTAGAAGTTGAGATAATTGGTCTTGTAAGTCATTTAAGTCATCTATATCATAATCATCTGTATCAAGCATTTGTAATAAAGCTTGATATCTTTCTTCCGTTTGATTTGTTGGTATGATAAATCTTCGTGTCTGCATTAACTCATCAGAAGTCATTTCTGGTTTTTCTACTAGCTTTTCTTCTTCTCCTTCAATTGATTCTAATTTTGCTAATAGTTCTAAAACCGTTTTATTTTTGTTAGCTTGATTAATAATTTCTTGTAGTCTATTTTCAAAGGGTTCATACATCTCTCTCGTTGATAATGCAGGCTTTGACCATGGTGAAAATACTCTGCGCATACGATTTTTACTTTTTAATTGCTCTTCTTGTTCTGTCATTTCTGTTGCGGTATTGTTTTCTAAATTTAATAAGGTTTGAGAATTTTCCATATAACGATAAGCTATTTTTTTTATAATATCTATACGATCTCCATGCACTACTAGCCTTTGATAGAAAAGGAATAAATTATAAGTATCTTCGTCTAGCCAAGCATCCATTTCTTCTAACATTTTTATGATATCAACGCGTTCTCTATCTAATCTTTCTGCTAAAGTTTCTTCTTTTTTTGCAGACTTTTTCATTTCGCTAAGTTTTTCCTGTAAAGCACTAATCTCACCAATGTGAGCTTTTCCTTCTGCAGCTAATTGCCGATTACCTGTTGATGAATATTTCCTTTTTGACTTTTCTGCTTTGGATTTCATTGAGTTTAATTTTTTATTAATTTCGCGTAATAAATCCGGTGTTAATTTTACTCCTAATTTTGTTTCTAGTTCATTTAAATCTTTTACATATTTTAATTCTTCTATAGCTCTTTCTACAAGTTCTTTTTGTGTTTTCTTTTTTTCTTTCATAATATTATCCTTTTCTTTACATGGTTTCTTTGCTTTTATCATACTCTTATAATATATAAAATACAATCTTTTATTTTTATAGCGTATATGTTATAATATTTTGCCTATGAAGGGATGCGATAGTAATGGTTCTTCCTGTTTATATTGAGGATAAGGAAATACTGATTCATTCCACTCAAGACTTTATAGATGAAGGCTCTACTGGAACTTGTTATAAAGTGGATAGTGAGTTAGGTACTTTAAATGTTAAACTTTTTAATGATTATTTTTATACATATCCTAATTCTCAATCTATTTCTAATGAAGAAGTCATAAAAAAATTTCAAAAACTTGCTCCTTATACAGATCCTATTTTATTAAGTAAATACTTAGTGCGAGATAGTGATGGTACCTATATCGGTTGTGCTAGGGACTTTGTAGAACAAAATGATAATGGTTCTTTATCTAGCACAATTTTTCATTTACCAACGCAACAAGCTATTGATTGCTTCCAAATTTTGAGTGATAAAATTGCTATTTTTAATGCTGAAAATATTGCTTTAAGTGATTGGGCTTTATATAATGCAATGTATGGTCATATCGGAAATGGAGAGGATACTTTATATTTATTGGATGACGGAGATTATTTATATCCTTTTCATGGAGAAAAAGTGAATGATTTACAATTACGGCACTTGGTAGAAGATATCACCAAAGATTATTTATCTATACTGGGATTTTATAGTATATTTCCAAATATTTCTAGTGATATTCATGCTTCTTATTCACCTATACATTTTTTGCAAGGAATTGGAGATGGTTATTCTACTCTTAGTGAGGGTGCGATACAATATGCAAAACGAAAATTAAAAAAATAAAAGAATGGTTACATCCATTCTTTTGTTATTTTAGTGGCTAGACTACCTTCTCTTATTATTTTGACTTTATTGTTTTCTATTTTAATTAATGTTGATGCATCCTTATTTACTATTCCTCCATCTATCATGCATGATATTTTTTCTTTCATTCTTGGCTCAACTTGTGAAAGATCTGTAATTGGAGTATGTGATGAAATATTAGCACTGGTTGCAATTAATGGTTTGTTTATCTTATTCATAATTCTTATTAATCTTTCATCTTTTGGCATTCTGATTGCTACAAATGGAGAATTAGCAGTTAAAAGATTAGATACTTTAGAACTTTTTTTAAACAATATGGTCAATGGTCCTGGCCAATATTCTTTCATAATTTTATTAACTATTTTGGGTATTTCTAAAACATATTCTTTTAGCATTTGTTCATTTGATATTAAAATTAAAAGCGGTTTATCTAGACTTCTTTCTTTTGCTTCAAATACCTTTTTAATTACATCTTCTTTTGTAGCATCAGCAACAATTCCATAAATGGTATCTGTAGGCATAATGACTAGATTTCCTGACTCTATTTCTTTTATAATTTTATCATCCATTTTCATTCACACTTTCTAATTTTTGTATGGCAATCATCTTTGATAAATTCCATTCTCTAAAATCTTTCATTTCATATTCTTGTTCCTTTAAATATTCTTTTAATATCCATTTGGTATCTTTATCTTTTACTTTTTTACTAAACTTTACTAATTGTGGAATATTATCAGCGTGATTATTCATTAAATAACTAATATCAATATCTTTTTTTGTTTGATATAATTCTATGTTTCTGTAAGCAATTAAGCTATCTATATTTATATAATTTAGTATTACATACATTGTTATTATAATAATCATAAAACTTTTTGTAATATTAAATTTTTCTTTTATAATAAATATAATTGTTGGTAGCAAACAAATTGTTTCTGTGATTAAAGCAAAATATACTAGTATTCTTAATAATGTATATCCATAATGTTCTTCATACATGTACATTCTTAAGAATGAAGAAATTATTATAATAAATGTTAAAAACACCATAATTATAGATAATACTTTTATTTTATTATTAT
>USGP01000044.1 GCA_900554315.1 uncultured Mycoplasmatota bacterium
TCTGCTCCTTTTTCTCCTGCCTCAATCTTTCCGATTTCATAACATGTTTCTCCGGCAGCTTCTAATGCTTTCATTGTCTTTTCTACATCTGCAGAATCAACTGCTAATACCATACCAATACCCATATTGTATGTGTTATACATCATTTCTTCTGCAATATCTCCTGTCTTAGCAAGGAGTTTAAAAATTGCAGGTACTTCATAGCTGTTCTTTTCGATGACTGCATGTACACCGTCATGTAACATTCTAGGAACATTTTCATAAAAACCACCGCCTGTAATATGACTGCAGCCCTTAATCTTTACACCGGCATTTTTAATTTCTTTTAATGTCTTTACATAAATCTTTGTCGGAGCAAGTAATGCTTCACCTAAAGTTTTTCCTAATGCATCATAATATGTATTTAATGCTTCTTCTGTAATTTTAAATACACTTCTTACCAGAGAAAATCCATTGCTGTGTACACCGCTTGATGCAATACCGATTAAAGTATCCCCGGCTTTGATGTCTTTTCCTGTAATTAAATCTTTTTCATCTAGTAATGGATTAATAATATTTGTTACTTCTACACATTTATCAACATCTATTATTTCATCACTGTCGATTACTATTCTTAAGAATAGATTATTATCTTCTTTCTCTAGTTTAATGCTATCTATTCTTACATCTTTTTTTTCTACTTCTTTTACTGGTTCTTTTTCTACTTCTTGTGGTTTAGCACCTTTTAAAACATCCATTGCTTGTTTTAAAGTTGCTGCTGGTGCATATAATGCTTGCTCAGGTTCATCTTCAAAAATGATTTGCCAGATGTCCAGGTTCATTTCTTCAGCAAATTGGATTAATTTTTGAGTTGGCTTATTCATAATCTGTAATTTTCCTCCTGATATAACATTCCGTCTGCAAAAAATTCAAATTGATTTTCTATTAGATATTTTTCAATGAATTCGTCTGATTTTAATTCTTCAATATATTTTTCATGGTCCTTTGTCGCATTTTCAAGGTAATTATCCATCCAATCGACCAGATAATCATAAATATATTCGCAGATTTCTTCTTGATTATTTTCATTATAATAAAGTATAAAATGATAAATATATCTTTCAGTATCTACTATTTCAAAGTTAAAGCTTTCAAAACATTCTTCTATAGTTTCTTTGCTAGCCCATATGCCTTTTTTATGAAGGTATTTATTCAAATATAGCCATTCTTTAGGATTATCTATAAACAAAATTGGATGTGCTTTATCAAATTTCAATTGGACTTTTTGATAATATTCAATATATTCTAATCTAGGATTATCAAAGCCTAATTTTTGTAGATATTTTTCATATTCTTTTAATCTTTTATTGTAATTATCTTCGTAGTAAGTACTTAATAATTGATATCCTGTATCTAATGCATCCATCTGAGCATATTTATTTAGTTCATTATATTTATATAGTGTTATTTCTTGAATTCTCATGATAATCTATCTCCTTTAATTTTCTAATAAGCCGTTTTCTTGAAAACTATAGTAGATTCCATCTCCAATAACAACATGATCGTAAAGAGGTATTCCAATGGTTTTTCCAGCTTTAAAAAGCATATCTGTTAATTCTTTATCTTCCCTACTTGGTTGAGGTTCCCCAGAAGGATGATTATGTGCTACAATAATTGCTGCTGCATTTTTTAAAATAGCAGATTGGTAAACTTCTCTTGGATGAACTAAACATCCGGTTAATGTGCCTTCAGAAATTGTTTCTTCTCCAATTATTTTGTTTTTAGTGTTGAGAAATAATACTACAAATCTTTCTTTTTTTAAAAATCTCATTTTAGGCATTAAGTAGTCAGATGTTTCTTTTGGTCCTTTAACGTGAATTTTATCTTGATACTTTAATGCGTTTAGTCTTTTACCTATTTCAACACATGCAGCAATTTTATTAGCTTGTAACTTTGTTAATCCTTTAAATTCCATTTCGTATGCTGATTTATTAATAGCTTGATAAATGTTATTCTCATTTTTGCATAATTCTTCGATTTTTTCTTTACTACCAATAATCAAACTAAGTAGGTCTTGGGTGGATAAAGATGTAATACTTAAATCTTCTATAACTGAAATTGCTTCTGTTGTGTTCATTTTTAATTTCCTTTCTATCCTTCGATAATTTCCAAAATTTGAGCATTTTTTTGAGCGTATATTTTTGCTTCTTTTAATGTGTGGAAGAATTGTCCATTTCCACAGTAATAAAAAATACCATTAATATTTTTATAAAGTTGTACATTGTATTTCATGGAATGATAACTGTCATTCTTTCTAATAATAGCTTTATCAAACATATTAACCACCTTTATGCAATAGATTTTTCTTCTTTTGTTTTTAGGTATTCTTTTTCTTTTTCATATAAGAAATTACAAATAGCATCTGCATCTTTAGCAGCTTTGAATATTTCTGAAGGATCCTTCTTTAATGCTTTAATCCAGCTTCCTACATAAGCTGCGTGCTGTTGATTAGCTGCTGCGTTGGAAATTCCGAGTTTTGTGCAAAGCATAAAACTTGCGATTTCAGCTCTTAATTCTTCACGTGCGTAATCCTCAGTACCAAATAGATTTAAAATATCTCTATTTAACCTTGTTTTGTGTCCGGTACTATGACCAGCTTCATGAAGCGCTGTGCTATAATAAGCTTCTTGGTTGTTAAAAGCTTCTTTTGGTGTTAGATGTATTTTATCTTCTATTGGAGAATAATAATTTCTATCAGCCTGATCATGGATAATATCTATTTGTAAAGCTTTTAAAATTGTTTCTGCTCTTTCTAAGGGTTGCCATGTAATTTTCGTTTTTTTAAATTCAGGTAAGTCTTTACATTGAGCAGCGTTGAATACTGTTGAACGGAATGGAATAGGAAAGTCCAATTCTTTTTCTTCTTCATTACCATTTTCATCTTTGATTTTTGTTGTAAATTTCCAATATGTAACTATTGTTCCAGATTGACCTTTTAAAACATGTCCTCCTAATTCTTTTATTTGATTAAATGTAAACCAACGAGGATCGTTATAGTTTTTCTCAGCTGCTATATACATCAAACGCAGTGCATTCATGCCGTGGTATTTTCTTTTTGACGCACCATTATGTGGTAACATACATTCCATTGATGCCCATGGCTTTTGCCAAGGAGCTGTGCCTTTTTCAAGCATATCAATTATTTCTTGTGCTACTTGTTTATGATAATCTGCTTGTTTTTCTAGGTTTGTTTTTTTCTCTTTAGCCATTTATCTCATCTCCTTTTTATTATTGAGCTGCAAAGACAGGTTTAACATAAAATTGAGTATTGCAGTAATCATCTGCATTAAGAATAATTCGTTCAGCTCTGTATTTTGCTTCAACTTGTTGTCTAGCATCATCCATGTTTTTAGCGTCTATTTCTATTTCTCTGCTTAATGTTTCTTCAATACGAATCATATATTTCATATGAATTCCTCCATTCTTTTATTTGCTCTTAGCAAAACTAAATAAAAAAATTAGCAGTCAAGGGCGTAGTTCATTTTACCCTTGACTGCTATTTTTTTATTTGGTATTTATTGTTTTACCCAAGCAGCTTGTTCGTATTCTTCTGTATTCATTATTAGCCATCTATAATAATCATCTCTTAATTTTTCTAAATCTTGAATAATTGGATTATTGTATGTTGTATCTTCATTACATTGATAAAGATAACTATCTAGTAGTTTTGCCCATTCATAGGAACTTTTTTCTAATACGAAGTGTCCATTTTCTCTTTTTAGTGGTTTACTAAGATGATTTTGATTTTTTGGCTTAGGTAATTCTTCAAATGTTATTTCTTCTTTGTATCTATAGTTATATGCGTTGATGTTTATTTCTGCTAGTTTTTTATATACTAGTTGCTTGTCTAAATAGATGCTATTATTTAATCTACAATCAATTAGATGTTGATATAAAGGTACTTTGATTTCACCATTCATTAATTGATAGTTAAATGATTGTTTAGCGTTGACGGTATCAGCAATACCACATGCAACAGCATATAGATGGTTTGGCGGTAATAAAATGCAGCTCATTTTTATCTCTCCTTTTAGATTATTTATAATTAATTAATAAGGTTGTAGAGGATATACCAGTATTTAAATGTTTCTTCATTGTCAAGATAGTATTTTCTAATGGCTATGTAGTAGTCTTTATGTTTATAAATCTTGTAATTTTTTAATGATAAATGGCTATCAATTATCTTATTATCTCTGGTAACTTTTCTTACCATTCTTTGGGGATTAGTGAAATGTACTATACCTATTTCATTATTTTGTTGTAATTTAATATTTCTTGTTTTTATATTTTCAATTAGTTCAATAACATTATGGTAAGTTAAATTATTTCCTGTTTCTATTCGGTTTAACATTTTATTGTTTACTTGTTCTCTAAATTGTTTTTGGGTTATTTTTTCCATATAAGTATTTTCCTCTCATACCAGCATAATATGCTAAAGTGTTTATAACGGAATCTTCTAAGATCTGTTTTCCATTACATAATATATATATTTCTTTAAACATATTATTTTCATAAATCTGTAGACCTTCTTTTAATTTTTTATAGGTAGTAGTATTGTGGTTAAAAAGTTTTAATTGGCAATTACCATCTTCAACTTTTGCGGCCATATATATTAATTTATCGATTTGTGTTTCATCAACCTCTTTAATTGTTGAAAAGATTGCAGTTAAAAGCTCCTTAGTTTCTTTTTTTAGGTTATTTAAGAATTCCATTCTTATTCTCCTTATAATTAATTTTTTTATCGTAGATAATATGGTTCGTTATTAATTTCTTCAGCATAGTCATATAATCTTTGG
>USGP01000045.1 GCA_900554315.1 uncultured Mycoplasmatota bacterium
ATTTCAACAAACTTTACCAAGATGCAAGAGACAGTATTCATGGATATTGGGTAGAAGAAATCACTGAAGATAGTCGCATAGAAAATGAATAAGGCTCCTTTCGGAGCCTTATTTTGGTATATTAAATTATCCGGTGCTTAGAGGTTCGCTCTAAATTATTAGGCGGAGTACCCTCTAAATTATCGTGGGGATGTGAATCATCCCCTTTTTTGATACAATTTTACTGTCTGGTCCTGATTAAATTATTATTATGAACAACGAATTATTAAAACTATTTGATATCAAGGATGATGTTGTTGAAACATTTACTGTAGATCATAAAGAATCTAATTATGAAATCGATATTAGATTCAAGCCATCTAGATTTTCATGTCCTACATGTGGCAGCACTCATTTCATTAGTAAAGGCAATAAGAAAAGATCTATTGTATCTGTACCTGTTAATGATAAACCTGTAAAGATGGTTACTTATGTTAAAAGGTATAAATGCATTGACTGTAATGCTTCTTTTTCTGATGTAAATCCTATTGCTTATGGTGATTGGTCTTTTACTAGAACAGCTATCATTTCTATTCTAAACAGGTTAAAACCTTATAATGCTACTTATGCTTCCATTGCTAGAATGTTTGGTGTTTCTTCTACCAGAATCATGGAAATGTTCGATACTTTTGTCAGAGTTAAAAGACATAGCCTTCCCAGAGTTCTATTGATCGATGAATTTCATTTCTCTAGAAACTCTAAATACAAATATCCTGCTATTCTTATGAACTTTGAAAACAATTTGATTATTGATATCGTTGAATCCAGAACACATGATATCATGTCCGACTATCTATTTAAGATTGATTTGGAAGAAAGAAAAAAGGTCGAATACATATGCACTGATATGAGCTTTATATTCAAACCCTTACTAAAGACATATTTTCCAAATTCGACCTTGCTTGTTGACCATTTTCACGTTACCAGACTAATAAATGATCAACTCAATCATACTCGAAAAAGAATTATGCGTAAATATGTTAAAAATAAAAAATCTAGAGAATACAGATTATTGAAACATCGTTACAAGATACTGTTAAAATCCAAAAATAACATAGACAATGAAACGTTCAAGTATGATAAGATAATGGAATGCCATGTAACTGAAAACATGATACTTGAAACTTTACTAAGCTTTGATGATGAACTTAGACAGGCCTATAATGCCAAAGAAGAATATTTGATATTCGATCAAGTTTCAAAAGGAGAAGTCAATAATTCTAATAAAAGAAAGGAACTCGATGCAGTAATTAAAAAATTCAAACATACACATGTGGAAGAAAGTATAAGTGTTGCGGTGACGCTTGAACATTGGAAAGAAGAAATACTAAACTCTTTTACATGGATAAATGACAGACGTATATCTAATGGACCATGTGAAGGTAAAAACAATTATGTAAAGAAGATCTTATCCAATGCAAATGGTATGTCCAATTTTCAACGTGCAAGAAACAGAATCCTATATTCTCAAAACAAATATGAAACTTACACAATGAATGAACATACAGACAGAATAAAACGTATAGGAAATCCTAGAGGAGCCTACAAAAAATAAAATAAAAATAGAAAACAAATAAAAGGAGGAAAACCAGGACCAGACATCATCCTAATTTTCCTCTTAAAAAAGCACAGAATATTTTAGAGGGAATGCTGATTCCACATCAATATCCCCCTTAATAATTTAGAGCGAATTTCGCTAAAGCACTCGATTATTTAGAGCGCCGATTTTTTTATTAATTTTAATTATTTTTACTAGTTTAACTAAATTTAGTATGAGATTGTTATTCTTCGCTTTTATCAAGAGGGTAACTATAATTTAAATAGGCCTGAGAGCTCCATATTTTAGTTTTAAGGCTCATTTACCATAGCATAAGTGCTTTGATACCTGTTACACCTTCAAGCAGCTCAAAACGGATTCTAAGAGCTTTTGAGTTTAATTGCTATAGTCCATATTGGTTTTGAATAGCTTTGAGACGCTCAAATTTCGTTTTTAACAGGTTTTCAAGAGTCTTATGGTCAAATTTATCATCTTCTGGTTTTTGATTGTTTAGAAATGATTTCAGTCGATTTTGGGACTATCGTCATATTTTGTTTTTCCGTTTTATAGTTAACTAATTAACATTTATTAGTTTACCTATTTTCTGTTAGGTCTTTATATTTAATAAATTTTAATAATTATGTTTATGATGTTTTTTTCATAGAAATTTGGTTTGATGTCGAACAATCGTTTGCAAAAAGAAGTGACTATAATGATATAATTATTTTTTATTTTAGTATCTAATAACTGTGAATTTTTTCATCTTATTTCTCATTGTATGGATCATATTGCTTGTTCCAGAACTATATCCATCCCAAAAAAGTATTGCTTCGTTTGCATAATTTGCCATTTCTTCGTTTCTTATCATTCCGGCTCTTTTACCTAGTGACCAATTAGCAGGAAATGTAGTTAGTGGTATATTATTTTCTTTTGCAAATTTTTCGCCTAGTTTATCGGCTCCATTTGCACAACCACTAACTATTTCAAGTTGAGTTAGTTCGTATCTTTCTTTTATTTTTTTCTCCATTAGTTCATAGTCATTAAAATCTCTTCCTCCGGCGATTACAAGTTTAATCATTTTATTTATCTCCTTTGTAAATTTATTTAAAATCTACATATCAAAATAAAAAAGCAGCAGTCAAGGGCGTAGTTCATTTTACCCTTTACTGCTGCCTTTTTATTTGGTATTAAGTTGATTAATTCTTAAATAGTTTGTCAAAGAAGCTTTTTTCTTTAATTTTAATTCCAAAATGCTTCTCTGTTCTATCAAGAGGCATAGTTACGAATCTTCCTTTAGTCCATTCTACTAGTTCTGAACCATATTTTCTTTGAAAATCTCTTGCATCATATTGGCCTTCAAAATTGATTCGTATGTAATTATGTTTTTTGTTAATAATCCATTCATCATGACATTTATTATATAAATCTATAAAGTCTTGTTTCTTTTCTTCTTCATTTGCTGTTGTAAGGTAGTAGGTTGTTGTATAAATGTCTATGAATTGTTCATCTTGATATCCGTACTGGTTTAGAATGTTTTTTAAGACGGTTGAAGATAATTTAAAAAGATCAGGAGCAAACTTTCTGTTCTTATTATTCAGTTCTTCTAAGAATTTAGGGTATTCGTTTAACATTCTTTTTAAGTATAGTTTGTATAATTCTCCTGTCATGTTGTTTAATGACGTAACTTGTGGATTATTTCTTAAATTAGTTGTTCTAGGAGTTGTAATACTAATATCGAAAGCAATAGAGCGTTTATTGAGAGCTTCATCAATATGTCCCACATCATTTGTTGCAAAAATAATAGCTGATAAATGTTCGTCTACTATATGATCGGTCTTGATAAATCTTTCTCCGTACTCAGTCCATCTTTTATTATTTACTTCATCAACCATTAATGGCATTCCCATGCAAAATGGCATTTTTTTCTGCAGCTTTGCTGGACTATTATCATCACTATTAGCAGTTTGAATAAGACTATTTCTGCCATAAATATTAAGGTTGTATTGATTGAACATGGTATGGAGAATAAATTTCATTAAGAAAGTTTTTCCTGCATTGGTAGTTCCTCTTAATAATAAGTATAAAGGATAGTTAATCTTTTCAATGTTTGGTGGAGTTCTAAATCTTGTAATGCTTATAAATGGAGAACAAAATGCAAAGTTTATAGTGGCATAATATTTTCTAATATTTGTAATAATATCTCCAGAAAATTTGACATCTGGATCCGAGTATCCATTGAAAAAATTCTTGAATAATTCTATGTCATTTTTTACTTTTGTTTCATCTATATTTTCTAGATCAACTGGTTCATCATTGAATACTGGAATAGACTTATTTACATCAATATAGAATTGAGGATATGATTTATATATTTCTTGTTTTTCTTTAAAAGCTAATTTAATGTCACTAAATACCTTTTTTGCATTTTCATATAAAATAATTTTTAATCCGTCTTTATTGGTTTCTAATTTTCCTAAATCTATATTCTTATCTTTTAAGAATTTATCAAATTCTTCTTTGCGGATTATATATTGGTCTATAGTTTCATTATCTTCTTGCCCTTCTACTATAAGCATTTTTACTTCTTTAATTTCTTGAATTAATGGTAATTCTTCTAAATCATTTAATGTAAGTTCTTTAATTGTTTCAACATTTATTTTTTGAGTGCTCAGTTGTTTTGTGTTTTCATATATATCTCTATAGATTTCATATGTTTGAAAATCGTCTGCAATATTAATTGTTTCTAATTGTCTTCCGTTAAATGCTTTTAATGAAAAATTTGCACTACCGGTTATTACTCTATATTTGTTTTCTTGATCATTGGATAAGAGATAGATTTTCTGGTGACTAGTATATTCATTTAATTTTGTTACATATAGTGAGAGTTCTCCAGAGATTATCTTGTTTAAAATTTTATCTTTAGATTTATTATTTTCATTCTGTATATTTTTTATTAAAGCGTATTGTTCTGTTATTTTTTCTTTTATTCCGCCAAGTACTGATTCATTGCCAAAGATTATTTCTACAGA
>USGP01000046.1 GCA_900554315.1 uncultured Mycoplasmatota bacterium
ACGAATAATTGAACCATATGCATTTAGTAGTTGCTATAATCTAGAAAAAATTGAATTACCAGCTTCACTAGAATATATTGATGCGAAAGCTTTTGATGTTTGTACAAAACTAACTTCAGTAGTATATTTGGGAAGTAAAGAAGAATGGCAAAATCATCCCGAATTTACTGATGCAATTCCTCAACAAGCCATTTTAACATTTAAAAAGAATAAATAAAAAAAATAGCCTTTTATGAAAATTTTCCAGAAAAAACTGAAGTGTTTGAAAAGACTGTCAATAGACAGCCTTTTTCTTTTCTACTTAAAGTTAAATATTTTCTGTCAATAACTTTGCAAAATGTCCCAAAAAAATTTAATTATAAGCGTAATCTTCAGTACGTTTATTACTAAGAAGATATGCCTGATATGATGCCATTTTCCAAGGGTGAGTCATTGGTGGAATATGACCAGTATATTTCTTTTTCTTTTCTTGTTGTTCAAAATCAAAGTTTCTAGAATATTTTTGTTTATCTTCTAACTCTACAAGTTGATATAGCTCATCATCAACATTACAAAGAAGTCTTCCATCAAAAGTCTTGATAACTAGACATCTAGTGTTACGACAAAAATTAATTTGTTGTTTGCCTTTATAAGCTAAATAAGTTTTATTTTTATATTTGATTGAACAACCTTTATCAAATACTCTTTTAGAAATAATAGATAAAGTAGTATTTATTAAGTTTCTATCAACCATTTCAAATACAGATGTGATATAATTAACGGGAAGAGCGAAACGTTTATTATATTTAGTGGTATAGGTATTAAGAAACTCATTTGCATCTTCAATATTGTTAATGCCGGCAAGTCTTAGTTCGACGGTAAGTCGGCTTAACAATGTTTCCCAGAGTCGCTCAATGCGACTCTTTTTTTCAGGAATAGAAGTAGTAACAAGTTCTACACCTAATTGATGACAAGCATAACCAAATTGAGTTAGAGTGTCTTTTTCCATTGATTTTTGTTTTAAACCATTATATATAAATACAGTTCTATTATCAGTTAAAAATTTAGCTGGAACGCCATATTTACGCCAAATACGCTCAAATAGATGATAATAACCATTTAAAGTCTCGTGTTTATCAAAATATAGACCACAAACTGTTCCAGTTGCATTATCAATGGCACCATGTAAAGTTATTTTACCAAAATCAATACCTAACCAATAATCTTCACAAGCATCCATTTCTAAACATTCACCAAAGTATTTTAATCTAGGAATTCTAGAGTGAGCATCGTATTTATCTAAAATATTATTATTTACGATTAGATCTTTTTGACCATCTGACAATTTTTCTTTATTCTTTTTGGCTAATTTAATTATTTTCTTTTCTTGTTTGATAGTTTCTTTTCTAACTTTAGGAGAAAGAATATGGTCTTTTCTAAATAAAGTATATAAAGCAGTATAAGAAATAGAGATATGCTCATATTCTTCTAAAAGTTCTTGAAAATGTTTAAAGTTAGCATCAAAATATTTAGATTTATATAATTCTAAAATTTTGTTTTTGATATCTTGTGAAATTTCTTTTTTAGGTAGTCTACCACGATTACCATGGACAAAGCCTGCTTTACCATAAGATTTATAAATTTGTATTAATCTATTAACTTGTCTAATAGTGATGCCAAGTTTAATAGCAGCACGATGTTTGTTTCCATCGTTGTCAACTAAATTTTTAATTATTTCATATTTAATTTGTTCCATTGTTCTTAATTCTACTTTCTTCATAGCTAATACCTCCTAGGGTATTATACCATAATATTTATTGTTGGGACATTTTCAAAAAATAAACATTAAGACATTATCATAAAATAAACACAGTTCTAAAAAAATAATATTTTTTTCAATTGATAAAAATAATGATTTATGATAAAATAAATCAAAACATTTTATAAAGGGAAAGGCATTATGAAAAAACTAATCGGAACTAAGGACTTTTATAAAAGGGTAATTGCAATTGCAATACCTATAATGTTGCATCAAGGAATTTCATCATTTGTTAATTTATTAGATAACATAATGATTGGTAATTATAGCAACCAAGCAATGGCTAGTGTAAGTGTAACTAACCAAATTTTTTTTGTTATTGAGATAGTTACAATTGGATCTTTAGCAATGGCTGGTGTATATTTATCCCAGTACTTTGGTGCTAAGAATCAAGATGGAATGCGATATAGTTTTCGGTTTAAGTTTTGGTTAGGACTTGGCATAAGCATTATTACACTTTTGGTATTAGGATTGTTTGGAAATAATTTAGTAAATTCCTTTTTGACTAATCCCACCACACCGGAAGAAAAAATCGCAATAGAAAATTATGCTAGTGACTACTTGAAAATAATTTTACTAACTATTATTCCTTTTGTAATCGTGCAAATATATTCATCAAGTTTAAGAGAAGTTGGTGAAACAATTATACCAATGATTGCTGGAGGGATTTCGGTAGGAGTAAATGCTGTTTTTAACCTATGGTTTATTTTTGGTGGACTTGGTATTCCTGCTTTAGGTGTAAAGGGTGCCGCAATAGCAACTTTACTGGCAAGAATAACCGAAATGACATTTTTAATAATATTTACGCATAAACATAAGAGTAAATTTACTTTTGTCGATGATGCTTTTAAGAGTTGCTATGTACCAAAATATTTAGTAAAGAATATATTGGTAAAAGGAGCTCCCCTTATTCTAAATGAATTTTTATGGTCATTTGGGACTACCTTCTTATTAAATGTTTATTCAAGAAGGGGGACAGAAGTACTTAAAGCATTTAGTATTTCAAATACTACGACCAATTTGTTCTATATAGTATTTGGTGCTTTAGCTACGGCCATTTCAATTTTAGTTGGACAATCATTAGGAGCAGGTAAACTAGAAGAAGCAGTTGACAACGATCGAAAACTAATTGCCTTTACTGTTTTTGTTTGTTTGATATTTGGTATAATTTTAGCAATCATTGCGCCATTCGTACCATATATTTATCACGATTCGTCTGAAGAAGTTCGTCATATGGCAACTTGCTTTATGTGGGTAGTGGCTGGTGGAATGACAATATTTTCATTTAATTCAGCTTGTTTTTATACCTTAAGAGCAGGCGGAGTTACGATTGTAACCTTTTTGTTTGATTGCTTATTTATATGGAGTATTTCCATCCCGACTGCAGTTTTACTTGTTAAATATACGGAATTGAACATTATAAATATTTATTTAATAATTCAATCAACCGAAATCATTAAAAGTATAATTGGTTTCTTTTTAATAAAAAGCAAAGTTTGGGTAAAAAATCTCGCTGCGACAGATGATGGCAGCACAAAAATTAAAATATAAGGAGGAAGAAATGCTAGGTGAATTAAGAAAAAAAATCAAAGAATCACTGATATCAGTTCTACCAGTAACGATATTAGTAATACTATTATATTTTACTCCCTTGCTAAGTCTTACATCACGGGAGTTGTTAATCTTTATTATAAGCGCTGTTTTTTTGATTATTGGTATTGGCTTATTTAACTTAGGAGCTGATATGGCTATGAGTCCAATGGGTGAACAAATAGGATCATCACTAATCAAAACCAAAAAAATCTGGCTTGCGTTACTAGTTTGTTTTGTTATGGGAGTTTTAATAACCGTTGCGGAACCCGATTTATCTGTACTTGCACAACAAGTAAAAGATGTAATGAATAACAATACAACTTTATTAATTGTCACAGTAGGTCTTGGTGTAGGTATTTTCTTAATGCTTGCGGTAATCAAAATAATTTATAAAAAAGATTTATCGCTTTTACTAATGTTGTTTTACTTTTTAATGTTTGCGGTAGCATGTCTAGTAGTTAATTCAGGAAATGGAGCATTTCTTGCAATGGCTTTCGATTCAGGAGGTGTTACTACTGGTCCTATTACAGTACCATTTATTATGGCTCTAGGTATAGGTATTGCCCAAACAATTGGTGGTAGAGATTCTAAAGAAAACAGCTTCGGTTTAATTGCTTTATGTTCAGTTGGTCCAATACTAGTTGTTTTATTACTAAGTTTATCATTTAGTGGAAGTATTAGCTTTAATGATTTTAGCCAATACGAAATTTTTGAAAATAGTAGTGAAATCGTAAAAGTAGTTTTATCTT
>USGP01000047.1 GCA_900554315.1 uncultured Mycoplasmatota bacterium
AACGCCAGCTGCTGCGGATACACCGAACTCCTCCTCACATGCTTTTACAAGATCATTCAGCTCTAATACGGTAAGCTCTTTGATTGCATCAATAAATTCTGCAGTAGTTAATTTTGCCATTTTTATTTACCTCCAATAATAGTATCTACTATTTTTAAATAGTCGAGTCTGGGTCTATAACCATCTTTTATTAAATATCCTTTTTGTTGAAAAAAAGAATAGGGAATAGACTTTCTATCTTCTTTATCAATAAATTCTAGAAAATCTTTTCCTAATAAAAGATATGTTTCATCATAATGAATGAATCTGACAATTAGAAATACTATTCCCTGATGATTATATATATTTTTTATATGCTGTATTTGGTGAGAGTGAATATTAGCTAGAGGAAAAGATGTTTTATTTTTTGTTTCTTTGGCTTCAAAATCAATATATTTTCCTTTATATAAACCATTGTAGTCAGTTGTTGATGGGATTGTATAATATGCTTCTGTGATTACAGCTTTATCACGTGAAGGATAATTTACTTTTACAATCTTTACTGGCGTTGGTTTTTTATATATATAGGCTTTATCTATTTCTCTATAATATTCATTTGTTTCATTTAGATCGCCTTCTAATGACATTCCTCGATTTCTATATGTGATTGGGGATGTATTATTTTGCTTTTTAATTCCATTTGGATAGTTCATCTCATCACCTATTTTGTATTATACTATATGTTTGATAATTTTTCTATAATTTTGCATCATAAATAGTAACTTTTCTTTTTCTTATTTTGTCATTTTTTATAATCTTTTGTCGAATTAGATGTAATCTATTTTATTTCGTGTATGATTAGGTTGGTGATACTATGAATAATTTTGATGTAATTTGTATTTTGAATATGTTTTCTAGAAAGGTAAATATGGCAAAGTCTGAAGTTGTTTTACAATCGATAAAACGGTATATAGATAATTGACAAAACCCTTAATCAATGACATAATATTACTGTAAGGGATTGGTGATAACATGTATCAAAATAAAATTACACTTACGCCACAAGATATTTTGGAAAAAGAGTTTAAAATTGATACTCGTGGATACCGTTTAAAAGAAGTAGACCAGTTTCTTGATATCATTATTGGAGATTATGAACAATTCTTAAACATCATCAATAATCTAGAAAAAGAAAAAGCTGATTTATTGGGTGAAATTATGAATTTAAAACAGGAACTTCGTAATTCTCAAATGAGTATGGAAGTTGCTAGAAACAATGTGGAAGTTCCTGAAGTTACTAATGTTGATATTTTGAGACGTCTTTCTCAACTTGAAAAAATGGTTTACGGTGGTAACAAAGATAATAACAATTAATATATAGACAAACGCTGATATTTTTATATTAGAGGAAAGTCCATGCTCGCACAGTCTGAGATGATTGTAGTGTTCGTGCCTAGGGAAAAAATAACCTAGGGTAGTTTTTACTAACGGCGGAAGATAATCTAAGTCTTTGATATGATTTATTCCATAACGTGCCGCAGTGACGATGCTTTAGGAAACTAAAGAGTGAAACGTGGTAAACCCCGCGAGCGAGAAATCCAAATTTGGTAGGAGAGCTCTAACGGAAGAAATGAATGAAGTTAGGGACCAGCGATGGTAGATAAATGTTTGTCGCCTGGCAACAGGAACAGAACATGGCTTATTTATATTTTTTGTTTATTATTGTGAGGTGTTATTATGAAAGAACTGGGAGAGTATTTAAAACATACTAGAATTAGTAATGGTGTTAGTATGGAAGAAGCTGCTGAAGATTTGGAACTTTCTACATCTCAACTTGAAAATATAGAAAATGGTAATGTACGTGCTTTTAAAGATGTTTACAGTTTGAAACAGTATGTACGACGTTATGCTAAGTATTTGAGTTTGGATCCAGAAAAAGTTGTGGATGAATTCAATGGCTTTTTATTTGAACATACTTCTAAAATCTCTTTGGATGATATAAAAGAAGCACAACGTAAATTGGAAGAAAAAGAAGAGAAAAAAATTAAATCTCCTTATACAATTGAACATAAAAGGAAATTGTCTATTTGGCCTTTTGTTTTTATTCCAATTGCAATTGTTTTATTATTTATTATCATTTATGTGGTTGTAAGTACTATCAATAAGGCACCAGTTGTTGATACAGAGTTAATGCCAGAGGTAAGGAAGGAGTATATTAATGAATTTACCTACTAAGATTACAGTTGTTCGTTTAGTACTAACTGTAGTATTAATTATTTTATTATGTTTCCCATTCTATAGTGTGGGAATCCAATTTCCAACATATAATGTTTTAGGTGGAGTTTCTTTACAATATATTATTGCTGGAGTTATATTTATTATTGCTAGTCTTACTGATTTTGTAGATGGCTATTTGGCTAGAAAAAATAATCAAGTTACTAATACAGGTAAGATGTTAGATGCTATTGCTGATAAAGCTTTAGTAAATAGTGTATTAATTATTTTAGCTGGACAAAATATGATTCATCCTATTATTCCAGTAATTATTGTTTTAAGAGATATTGTTGTTAATGCTATTAAAATGGAGGCTGCAGGTCGTGGTAGAGTAGTTGCTGCTATTGGATCTGGTAAGTTAAAAACAGCTACATTAATGATTGGTACAACATTGGTTTTCTTCTATAATGCTCCATTTGAATTTATTAATGTAAGTATTGCTGAAATATTACTTTATATTGCTTGTATTTTATCTATTGTATCTGCAGTACAATATTTCAATATGAATAAAGCATTAATTTTTGGGAAAGAAGAAAAAGTAAATTCATAATAAAATAAGTATAATTTTCTCTATTTCGGTAGAGAAAATTTTATTTTTGAGATAAAAAACGTAGTATAAAACAATTGTTCGAAAAAGTGTTGCTTTTTCTTTTTTTTTATTATATAATTGGTTTGTAAATATATTTGTGTACATTAGGAGGAAATATGAAAAGTGTAAGTAAAGATACATCAAAAGATAAAGCATTGGAACAGGTATTAAATGATATAGAAAAGCAATTTGGTAAAGGTTCTATTATGAAATTAGGAGATAGCAAACATATGAAAGTGGATGTTGTTTCTAGTGGTTGCTTGTCTTTGGATATTGCATTAGGTGTTGGTGGCTATCCTAGAGGTAGAATTATTGAAATTTATGGTCCTGAATCCAGTGGTAAAACTACTTTTGCATTACAAGCTATTGCTGAGGTTCAAAAGACTGGTGGAAGAGCTGCTTTTATCGATGCTGAACATGCATTAGATCCTGTTTATGCTAAAAGATTAGGGGTTGATGTAGATGAATTGTTGCTTTCTCAACCAGATACTGGAGAGCAAGCATTAGAGATTTGTGAAGCTTTGGTTCGCAGTCAAGCTATTAGTATTGTTGTTATTGACTCTGTTGCTGCTTTAGTTCCTCAAGCAGAAATTGATGGTGAGATGGGGGACTCTCATGTTGGTTTACAAGCTCGTTTAATGTCACAGGCTTTGAGAAAACTTTCTGGTACTATTAGTAAAACGAATACAATTGCTATTTTTATTAATCAATTACGTGAAAAGGTAGGAGTTATGTTTGGTAATCCAGAGACAACTCCTGGGGGGCGTGCTTTAAAATTTTATTCTACTATTCGTTTGGATATTCGCCGTAATGAACAATTAAAAATGGGAGATGGAGTAGTTGGTAATAAAACAACGATTAAGATTGTTAAAAATAAAGTAGCTCCTCCATTTAAAACTGCCGTTGTTGATATTATGTATGGTGAAGGTGTATCTCATGAAGGAGAAGTTATTGATTTAGCTGTAGAAGCAGGCATTGTTGAGAAGACTGGTGCTTGGTATTCTTATCAAGGCGAAAAACTCGGACAGGGTAAAGAAAATGTTAAATTATTGTTGAAGGATAATCCAGAACTATGTCATGAGATTGAAATGAAGGTTCGTGATTATTATGACATTTCTTTAGATTCTAAAGAGGAAAAAAGATACTTCGCCACATCCTACATAGTGATCGTT
>USGP01000048.1 GCA_900554315.1 uncultured Mycoplasmatota bacterium
TAATTTTCTAATATCATCTGACAATTTAATATCAGTACCACGACCAGCCATGTTAGTAGCGATAGTAACTGATCTTTTTTGTCCAATCTTAGAGATAATTTCTGCTTCACGAGCATGGTTTTTAGCATTTAATACTTCATGTGGAATATGTGCTTTTTTTAATAAGTCACTAATTAATTCACTTGTTTCAATTGCAATTGTACCGATTAATACTGGTTGTCCTTTTTCATAACGATCTTTTACGAAATTAATAATAGCTTTGTATTTTGCCTCTTTTGTTGCATAAACTAAATCTGGTGCATCTATACGAATAATTGGTTTATTTGTTGGTATTTCAATAACATACATGTTGTAGATATTTCTAAATTCTTCTTCTTCTGTTTTTGCAGTACCAGTCATACCTGATAACTTTTTATACATTCTGAATAAATTTTGGAAAGTTATTGTTGCTAAAGTTTTTGTTTCTTGATTGATTGTTACTCCTTCTTTAGCTTCGATTGCTTGATGAAGTCCATCAGAATAAGCACGTCCTTTCATTAAACGTCCTGTAAATTGGTCTACAATAACAACTTCATCATCTTGCACTACATAGTCTACGTCTTTTTTCATTGCATAGTTGGCACGTAGAGCTTGGTTAATATAATGAACCATTGAAGCATTTTCAATATCATATAAGTTAGTTACATGGAATGACTTTTCTGCTTTGGCAACACCTTGTTCTGTTAGTGTAACCGCTTTTGTTTTTTCATCATAAACATAATCATCATCTTTCTTTAACCCCTTAGCAAAATGGTCAGCATCTAAATATAAATTAGCACTGTTCATTTGACCTCCAGAGATAATTAAAGGTGTTCTTGCTTCATCGATTAATACAGAGTCTACCTCGTCGATAATAGCAAAATTTAACGGTCTTTGAACGCGATCTTCTTTTCGAATAACCATGTTATCTCTTAAATAGTCAAATCCAATTTCATTGTTTGTTGAGTATAAAATATCGCAATTATATGCTTCTTGTTTTTCTTTTGCACTTAACTCTCTTGTATTTACTCCTACAGTTAATCCTAAAAATCTATAAATATCGCCCATCCATTGAGCATCACGGCTAGCTAAGTATTCGTTAACTGTGATTACATGAACTCCTTCTCCAGTTAAGGCATTTAAATAACCTGGAAGAACACATGTTAAGGTTTTACCTTCACCAGTTTTCATTTCTGCTATGTTACCATAGTGAATTGCTAGACCACCAAGGATTTGTACATAGAAATGCTTTTCTCCCAAAACACGAAAAGATGCTTCTCTAGCTGTTGCAAATGCTTCTACTAAAATATCTTCTAATGTTTCTCCATTTTGTAATCTTTCTTTAAATTCTTCTGTCTTGGCTTTTAATTCTGTATCTGTTAATTTGGAATATTCTTCATCTAAATCCATAATTTTATCGGCAAGAACTGAAAAACGTTTTAGTTCTTTATATTCGTGGTCAAATAATTTTCTTAATATATTCATTCTTTAACATCTCCTTAACATATTATTCTACCAAAAAAATAGGAAGAATAAAAGATATTCTTCCATTTTTCTTGTTATTCAGACTCGATTATACCATAGTTTCCATCAGTTCTTTTATAAACCACTGCAACTTGATTTGTCTCGCTGTCTTTATACATATAGAATTGGTGACCTAAGAGCTCCATTTGAAGTATTGCCTCTTCTTCGTTCATTGGTTTTACTTCAACTTTCTTTCTCTTTAAGATCTTTTTATCATCGGATGCATCTTCATCTGAGAAAGCAGATACAACAAAGTCACGATTTGTCTTGATTTGTTTTGACATAATACGTGTTTTATTTTTTCTAATCTGTCTTTCTAGCTTATCAATTGTCTTATCGACAGCTGCATAGAAGTCATCTTTGGCTTCTTCTGATCTTAAAATAAATGCCTTTAGTGGTATGGTAATTTCTACTCGTTGCTCATGATTTTTTACTTTAACTATGACAGTCGCGCGAACATTATCGCTATTCTCTAAATACTTATTTAACTTTTCTAATTTTTCTTCAATATAGTCCTTCATAGCATCAGTAATTTTAAGTTTATCTCCATGAATAATAATTTCCATACTATCACCTCCTTATACTTGTAGTATAGCATAATTTAGAAAAAAAAACTACTATTTCATATTAGCAGTTTCTTTTACTAACTTAACATTTAATGCTTGGTATCCTTTGCTTGTTTCTACTAATTTGAATTCTACAAGCTGTCCTTCTGATAATGTCTTATAGCCATCTAATTCAATTGCTGAATAATGTACAAATACGTCTTCATTTTCTTTGTACTCGATAAATCCATAACCTTTATCATTATTGAACCATTTTACTCGTCCAACCATCATGTTCTAGCACCTCATTTCTACCAACAGCATCCTTATCTTCTTGGTGACTCCATAATACCAATTTTTTGGTATTTATAAACGCTTTTTCCTTCAAATACCTTTGTAAGTGTCTTAGATGGAAGAAAAACTTTGTTTTTCGACAAAATTCGACAAATCAGTATCTCTATTATGCAATTTACTGCTTTTTTAGTTTTTTAAATAAATTAAATTATATAATTAGGATGATTGAGGTTTAGTGGTTGTATATGAAACAATTATTTTTAAATAGTAGCATGAATTTAATATGTAAATACCAATCCTTTTCTAACTACGATCAAAGAAAATTAAGATACGGGCTTGAAGGTTTATACCTGACCTTCAGCAAAATGGTTATACTACTCATTCTGGCAATTATGTTGGGAATATTGAAAGAATTTATTTTTGTAATTATTCTATTTAATATTATTCGATATACAGGATTTGGATTTCATGCTGCTAAAAGTTACCAATGTTTGATCTTTTCAACTTTTAACTTTATTGCAATACCATACTTATTGTTACATATGCAACTATCTCATTATGTAATCTATGGAATTTGTGCATTTTGTATTTTTAACTATTTACTTTTTGCGCCCGCAGATACAAAAAAAAGACCTCTTTCAAACAAAAGAAAGAGAATCATTCGTAAAGTTATTACTGTTATGATTGGTTTTGTATATACATTTTTGATTATATATTTTAATAATGATTATTGTACTGCAGTTTTCTTATCACCAATGATTATTCAAGCAATTATTATTAATCCTCTTACATATATGATATTTAAACAGCCTTATAATAATTATAAAAAAATTAAATACTAACTTTAGTATTTAATATATATTATTTTGTAAAGGAGTAGAATATGAAAA
>USGP01000049.1 GCA_900554315.1 uncultured Mycoplasmatota bacterium
TATTTTTTCTAATACACTGCCATCTTCTGCA
Source organism: uncultured Mycoplasmatota bacterium (assembly GCA_900554315.1). Classification (GTDB taxonomy): domain Bacteria; phylum Bacillota_I; class Bacilli_A; order RF39; family UBA660; genus Faecimonas. The sequence continues at coordinate 32 of USGP01000049.1, forward strand.
TATATATGCAATAACATATTTTCTGTTAATTTTGGTTCTCCAACTATATATGAGCCATCTTTTTTAAAACCTATAACTGATCTAGGTAGTTTGGAATACTCTGATCTGAACATATCTCCTTCTTGCATATAGTTAGTAGTTGGTTCTTTAGTATTAGCTCCAGAATTACTAAAGAAATCTCCGTTTGTCCCCGCAACAACTACCCAACCTGGATGATATTTTTCCCATTCAATTGCGGCTTCACGTGTTGTTGATGCAGCCCAATTATCAGCTTTTTGTTTTGTCCAAGTAACTATTCGTACATCATTTTCTTTTTTTAAATCTACCCATTGAACAAAGTGTTCTTGAAAAGCTTTTTGACTATCTCCATTTAAAAGTGATGTCATTTTTTGCTCATATAAAGTTACACCGCCCATTAAATCAGTTGTTTTTAAATCAGTTACAGTATTCACATATTCCGAATTAGTATTAGTAGCAGCTAGTAAACTTATATTATTATTGTTTATCCCAAATGTAACTGTTAACAATAAAAGCATATATATAGTTAATATAGTTTTAATTGCTTTTTTCATATTTCTTTCCTTTCAAAACTAATTTATATAGTTAAACTAGTTATTTATTTTTATTAAAGTAAAAGTTTCAGTAATATACTGAAACTTTTAATATCTTTTAGTGTTTTCTTCTTACTACTAAGCATCCTGCTAGTACTGTTAAACTTACTAGGATACTTATTAATGATGTTTTCTTACAATTCTTTTTAGGCTTTTCTGTAGGTAGTTTTTCACCTTCAGTTGCTCCACATCTTGTACATGTCTTTGGTGCTTCTGTTGTTGCTTCTTTCCAATCATGTCCTAATGCTTCACCTTCTGTTGCTCCACATGTCTTACATGTTTTTGGTGCTGTACATGTTGCTTCAACCCATTCATGTACATGTTCTTCACCTAATGTTACTTCATCTGACTCTATTTCTTTTTTCTTTCCATCAGGTGTTTCATATTCTATTACTAATTTGAATGTGTTTACTTTATTCATATCTAGTTCTTCAATTTGGTATTTGTTTGAATCTATTTCTAATTCTACTTTTTCGCCATTATATACTAGATACATTTTTGTTATTAATCCATCAACATCTTCTATTGTGTAGTTTACTGTTGCTTTATTGCCAGTTCTTTTCTTTATACTGAATTCTTTTATTTCTGGTATGTCATAACTTAATGTTCGATAGGTTTTTTCTTCTACACTTCTTGTGTATTTTTCACCAGTTTCTTTTATTGTTACTTCATATGTATATGAAATTCGATAACTATCATCTTTAAATAATCCTGTTATTTCGTAACTTGTTAGTTTTCCTTCACTATTTTCGATGACATATTCTTGGTCTTCTACTCTTATTGTTACTTTACTTGTTATTAGATTTTCATCTGATTGTCTTAATCCTATGTTAAATCCTTTACTTGTTGGATTTATGTCTACTCCTGGATCATACATATTAGTACTTGCTTTATAGCTACTCTTGCATAATTCACCATTTAGTTTATACTCTACATTTACATCGTATACTGTATTTTCTAATAATCCAGTTGCAATTACTTCGTCTGATTCCATTTCATATGTTTTACCATTTACTGTTACTTTTATATCTGTAACTGATTTAGCATAGTCTGTTGTTTTTCTCTTAATTGATATTGTTGATGCGCTTGATCTTCCACTTACTGTTTCTACTGCAGGGTCTCTCATAACTAAGAATATTGCGTTTGCATCTGATCTTTCAGAGCCATCACTTGGCCTATTTATTACATCAAAACCGCCCCCTTGATTGCGAACGATTAGTGTTGACGAACCACCACCATCAAGGTTATATGCATTAACACAACCTGCTAATTTCATAATTTCAGCGCCTTCAAATAAACTTACACCATAATTTTTTTCGGCTGCAGTTTTGCCTCTTCCATCAATTACCATTAAAACCGGAGTACCATCTTCTTTAAAGCCAATAAAGGTTCTAGGGTGATCTGTATAGCAATCAGCATTTGTTGATTTTTGATGTTGTGATTTACCATTAAGTAACAAATCATATTTATATCCCATTGTATTAATTACATCTGCCCATTCACCAACAAAGTCATATTGACATTTCACTTTTACACCAGATTTTAATTTATTAACAACTTCTTGATTTTTAGTTGCAATATAAAATTCTCTTACTATTGTAGTTTTTGTTGTTCCATCTTCTTTTAATTCTTCTCTTGTCATACAAGGTTTTTCTTCGGCATTACCAGCTCTAGAAATATTCATTTCACCTTTTATAAAAACAGATTTATTTTTTGTATTAGCTACTCTACAAATTGTATATGTACCTTCGCATACTGTATAACCCGTTAAATCATAAGTATCTGCACAATCTTTTGTATATAGTGTTATTCCATCAGATGCTGCTGCAGTATTATATCCACTAATTGGTAATTTTTCAGCCACATTTCCATCTTTATCATAAATATATAGCATCATATTTGAGCTTAATTTAGGATCTCCAATAACAACCGTATTATCACCATTAATACCAACTACACCACGATATCCACCAACATAATCTGCACGATACATATCGCCATCTGCCATAAAGTTATTTGTAGGTTCTTTCGTGTTGTCTCCTGAATTACTGAAGAAATCTCCGTTTGTTCCTGCGATAACAATCCAACCTGGATGATTTTTTTCCCAGTCAAGTGCACAAACTTTAGTTGTAGCAGCAGTCCAATTATCCATAGATTGTTTTGTCCATGTTACTAATTTAACATTTGCGTTAGAATAACTTGCTAAATCAACCCATTGAACGAAATGTTCTTGAAATGCTTTTTGTTTATCCCCATTTAAAAGTGATGTCATTTTTTGCTCATATAAAGTTACACCACCCATCAAATTGGTAGTTTTTAAATCAGTTATTGTATTTACATACTCTGAATCTGTATTCGTTTTTGCAAAAACAGCACTTATAGCATTAGCCTGTGTAAATGCAAATACACTAACAAACACAAGGCATATTGCCATAAACAATTTTATAAAACGGTTTTTAATTTTTTTCATATTCAAATTCTCTTTACCCCTAATTAAAAATTAATGTTTTTTTCTTATTAC
>USGP01000050.1 GCA_900554315.1 uncultured Mycoplasmatota bacterium
GAGACCGGGATACTTTCTTTGCCATCACACAGTTATTGAAAATTGATAACATCTGAATCTGATTGATTGGCCCGTCATTCAGCTGATTTCTGAGTGCTGCAATCTGCTTTGGCTTAATAAATCCAGTGTCACTAATATATTCGTAAATCCATTCTTGTACTTCCTTATCGATGTAGGAGATATCAATAGCAACTGTAAATTGGAGCTTTTTCTTATCTACCAGATCTAAAAGTTCTGGTATTAATTCCGTGAGACGAATATATCTTTGAACCTGTCGTCCACTTTCTCCATTATCCTTTCCAATGAGATCTGCCGTCTCATAATTCCCGACATTTTGTCGGGGATTTTCTTTTGTCGGACGACCTGCTGTTCTTCTCATAGCATCCATTTTCATCTTATATGCAAATGCTTTTTCACTAGGCAATATTTCTTCTCTTTGAATATTACTATCTACCATAAGAATTGTTGCCTCATCATCAGTTAATTCTTTAACAATACATTTTATTTTATCTATTCCTGCAAGTTCACACGCTCTTTTTCTTCTATGTCCAGAAATCATTTGATAATTTCCTTCTCCTCGTTTTCTTACTATAACAGGTAATAAAACTCCATGTTCTTTTACACTTTTAACCATTTCTTCCATTTTATCATCATCTATAACTCTAAAAGGGTGGTCTGGAAATTCTCCTATTTTATATAGTTCTATTTCCTTTACCTCATCAACAACTGGATTATCTCTTTGTTCTTGACTTGTGAATAAATCATCTAACTTTGGAAGTACCATCTTTTTGTCTTGTTCTTTCATTCTCTAATACCTCCTTTGCTAAATTATTGTATGCGTTTGCAACAGGACTATTTTTATCAAACTCAAATATACTCTTTCCTGTTGATGTTGATTTTGCTGTATTTATTGCTTTTGGTATTTCAGCACCATATATTTTCACATATTGTCCATAATTGTCGATTAAAGTATCTCTTACATCTTTTGATAAATTTGTTCTTTTATCTACTAATGTAAGTAATACTCCACCTATTTTCAAATTAGGATTTATTTGTTTCTGCACTCTCGTAACTGTCTTTAATAAATGTCCCATTCCTTTTGCAGCCAGATATTCTCCCTGTACTGGAATTATTATCTTATCACTACAAGCCAGAGCATTTATTGTTATCATTCCAAGAGATGGCATACAATCTATCAATACATAATCATAGTTATCTTTAATACCTCTTATAGAATTTTTAAGCGTGAACTCTCTGCTCATTGCATTAACTAATGAAAACTCTATTGCTGATAAATCTAAATTTGCAGGAATTAAATCTACTCCTTCTTTATGATGAAGAATAGCATTTTCTGCATTTATTTCATTATCACATATAGTATCAGACATTAATGTTCCAATAGTATTCTGCAATTCATCTTGATTATAGTAACCCATACAAGTAGTTAAATCTCCGTTGTGGATCTGCATCAATTAGTAATACTCTTTTTCCTTGTTTACTAAGTGCAACTCCTAAACTAAATGTAGTTGTTGTTTTTCCAACTCCACCTTTTTGATTTGCTATTGCAATTATCTGACACTTTCCCATTCTTGCTCCTTTCCTCAAAAAAAGAGCTAACTCCTAAAAGCTAACTCTTGTCTTGAATATTTATTCCTCTGTTATTTCTTTATCATCTTGTAAATGAGTAGAAACATATATAAACTCCTCATCATCTGCTAATTTACCAAATAAATTGTTAAGTCCTGCAATAAAAGGTTTTATATCTTCTTGAACATTATAACTATATGAATAATTCAAATAGTATTCATTTAAATTATCATATAAAGGTACAATATTTACTAATCCTGGTCTTATCTTTTTTCTTAATATTACCCAATTAGGTATATCGTCTTTTATAATATTAACAATTTTATCTTCAGAAATTAACATTCTCATAATTCCATTCATTATATCTGAAAAGTCTTTTTCTTCATCACAAAATATTTTATTCATCATAGCACTCATTGACCTTACAAAATCTGATAAGTAATCATCTTTTATACAAGCAAAGCAATCAGTTTCTATTTCATCTAAATACCCTATTGCTGTTAAACACTCATAATAATTTGATGCCATAATATAATAAAATTGTTCAAATTCTTTCTTTAAGTTTCTTGAGTTCATCTTCTTTATATAAATACCTGTCTCCTTTCTTATAATCTCTTTAATCTTTTCTGTTTCTTTTTTAATTTTTTCATTATTTTTTGGTTTGTTGTTTTCATTTTTTTTCATTTTCTTTTTACTCCTTCCTTTTTGAAGGCAAAATAAAAAATCTAATATTTCTATTAGATTTCTTATATATGTTAGATATTATTTCAATAACTATAATATTTTATTTTTTCT
>USGP01000051.1 GCA_900554315.1 uncultured Mycoplasmatota bacterium
GAAAGTCATCGTCAAAGGCAGATGGAAAGAATAAGGTTATGTCTACTAGCAAAGGTCGGGGGGAGTCTGAAAGTAGTATTACTTGTGAGGGTGGAAGTGGTTCTGTAATTTACACTTCAGTAGAATATGAAGGCACAGTTAAAGTTAATGGAGAAGTTAGAGATGTAAGTAGAAAGGTATATCAAAGGAATGATATAGATTTTGAGTATTTTGATGAGACAACAGGACTAACAAACTTAGAACGTATGCAGGCTGGCAAGCCTCCTATAGGGACAGATGGTAATGCTATTCAACTACATCATATTTTGCAAAAAGAAGCAGGACCAATGGTTGAGATTCGAGAGATTACACATCAAGAATATTATTCACAGTTGCATGGTCTTATCGAAGATGGAGCAAGTTTTAGAAATGATCCAATATTGAATAAGCAATATAATAATTTTAGACGTTCATATTGGAAATGGAGAGCAGAGCAAATCGTAGGAGGAAAATAAAATATGTATGATAAAATTGTTAAGATTATAAGTCAATATGAAGAAAAAGGTGATTTTACACATCCTAATGTAGATGATAAAGATTTATATGATGCAGAAAAAATATTAAATTTAAAAATTCCAGAGCAGTATGTTTGGTTTTTGAAAAATTATGGGCATGGTGGACTGGATGGCATTGAAACATTGGGTGTAGGTAAAAATGGCAAAATGATATTTGTGGAAAAGACACTAGAATTCAGGTCATATGGGTTGAATGACGATAAGATTGTAATAGAAAATTGTGACGAATGGATTTATTGTATTGATGTAAAAACTGGAGCCGTTATGATGTGGTCACAAGGAGATAAAAAGTACAAGATTAATTATAAAAATTTTATTGAATATCTAAATGATAGAATCAGTGATGCTATAGAAAATATGTAATATTTATAAAATTAAATTTAATTATGTCTATACTTTAGGACTTCAAAGTCCCTAACTCAAAAAGCTATTTTAATTTCTGCCTGTTCACGAAGTGAATGAAATGCAGAAATTAATAATAGCTTTTTGTCATTTACCTAAAGGGGAAAGGACACCTTATGGCGAAATTTGCCCCCAGGTATACAAAAGGATTTGTCCGACAATTTATTTCTAAGGTACGGTAAATCATTGATTTTACTGACTTTCTACAATTGAAGAATATATGGATAAAATGGCATTATCAAAAGAATGGGGAAATCGAAATGTTGTAAAAGTTGCTAGAGTGAAGAAGAAAACAGAAGTTACTCATGCTATTGGAACAGCAAAAGCACAAACTAAAATTAGCGATCCTAGACCTGGAAATGGTAAACAAATTTTATTTAGTAAGTTTGATTCAAATTGGATTACGGAAGTAAGAAATATAAAGGAATAGGTGTTTAATTATGAAAAGAGAAATTATGAAAAAAAAGTTAAGTGATTTACAATGTGAAATAGGAAAAATTAAAGATGATGTTGATGATTATACAAGAGAGTATCTTAGTAAAATGGAAAAAATTATAGAAGAATATAAAAATAAGTTGGATTCAAATAAAATGGATGAATCAGATGGAGGGACATTAGGATTTAGAAGAGCAATACTCGAAGATGACAATCTCGCAAACATAGACTCCTTGTATAATGCAGCGGTAGCAGTTGATAAATTTTATAGTCAAGAGTGTAGAGAGTGGTAGTAAGGCTAAATTAGATTATGTTACTTCAAATAGAAAAGAATATTAAGAATATCTGATGAAATAAGAACGTTGCTTATTTTGTTATGTGAAAAGCCAGTAGACATAAAAAGCTACTGGCACTTTCATGCTTAAATTTATTAGAGACAATGGAGTGTTGCGTCCAGTTACTTTCTGGTGGAAAGGAAGTTGTGAGACTATACAAGAACAGGGACGCATCAAAGCAGGTGTTTAAAGCGGATAAGTCGTAACTTGGCATTAATTGGCAGGCTTGAAGACACAACTTCTGGAAGATGCATAGAATTTCCTGCACCGTGGATTGGATGGATTGAGGAATATGCTACAAATGGAAGAATAATAGCAGGAGGGGGTTAGGTGAAAGATAAGAAATAGAATAAGGTAAGCTTAAAATTGTTGAAAAAAATAATTGGAGGATGAGACCAGTGAAGGAAAGCTGGCTATAGGCATAGGCG